>NZ_JBIWFV010000008.1:259564-416032 GCF_044763255.1 Streptomyces sp. NPDC096176 | reverse complement strand
AGACGTCAGACATCTCGATCAACAGCCCGGGGGCCTCGCTCGTTGCGCTTCACGGCCATCACCCGATCGGTGGCCAACTCGAAGAAGCTCACTGACCGACAGCCCCCTTGGCCACCGGCGCCAAGCGACATCGTGGCTGCTAGGGTTTTGCAGGGATGTCGAAGTCCCTATGCCCTTGAGAGGAGCTGAGGTTGATGACCGTCGCAGTGGAGGCTGCCCCGAGCAGCGCCCGGTCCTTCCTCATCCTCCGGGCTTCCGTCCGACCCTGATCCGGTCCGGTCCCACCGACCCGACCGCGCACGTCGGCCGGAGCCCCGAACACAAGGGTTCGTACGTTGTCCGACAACGCATTGCACCACGCTTTCTTCGCCCTGCACCACGGTCTTCCCCGGCAGGGTCCTGGTTCCGACGACACCTCGCTGCGGCTTCTCGCCCTGGCGGGGCCGCTGCCCACGCGTCCGCGGGTACTCGACCTGGGCTGCGGACCGGGCCGCTCCGCCCTGCTGCTGGCCTCGCGGGCCGCCGCCGACGTCACGGCGGTCGATCTGCACGAGCCGTTCCTCGAGGAGCTGCGGCACAGCGCCGCGGCCCGCGGGCTCGGTGACGCGGTCCGTACAGTCAACGCCGACATGGGCGAACTCCCCTTCCCCGACAGCTCGTTCGACGTCGTCTGGGCGGAGAGCTCCGCCTACAGCATCGGATTCGACACCGCCCTCGCCAAGTGGCGGCGGCTGCTCGCTCCCGGCGGCAGCCTGGTCCTGACCGAGTGCGAGTGGACTGCCGAGGACCCCTCGCCCGACGCGCGCGCCTTCTGGGACCAGCACTGCGCGCTGCGTACGACCGCGGCGAACTGCTCGGCGGCCGTCGCGGCCGGCTACACCGTTCTCGGCCTGTACCGCCAGCCCGAGAGCGACTGGGACGAGTACTACGGTCCGCTGGGCGAGCGTGCCGATGCCGCGGACCCCGCAACCCCCGGCATGGCGGAGATGCTTGCCGCCACCCGCGAGGAGATCGCCATGCGGCGGGAGCACAGCTCGGAGTTCGGCTACACCGGTTACGTCCTGCGTCCGGCCGACGCGCGCCGGCGCACCCGGCCGGAGGCGGCGGCCGACATCCCGGCCGTCCGGGCCGTCAACGCCGCCGCGTTCCCCACCCCGGAGGAGTCCGCTCTTGTGGACCGGCTCCGGCTCGACGGCGAGGCGTGGCTGCCGGGGCTGTCGTACGTCGCGGAGGCGGCGGACGGGTCGGTGGCCGCGTACGCGTTGCTGACGCGGTGCCGGATCGGCGACGCACCCGCGCTGGCTCTGGCCCCGGTCGCGGTCTCCCCCGGGCACCAGCGCCGGGGCGCGGGCCAGGCGGTCGTCCGTGCGGTGCTCGACGCCGCGCGAGCGCGGGGCGAGGCGCCGGTCGTCGTCCTCGGGCATCCGGAGTACTACCCGAGGTTCGGGTTCGAGGTCGCTTCGACCTACGGGATCCGGACGTCTTTCGAGGTACCGGACGAGGCTCTGATGGTGCTGACGCTTGACGGTTCCCGGGCGGTGCCGCAGGGCACGGTCCGCTATCCGGCGGCCTTCGGCGTCTGACGGATCCGTCAACCGTGTCCGCTCCGCCGCGTTCCGACGCGGCGGAGCGGACATGCCAGGCTCCGGCCGAAGTGCGGACAAGCCGCTTTTGTACGGCAGACTGAGCGGGGCCCAGGGTCCTTCCTCCGGAAGGACGGCCGGGCCGAGGACCGATGCGAAGGACGGTTATGCCGATCACACCAGCCACCGCGGCGACCAGTTCGTCGAACGGAACATCACCAGAGATCCTGCTCGAGCTGGTCGACGAGGAGGGCAACACCATCGGCACGGCCGAGAAGCTCTCCGCCCACCAGGCGCCGGGACAACTGCACCGCGCCTTCTCGGTGTTCCTCTTCGACGAGCAGGGGCGGCTGCTGCTGCAGCGCCGGGCGCTCGGCAAGTACCATTCCCCCGGTGTCTGGTCGAACACCTGCTGCGGACATCCGTACCCGGGAGAGGCCCCGTTCGCGGCTGCCGCCCGTCGTACGCACGAGGAGCTGGGGGTCTCGCCCTCGCTGCTCGCCGAGGCCGGCACGGTCCGCTACAACCACCCGGACCCGGAGTCGGGGCTGGTCGAGCAGGAGTACAACCATCTCTTCGTCGGGATGGTGCAGTCCCCGCTGCGACCGGACCCCGAGGAGATCGGCGAGACGGCCTTCGTGACCCCCGACGAACTGGCGAAGCTGCACCGCGAGGCGCCGTTCTCCGCGTGGTTCATGACGGTGCTGGACGCCGCCCGGCCCGCGGTCAGGGAGCTGACGGGACCGGCCGGCGGCTGGTAGCACGGGACCGGTCGGCGGCCGGTCCCACGTTCTGCGGCGGCGCGGCTGCGGCGCCTATACGGTCGTCGCGCCGCCGACGAACTGGGCGAGGAGCGGCAGCTCGGCCCAGATGATTTTGCCGCCGCTCGCCGTGTGCTCCACGTCGCAGTTCCCGCCGGCCTCCCGGGTGATCTCACGGACCAGCAGAAGCCCACGGCCGCCGGTCTGCGCGGAGTCGGTCTCCAGCGCCTTGGGCCGGTAGGGGTGGTTGTCCTCCACGGAGACACGCACCCAGTGCGTGCCGATGGCCACCTCGACCGCGACCTCCGGCGAGAGCAGCGCGGCGTGCCGCACCGCGTTGGTGACCAGCTCGGAGACGATCAGCAGCAGACCCTGCACGACGTCGTCGGCGACGGGCACGCCCTGGCGGGCGAGCAGGTCGCGCACCGCGTGCCTGGCCTGCGGGACGGACACGTCGAGAGCGGGGGCGGTGAACCGCCAGACACCCTCGTACGACAGCGGCCGCGCAGGCACGCTCCCGCGGCTCTCCATAGTCCGGCACCCACCTTCAGCTCGTCCCACTGACGTTGGAGTAACAAGTGTTGGTAGTCAGTAGGTCCGTGCCGTACCACTGAACGGAAGTGAGTGTCTATCGACGCCTTTTGACCGGATGCGTATGACAGGGTCAGTTGTGTGACTGCTCGGAAGCCCCTTCTGCCCGCTTCTCCGGACCGATCGTTTCAGCACTCTTATCAGCCCCCTTATCGGCACTCCTACCGGCGTCTTTCATCGGCTTCTTCCCCCTGTGCGGTGACCGTGCCGACGGCCTGCCGCCCGACGGCGCCGACCACGACGGGGCCCTTCTTGATCTTGAGTTCGGGCCTGCCCGATAGCATCCGGCCCATGGAGTTCCCCGAGCCCCGCCGGCCGCAGCTGCTGCACACCGTCGCGGACGGTGTCGCCACCGTCGTGATCAGCAACCCCGCCAAGCGCAACGCCATGACCGCCGACATGTGGCGCGCGCTGCCGGAGCTGCTCGAGGAGCAGGCCGCCGACCCCGCCGTACGGGCACTGGTGCTGACCGGTGAGGGCGAGACCTTCTGCGCGGGCGCGGACATCTCCTCGCTGCGTGCACCGGGCGAGGACCCGCAGACCCTGGCTGTGCGCGCGGAGGAGGCGCTCGCCGCGTTCCCCAAACCGACACTCGCCGTCGTGCGCGGCTACTGCGTGGGCGGCGGCTGCCAGCTCGCCGCCGCCTGCGATCTGCGCTTCGCGGAGAACGACACGCTGTTCGGCGTGACACCGGCGAAGCTCGGGATCGTCTATCCGGCGGTCTCTACGCGTCGACTGGCCTCGCTGGTGGGGCCGGCGGCGGCCAAGTACCTGCTGTACTCGGGCGAGTTGATCGACGCGGAGCGCGCACTGCGCACCGGTCTGGTCGACGAGGTGCTGCCCGAGGGCAAGCTGGGCCGACGGGCCGCGGAGTTCACCCGGATCCTGGTGTCGCGCTCGCAGTTGACGCAGTGCGCGGCCAAGGAGTTCACCGCGGGCCGCACCGACCGTGACGCGTACTGGGCGGAGCAGACGCGGGGAAGCGGCGACACGGCCGAGGGTGTCGCCGCCTTCCTGGAGCGGCGTACGCCGCGCTTCACATGGACACCGGGGACCACCGGAGCCTGAGCGGGCCTACTGGAGGAAGAAGCGGCTCTCGGCCCGGAACTTCTCGACCAGGTGGGCCGGCGCCTTGGCGGGCGAGCCCGCGTCGTAGGGCGGCTGCGGGTCGTACTCCGTCATCAGCTGCACGGCTTGGGCGTGCTCCTCGCCGACCAGCCTGCCGAGCAGGGTGAGCCCCATGTCGATGCCGGACGAGACGCCGGCCGCCGTCACGTACTTGCCGTCGGTCACGACACGGCGGCCGGTAGGCTTCGCGCCCAGCCGCTCCAGGTGCTCGAGGGCGAGCCAGTGCGACGTCGCCTCGCGCCCCTCCAGCAGTCCGGCCGCGCCCAGCAGCAACGAGCCGGTGCACACCGACGTGGTCCAGGTGCTGGTCGCGTCCACGGACCGGAGCCACCCGAGCAGCGCCTCGTTCTCCATCTGGTCGCTCTGGCCGGGGCCGCCGGGCACGAGAACGATGTCGGGGCGGGGTACTTCGTCGAAGGCTTTGCCCGCGACGAGGGAGAGCTCGTCACGGTCGTTGCGCACGGGTCCGGGCCTCTCGGCGACGAACACGACCTCCGCGTCGGGCAGGCGGCAGAGCATTTCGTACGGGCCGACGGCGTCCAGGGACGTGAAGCGGTCGAAGAGCAGGATGGCGATCTGCATGGGTGGTTCCCTCCTGTGGCTGATTGGTTCTGTAGCTGATCGGTTCTGTAGCTGGTCGGTTCTGTAGCTGGTCGCTGGTCAGCGAGCGGTCTGCGCGGTACCGCGGAAGCGGCGGCGGTACTCCGCGGGCGCCACCCCGAGAGCCTTCACGAACGCGCGCCGCATGGCTTCGCTGGTGCCGTAGCCGCAGGCCCGCGAGATCTTCGTGACGCCGTCCGGGGTGTCCTCCAGGAGCCTTCTGGCGTGCTCGAGGCGTACGCGCTCGACATAGCGGCCCGGCGTCGTACCCGTCTCCGTATGGAAGGCACGGGCGAAGTGGCGGGGCGAGAGACCGGCGCGATCCGCGAGCGCGTCGACGGACAGGTCTGCCTCCGGGTGCTGGGTGACCCAGTGCTGCACCTCGCGCAGCGGTTCCCGGGACGCGGTCTGGGCGGCGAGCTGGGCGCTGAACTGGGCCTGGTTGCCGGGGCGCCGCAGGAAGACGACCAGGTGGCGGGCGACGGTGAGCGCGACGTCACGGCCCAGGTCCTCCTCGACCAGGGCGAGCGCCAGGTCGATGCCCGCGGTGACGCCGGCGGAGGTCGAGAGCCGGCCGTCCCTGACGAAGATCGGTTCCGTTTGGACGTCGACCTCCGGATAGTTGGCGGCAAGGTGCTCGCAGACCATCCAGTGGGTGGTGGCGCGGTGGCCGTCGAGCAGTCCCGCCCGGGCCAGCAACAGGGCGCCGGTGCAGACGGAGACCAGGCGTCCGGCGCGAGGTGCGTTGTCGCGCAGCCAGTCGATCAGACCGGGATCGGGGAGGCGGGTGCCCTCGCCGCCGGGGACGAGGAGCGTGTCCGGGGCCGGTGCGTCGGCAAGGCTGCCGTCCGGCACCACGGTGAGGCCGCTGGAGGTCCGCACCGGTGTGCCGTCGAGCGAGGCGGTACGGATGCGGTACGCGGCCCGGTCGCCGCTCGCCCGCCCGGCACCGTCGAACACTTCGACCGGCCCGGTCACGTCGAGGGCCTGCACCTCGTCGAAGAGGACGACCAGCACGGTTTGTGTCATGGCACCATCCTTGGCGGGACCAGAGCATGGCCGCAATGACAAGAACCCCACCTTTCCTGCCATCGGCCACCCCAGCCCCGCCCTGCTCTTCCGACCGTACTAAGCAGTCGCTAACCTGCCCGTCATGACCTCTCTGCACCCGCGCGCGGGACGCCGCTGCCACAACGCCCTCAACCCGCTGCACTCGACGGTCTACTTCTCGCCGGACTTCACCGAGGAGCTGGGCCGCCTCGGCATCGAGGACGCGAGCGCGGCGTACTTCGCTGGACGCGGCGCCGCACTGGGCGCTGTGGGACCGGGCACGGTGACCGCCGCCTTCTACAACTTCAACCACGAGCTGGTCGCCAAGCACCTGCCGGCGGTTTGGGAGACCGCGTCCCCCGAGGCCGTGCTCGCGGCGCGGCTGCGTGCCGCCGACACCACTCTGAGGCGGCTGCTCGGCGACGACGTGATCGCGTCCCCGGACCTGGCGGAGGCGGCGGAGCTCGCCCTGCGCGCGGCCGAGGCGTGCACCCGGCACGCCCGGCCGTTGTACGCGGCCCACGCGGACCTGCCCGTGCCGGCGGAACCGCACCTCGCCTACTGGCACGCGACGACGCTGCTTCGCGAGCACCGCGGGGACGGGCATCTGGCGGCCCTGCTGGCGTCCGGCCTCGACCCGCTCGAGGCGCTGGTGAGCCACACCGCGACGGGCAAGGGTATGGCGCCCCGCTGGATCCTCGCCACGCGTGGCTGGGGCCGGGCCGACTGGGAGGCGGCGCAGGAGCGGCTGCGGGGGCGCGGACTGCTCGACGCGGATGGCGAGTTGACGGAGGCGGGCACCGCGCTGCGGAGCGAGCTCGAGGACCTCACGGACCGCCTGGACCGCGCGCCGTACGAGCACTTGGGCGCGGAGGGCGTCGAACGGCTCACCGAGCTGGGGCGCGGCTTCCTGATGACGGCGGCGGTCGCCGGCGCGTTCCCTGCGGACCTGATCGGCAAGGACTGACGCTCAGGGCCTCTCGTTCGGATCAGGCCGGGTGCACGGCGACGTTTGGCGGCGGGTGACGGCGGTTACCCGACCCATTCCAAGCACCCGAACCTGGAGGTCAATTGTGCTCCGCTCCATAGCTGACGCGCTTCGTATGATCGGCTCGGCGATCGCCACCGTGGTGACGCTTCCCTTCCGGCTGCTGGCCCGGCTCTTCGGTGGCGCCTCGCGCAGTGGCCGCACCCGTCGCGCCTGAGACGCGCGAGTGGCCGCACCCGTCGCGTCGAGGCGCGCGGCTGGAGGCACGCGACACGGCACCCGGCCACCCGGCACAATGCACTCTCAAGCACAGCGAGCACGAGAAGGCGAGTCGGGAAACCGTGACGACGTCCATCGAAGGCAGGATCGCCGAGGAGCTCGGCGTACGGGAGCGGCAGGTGAAGGCGGCCGTCGAGCTGCTCGACGGCGGGTCCACCGTGCCGTTCATCGCTCGCTACCGCAAGGAAGCGACCGAGATGCTCGACGACGCGCAGCTGCGCACGCTCGAGGAGCGGCTGCGTTACCTCCGGGAGCTGGAGGACCGGCGGACGGCGATCCTGGAGTCCGTGCGGGAGCAGGGCAAGCTCACCGACGCGCTCGAGGCGCAGATGCGGGCCGCCGACACCAAGGCGCGGCTCGAGGACATCTACCTGCCGTTCAAGCCCAAGCGGCGCACCAAGGCGCAGATCGCGCGCGAGGCGGGTCTCGAGCCGCTGGCCGAGGGCCTGTTGAGCGACCCGTCGGTCGAGCCGCTCGCGGCCGCTGCGGCATTCGTCGACGCGGAGAAGGGCGTCGCGGACGCGGCCGCGGCTCTGGACGGCGCGCGGGCAATCCTGGCGGAGCGTTTCTCCGAGGACGCCGACCTCATCGGCGAACTGCGCGAGCGGATGTGGACGCGCGGCAGGCTCGCGGCGAAGGTCCGTGACGGCAAGGAGGAGGCGGGCGCGAAGTTCGCCGACTACTTCGACTTCTCCGAGGGCTTCACGGAGCTGCCCTCGCACCGGGTCCTCGCGATGTTCCGGGGCGAGAAGGAAGAGGTCCTCGACCTGGCGCTCGAGCCCGAGGAGCCGGTCGAGGGCCCTTCGTCGTACGAGGGGATCATCGCCTCCCGCTTCGGTGTGGCCCAGCAGGGGCGGCCCGGTGACAAGTGGCTCGGCGACACCGTCCGCTGGGCGTGGCGCACCCGGATCCTGGTTCACCTCGGCATCGACCTGCGCCTGCGGCTGCGTACGGCGGCGGAGGACGAGGCGGTACGGGTCTTCGCGGCGAACCTGCGGGACCTGCTGCTGGCCGCCCCGGCCGGGACGCGCGCCACGCTCGGTCTCGACCCCGGCTTCCGTACCGGAGTGAAGGTCGCGGTCGTCGACGCGACCGGCAAGGTCGTCGCGACCGACACGATCTATCCGCACGTGCCCGCGAACAAGTGGGACGAGTCGCTGGCCACGCTGGCCCGTCTCGCCAAGACGCACGCGGTCGACCTGGTCGCGATCGGCAACGGCACGGCCTCCCGTGAGACGGACAAGCTCGCCGGTGATCTCCTCACCCGGCACCCGGAGCTGGGCCTCACCAAGGTGATGGTCTCGGAGGCGGGCGCGTCCGTGTACTCGGCGTCGGCCTTCGCCTCGCAGGAGCTGCCCGGCCTGGACGTGTCGCTGCGCGGCGCGGTGTCGATCGCGCGCCGACTGCAGGACCCCCTCGCCGAGCTGGTGAAGATCGACCCCAAGTCGATCGGGGTCGGGCAGTACCAGCACGACCTGTCCGAGGTGAAGCTGTCCCGGTCGCTCGACGCTGTCGTCGAGGACTGTGTGAACGGTGTGGGTGTCGACGTCAACACGGCGTCCGCGCCGCTGCTTTCACGGGTCTCCGGCATCGGCGCGGGCCTGGCGGAGAACATCGTGGCGCACCGCGACTCCAACGGCCCGTTCCGGTCTCGCAAGGCCCTCAAGGACGTCGCCCGGCTCGGCCCGAAAGCGTACGAGCAGTGCGCCGGCTTCCTGCGCATCCGCGGCGGCGACGACCCGCTGGACGCCTCCAGCGTGCACCCGGAGACGTACCCGGTGGTGCGGCGGATGGTGAAGACGAGCGGTGGCGAGGTGGCCTCGCTCATCGGCAACACCTCGGTGCTGCGGTCACTGCGGCCGGCCGACTTCGTCGACGAGACCTTCGGTCTGCCGACCGTGACGGACATTCTGCGGGAGCTGGAGAAGCCGGGCCGCGACCCGCGGCCCGCGTTCAGGACGGCCACCTTCAAGGAGGGCGTGGAGAAGATCTCCGACCTGGTCTCCGGCATGGTTCTGGAGGGCGTCGTCACGAACGTCGCCGCGTTCGGGGCGTTCGTGGACGTCGGTGTCCACCAGGACGGTCTGGTTCATGTGTCCGCGATGTCCAAGACCTTCGTCAAGGACCCGCGTGACGTGGTCAAGCCGGGCGACGTGGTGAAGGTGAAGGTGCTCGACATCGACATTCCGCGCAAGCGGATCTCGCTGACGCTGCGGCTGGACGACGACGCGTCGGCGCAGTCGACGGACCAGGGAGCGCCCCGCCGCGAACGCGGCGGCCGTCCGCCGCAGCAGCGCCAGGGCGGCGGGCGCGAGCGCCGAGGCGGCTCGGGCGGGGGCGGGGCGACGCGGCAGGCCCCGGCCCGTCAGGCCCCCGCCCCCGCGAACAGCGCGATGGCGGACGCCCTGCGCAAGGCCGGTCTGCTGGACGGCGGCAAGGGCCGCGGCTGACGCAGCGGAACCGCACGAAAGGACCGGGGGGACGATGGCTTGATCGTCTGCCCCGGTCCTGTCGTGCCTTGCCAACTCCCCCGGCTGGTGGGTAGGGATGACGCAGGGCCCGCCCGCCGCTCCGGTGCGGGCCGCCGCCCGACACCGCTGAGGACCACCGTCCCAGACGCCGCTTGAAGGCTCAGGACACCATGACCACTTCCGTAACTGCCTATCGACGCTGCCCGAAAAGGGGTCCGAACGGGGAACACATGCCATACGGGCACGCCGCTCTGCGCAAACGCTGTGAGGCGATTCTCAGTCAACTGGAGCTGTCGAATCCTTTCTCCCTCGACGAGTTGTGCTCCCGAATAGCCGAGCAGCGGGGCCGCCCCGTGCGGCTGCACCCGCTGCCCGAGGAAGCCGCCCAGTCCGGTGTCTGCGGACTGTGGGTGGGCACCGAGAGCGTCGATCACGTCTTCTACGAGGCGCGCACATCGCGACCGCACCAGGAGCACATCGTCCTGCACGAGTTGGGGCACATCCTCTTCGGTCACAACTTCCTCGCAGGCGCGGAGAGCGGCGGCTATCCCACCGCCCTGGGACGTACCGACTACACGACCCGCGAAGAGCAGGAGGCCGAGATGCTGGCCAGCCTGATCCGTACGAAGGCGGGTGCGTTGCCCTTGGGCAGGGAGCCGGACGGCACCCTGGAGCGGCTCGGTTCCGCGCTGGGAGTGAGGTCGTCCGATGCGGGCTGACATCGTGCAGTTCGGCGACTGGCTCGCCGTACCCAGTGTGGTCCTCCTCTGGTTCGCCGTGCTGGTGCGGGCACGTTCGGCACTTCGCTCGCCGGAGCAGCGCGGCCTGTGGCTCGCGGTGGCAACGGCGGCGGCGGCGATGACGCTCAACCTTCCGTCGGTCGTCGCGTTCGCCGAGCGGGATGACGGGCTCGTCCACGTGGTCGGCCTGGTACGGAATCTGACGGGCGTTCTGTCCGCGGGCGCGGTCCTCTACTTCGTCTGCGGCACCACGAGCAGCCGCGGCCGGCAACGGGCGGCGGCGCTGGCGACGGCCGTGCCGCTGGGCGCCATGGTGGTGCTGGACCTCGTCGCACCGCGGCACGGACAGCACGGGATGCCGCCGGGCGGCGACCCGGTGCCCTCACTCGCCTACTGGCTGACGCTGATGGGCACCCATCTGCTGGCCAACACAGTCTGCGTGTATGTGTGCTGGCACTACAGCAGACGCGCGGAGAGCCCGGGGCTCGCCACGGGACTGCGGCTGTTCGGGCTCGGCACCGCCCTGGCGGGGCTGTTCTGGATCGGCTATCTGCTCAAAGCGCTGTGGGGCACGGCCTGGCAGATGCCGTATCTGCCGCTGCTGATGAACCTGCACGGAGTACTGCGGGCCGCGGCCATCCTGTTGCCCACCCTGGCCGTGCTGCGCAGAACGACGGCGGACATGTCGACCGCCTGGCGGCTGTGGCCGCTGTGGCGTGACCTGGTGCGGTCGATGCCGCACGTGGCCCTGCACGAGCCGCGCGCGACGCGGGCGGTGGAGCTGCTGTGGCCGCCGCTGCCGCGTGATCTGCTCGTCTACCGCAAGGTGATCGAGACACGGGACGCGATCTTGATGCTGGGCGACTATGTGCCGCCCGGGACGGACGAGCGGGCACGCGAACACCTCAGCCGCGGACGGCAGACGGAAGCCGCCGTACTCGCCTGTGTCATCAAGGAGGCCCGGCGCGCCAAGGCGGACGGGCTCGACCGGCAACCGCAGCCGTACAGCGCGCCGGCGATGGTCGGCAACGACCTCGACGACGAACGGCGGTTCCTCATCGACGTGGCCGACGCCTACCGGTCCTCCGCGACAGCCTCCTTCCGTCCGTCCCGCTGACCTGTCCCCCGCCGACTCGGGACTGCCTGCCCCGGGGGTTCGGCCCCTCGCAACGCAGCCCCGCAACGCACCGACTCATGAAAGCGATCACATCGTGACCACCGTTCTGATCACCGGCGCGAGTGCCGGACTGGGCGCTGCGTTCGCCCGCGGATTCGCCGCCAAGGGCTGCGACCTCGTCCTGGTCGCCCGCGACAAGGAACGCCTGGAGGCGGGGGCGGAGCAGATTCGCGCCCGGTACGCCGTCTCGACGGAGATCCTGCCCGCCGACCTGCTCGAACCGTCCGGAGTCCGAGCCGTCACCGCCCGGTTGTCCGATCCCGCCCGGCCCGTGGACATGCTCGTGAACAACGCGGGCTTCGGCCTGGCGGCGCCCTTCCCGTACAGCCCCGTCGAGGACGAGGAGCGGATGCTTGAGCTGCTGGTGAAGGTGCCGCTGCGACTCACGCACGCCGCGCTGCCCGGCATGCGGTCGCGGCGTCGCGGAGCGGTCGTCAACGTGTCGTCGGTGGCGGGCCTGCTGCCGGCCGGCACCTACGGCGCCGCCAAGGCGTGGGTGACGTCGTTCAGCGAGTCGCTGCGGGTTGACCTCGCCCCGTACGGGGTGAGGGTGCTGGCCGTCGTGCCCGGATTCACCCGCACCGAGTTCCAGGAGCGGGCCGGGATGGACGTGAGCGCGCTGCGCGACGCGGTGTGGCTCGACCCGGACGACGTGGTGGCACAGGCCCTCAGGGACCTGGCCAGGCGACGGCCGGTGAGTATCACGGGCTGGCGGTACAAGGCGTACGCACAGGCCGTGCGGCATCTGCCGCGGCACCTGGTCGCCTCGAAGCTGGCCCGCACCCGCAGGCCCCCGGCGGACCAGTGAGACGACCGGCGTCCGCGACGGCGCCCGCGGGCCGACTCAGCTCTCCGTGACCTTGCCGTCAGCGACCTCCACGCGCCGCGTCACCCGCACGGCGTCCAGCATCCGGCGGTCGTGCGTGACCAGCAGCAGCGTCCCGGTGTACGAGTCGAGCGCCGACTCCAGCTGTTCGATGGCGGCCAGGTCGAGGTGGTTGGTCGGCTCGTCCAGTACGAGCAGATTGACGCCGCGGCCCTGGAGGAGGGCGAGCGCGGCGCGGGTCCGCTCGCCCGGGGACAGGGTCGTCGCCGGGCGGAGCACATGGTCGGCCTTGAGCCCGAACTTGGCCAGCAACGTGCGCACTTCGGCCGGCTCGGTGTCGGGGACGGCCGCGCAGAAGGCGTCCAGCAGGGTCTCGGGGCCGTAGAACAGACCGCGGGCCTGGTCCACCTCTCCGACGACCACGCCGGAGCCGAGCGAGGCGTGCCCTTCGTCGAGCGTGAGCCTGCCGAGCAGGGCGGCCAGCAGCGTGGACTTCCCCGCTCCGTTGGCGCCGGTGATGGCCACGCGGTCCGCCCAGTCGATCTGGAGCGAGGCGGGACCGAAGCGGAAGCCGCCCCGCCTGACCTCCGCATCGCGGAGGGTGGCAACCACTGAACCGGAACGCGGGGCGGCGGCGATCTCCATCCGCAGCTCCCACTCCTTGCGGGGCTCGTCGACGGCGTCGAGCCGTTCGATCATGCGCTGGGTCTGGCGGGCCTTGGCAGCCTGCTTCTCGCTCGCCTCGCTGCGCATCTTGCGGCCGATCTTGTCGTTGTCGGTCGCCTTGCGGCGGGCGTTCTTGACGCCCTTGTCCATCCAGTTGCGCTGCATCTGGGCGCGGCCCTCGAGGGCCGCCCGCTTGTCGGCGTACTCGTCGTACTCCTCACGGGCGTGCCGGCGGGCGGTCTCGCGCTCTTCCAGATAGGCCTGGTACCCGCCGCCGTAGAGGGTGATCTGCTGCTGGGCGAGGTCGAGTTCTAGGACCTTGGTGACAGTGCGGGTGAGGAACTCGCGGTCGTGGCTGACGACGACCGTGCCGGCGCGCAGGCCCTGGACGAAGGTCTCGAGGCGCTCGAGGCCGTCCAGGTCGAGGTCGTTCGTCGGCTCGTCGAGCAGGAACACGTCGTAGCGGGACAGCAGGAGCGAGGCGAGACCGGCGCGGGCGGCCTGGCCGCCGGACAGGGACGTCATGGGCTGGTCGACGCCGACGGTCAGACCGAGGGAGCCGACGACCTCCTCCGCGCGCTCGTCGAGGTCCGCGCCGCCGAGGTCGAGCCAGCGCTCCAGGCTGACGGCATAGGCGTCGTCGGCTCCCGGGGCGCCCTCCACCAGACCCTGGGTGGCGGCGTCCATGGCGGTCTGCGCGGCGGCCACACCGGTGCGCCGGGCGAGGAAGTCGCGCACGCTCTCGCCCTCGCGCCGCTCGGGCTCCTGCGGGAGGTGGCCGACGGTGGCGGTCGGCGGGGAGAGCCTCAGCTCACCCTGCTCGGGCCGGTCGAGTCCGGCGAGCAGACGCAGCAGCGTGGACTTGCCGGCGCCGTTGACGCCGACGAGGCCGATCACGTCGCCGGGTGCGACGACAAGATCCAGGGCGGAGAAGAGCGAACGGTCGCCGTGGCCCGCGGCGAGATCCTTGGCGACGAGAGTTGCAGTCATCAGGGGGTGCATCCTAAATCAGCGGGGCGGCACCTGGATGACCAGCACCCCCCCATGGCTCATACCGCGACGAAGGATCGTCCCCGGGCATCCTCATGTCCAGCCGGATTCCACGGGTGCCCGGCTCTGTGTGTCCGGGGCCTCAGAGGCGACGAGCGGCAGGGCGGGCGGGGTCATGCCCCGCCCGCCCTGCCGGGTCTGCTGGTCTGCGCGCCGTCTGCTGTCCGCGCCGTTCCCTGTCATGCGCCAGCCGTCCGTGACCGGTCAGGAGTCCTTGGCTCCGCCGCGGCCGGTGCCGGGGTCGTCCCCCGTGCCGGTCCCCGGGTCGGTTCCGGTCCGGGGCCGGGTGTGGGTCCCGGCCTCCGGGCCCGGCCCGATACGGATCTCGAAGTCACCTGCGTACTTCTCGTGACCTGCGATCACCGCTGTCTCGACGGCCTCCTCCGCGAGCTCGCCACGGACGATCAGCGGGTCCTGGCGCAGATCGCGCATGAGAGCCACGCACATGCCCACCATCACCAGCACGAACGGGGCCGCGACAAGGATCGTCAGATGTTGCAGACCGGCGAGTGCGTCGCCCTTGCCCTCTCCGACGAGCAGCATGACCGCCGCCACGGCTCCGGTCACCACACCCCAGAAGATGACGACGATCCGGGCAGGTTCGAAGGTGCCCTTCTGGGAGAGGGTGCCCATGACGATCGAGGCGGCGTCGGCCCCCGAGACGAAGAAGATTCCGACCAGGATCATCACCAGCAGGCTCATCACACCGGCGATCGGGAACTCCTGGAGCACACCGAAGAGCTGTCCCTCGGGCGTCGTCTCGTTCCCGAGCCGTCCGTCCTCCTGGAGCTTCATGGCCGTGCCGCCGAAGACGGCGAACCAGATCAGGCTGACGCTGCTCGGGACCAGGATGACGCCGCCGACGAACTGACGGATCGTCCGCCCGCGGCTGATGCGGGCGATGAACATGCCGACGAACGGCGTCCAGGAAATCCACCAGGCCCAGTAGAAGACCGTCCAACTGCTCAGCCAGTCCGCGACGTCTCCGCCACCGGTCGCCGCCTCGGTGCGCCCGGCCAGCTGCGGCAGCTCGCCGATGTACGAGGCGAGCGAGGTCGGAATCAGGTCGAGGACGAGGATGGTCGGCCCGGCGATGAAGACGAACAGAGCGAGCACCACGGCCAGCACCATGTTGGTGTTCGACAGCCACTGGATGCCACGCTCGACACCGGAGACCGCGGAGAACACGAAGGCCGCCGTCAGCACACCGATGATGGCGATGAGAAGGCCGGTCCCGGCCTTCTCCATCCATCCCAATTCTCGGAAGCCGCTGCCGATCTGGAGCGCGCCGAGGCCCAGGGAGGTGGCTGATCCGAAGAGCGTGGCGAAGATCGCGAGGATGTCGATCACTCGTCCCGGGGCGCCCTCCGCCCGCTTCTTGCCGATCAGGGGCTCGAAGACGGCGCTGATGGTCTGCCGCCTGCGGCGCCGGAAGGTGCTGTAGGCGATGGCAAGACCGACCACGGCGTAGATGGCCCAGGGATGGAGGGTCCAGTGGAAGAGCGTCGTGGCCAGCGCCGTCTGCATAGCGTCGGCAGAGTCGGCAGGGTCGGTCCCCGGCGGCGGAGTCACATAGTGCGCGAGCGGCTCGCTGACGCCGTAGAACATCAGGCCGATGCCCATGCCGGCGCTGAACATCATCGCGACCCAGGAGACGGTGCGGAACTCGGGTTCCTCGTGCTCCTGGCCGAGCTCGATCCGGCCGTAACGGCTGATGGCGAGCCACAGCGCGAACACGACGAAGCCGGAGGCGGCCAGGACGAACGCCCAGCCGCCGTTGTGCATCAGGCCGTTCAGCATCGTGTCCGAGACGCTCTCCAGCGCATCGGTGAAGGAGGATCCCCAGATCACAAAAGCCAGGGTGAGAGCGGCCGTCACGCCGAACACCACCCGGTCGGTGACCGGCGCTCTGTCCTCGTACGGGTGACGGCCGGGCAAGGCAGCCCTCACCGGCAACCGCAACCGTGGCCCAGGTTTCTGTTCGTCGTGCGACACAAGTGGCACCTTTCACCAATTCGCGGAGGCTTTTCCGCTCTCCGGTACCCCCTACCACGTGTGATGCACGTCATAGCGTCAACAGGCCGGGACCGGCTCGGCCGAAACGAGGTGATATGTCGCGCGCATATCCAGGAGTAGCGGAACAAGCTCCCGCTGCGACTGCCGCAGCGGCACAAAGGCACCTTCCCCGTCCCGCCACGACCAGACACCGTGCAGGGCCAGTTCGTCCTTCACCTGCGCGTACTGATCCGCGTCGAGCCGGTACCCGCACGGTGGGTCGGCAAGCGTCTCCTCGGGGGTGGCGGGGTCGTTGTCGGCGCCGCCCAGGTAGACCGGGCCCCGGTCCCTGAAGCCGGAGAGGCGGGCGGCGGTGGTCGCCGCCTCGACGCTGCCGCGGCGCTCGTCCGCGTACGACAGCAGTCCGTCGAGTGCCGCGAGTTGGCTGTTCACGCGACGCCGGTTGTTCAGGGCGGGATCCGACTGCTCCTGCTCGGTCAGCGCGTCGACACGGCTCTCGATGAGCAGGCCGACCGCGTTCTTGATTCCGGAGGTGTTGCGCAGGATGCGTTCCTGGCCGTCCCCGGCGGTCTGTTTGATCGGCTCGCCGGTCACCGGGTCGGTCCAGATGCCGTAGGTGCCGGTGCTGAATCCCTCGTCGTGCGCGGCGGGCCGTACGTAGTCGCCGGAGAGGGTCCGCGCCTCGTCGCGCACCGCGGCCTCGGAGTTGAGGTTGCGCGGCCACAGGTCGAACAGGTCCTTGTCGTAGTACGGCGGCGTGGCGCCGTACTCGTGCAGGTCGTAGATGACGTCCGGGCGCCGGTCGCGGATGACGGCGGCCATGGCCCGGCCCTCCGCGGTCTTCAGGGCGATGTGGTCGCGGTTGATGTCGACACCGTCCGAGTTCCCCCGGGTGTCAGCGGCTCTGCCGTCGGGGTTGGCGGTGGGGACGACGAGGACGTGCGTCCTGGACAGCAGCCTGCGGGTCACGCCGTCCCCGGCGTGGGCGAGGTCGCGGACCGTCGTCAGGCATGCTTCCCTGCCCGACGGCTCGTCACCGTGCTGGGAGCAGATCAGCAGCACGGTGTGGGACGAGCTGCGCGCCCCGAGGTGGACGAGTTGCAGGGGGCGGCCCTGTTTTGTCGTACCGATGCGCTCGAGTGACATCCGGTCGCTGCCCCGGTCGACGGCGGCGAGGAAGCTCTGCTCCTCCGGCTGCGTGGTCCAGCGCTCGCCGTCGCTCGTCTCGAAGCCCGTCCGTGGCACGGTGTGTGCGGCCTCGGCGGGGCCGGTGATCAGCGGTACGGCGAGCGCGGCGGCGACGCCCGTCAGGGCGAGGGTGCGGACACGGAAATTCATCGGGTGCTGCCTCCCGGGATCGGGCGGATCTGACGTGGTGCCGCGACACCGCCGAGGCGGGAGTCGGTGGGGACTGGGACGGGTCCTGCGACGGCGCGGGCGAAGGCGGACGCCCCGCCGACGACGGGCAGTTTCGCAGCGGTACGGGCGAGATCGAGGGAGAGGCGCGGCGTGGTGTCCGGCGGGTCGATGAGGTCCTGGTCGGTGCCGGCGAGAATGAGTGCGAGCCGGTGGCCCGCCGGGACGACGTGGTCGCTCGCGTGCAGGTCGAGGGTGACCGTGTACGCCTTGCCGGGTGTCAGCGCATCGGGCTTGTAGCCGCCCAGATCGGCCCAGCCGCGGCTGAACACCGTGTGGCCGACGTCGATGGTGCGCGCCTTCGTCTCCTTGAAGCAGGAGCTGTCGCCGGTGGTGCTCGCGCCCCAGCAGGTGCGCTCCGCAAGGGTGGTGATGCCTTCGCCGGAGGCTGCGTAGTCCCGGATGGTGTCGGGTCCCAGATCGACCAGCACGGCAGACAGGTGGGCACTGGTGGTGGAGGGGGTGGCGGTGACGGTCACCCGCGAGGAGCCGGACAGCCGCAGGTCGCGGCCGAGGGGGCGGGTGATGAACCCGGCCTTGGCGGGCGTCGCCGTGTCGACCGCCGCGGCCCAGTCGGTCTCGTCGAGGCGGGGATCGTCGGTGAACGTCTCGGTCGCCCCCGGCCGGGCCGGTTTCAGTGACAGCGCGCCGACGCCGGGTTTCGTGCCGGTGTTCGGGCGCAGTGCCGCAGTGGCGGTCGTGCGCGGCGGCCAGAGGCGGTCGGTGCTCCACCGGTCCGGTGCCCGTTCGATGTCGGCCATGGGCTCGCGGTCGATGCCGTTGTCGTAGCCGAGGAGGTAGTGGTCGAACCAGCGGTGGAGGGTGCGTACCCACTCGGCGCGCCGGAAGTCGAACGGGTCGACGTGCCCGGTCTGGGAGAGCCACACCTTGCGCTCGACGCCGTTGTCCGCGAGGGCGTCCCACCACTGGCCGAAGTGCTTGGCGCGGACGTTGAGGTCCTGCATGCCGTGCACGGCGAAGACGCTGGCCCGCACGTTGCCGGCATCGGGCACGTAGTCGCGCTCGGCCCACAGCGGGGTCGACTCGCCGCTGCGCGGGGCGCCGTCGACGAGTCGCTGCTGGACTGCCTGGCAGCGTTCGCGGGCCTCGGGGCTCTCGACGTAGTCGGACAGCCACTCGGGGCCGGAGTTGTACAGGGGCGCGCCCTGGGCGAAGTAGTAGTCGTACCAGGAGGAGATGGCGCCGATCGGGACGATGGTCTTGAGGCCCCGTACACCGGTGGCGGCGACGCCGTTGGCGACGGTCCCGTCGTAGCTCTTGCCGATCATCCCGGTGGCGCCGGTGGACCAGCGTGCGCTCGCCCGCTCCCCGCCGGAGCGGCTGGTGTAGGCGCGGGCGCGACCGTTCAGCCAGTCGACGACGGCCTTCGCGGACTGGACGTCGGAGCGGCCGCCGACGTCGACGCAGCCGTCGGACCGGTTGGTTCCGGCCAGGTCGACGGCGACGAAGGCGTAGCCGCGGGGCACGAAGTAGTTGTCGTAGTACAGGGGGAACTGCACAGGGTTGCCGTCGGCGTCGTACGTCTTGCGCTGGCTCTCGTTGCCACGCCCGCAGCAGGCGTAGTACGGGCTGGCGTCCATGACGACGGGCACCTTCCGGCCCCGCTGCGCCGCCTCGCGCGGGCGGACGATGTCGACGGCGACGCGGTCCGTCCTGCCGTCGCCGTCACCGTCGAGCCGGGTGTCGACCCAGACGGACTCCCGGATCGCGTCGTCGTACGAGTACACCGGCCTGCTCTCCCGGGCCGGTGTCGCGCCTTGCGCGCCGGTGGGCGCGAGGACCAGCGCGATCAGGGCGGCCGAGGCCGCCGCTGCCAGCGATCTGCACGTCAAGCGGGTTCCCCGCGCACGATTCGGCATGGGCGGGAAGGTACTCCCGTCAACTCCCGTGCGACAGAGGGCAATCAGCACACCAAAGCGACCAATGGGACAGCGGGGATCATGTCGGGCCGATGGCGGTCGTGTGAAAGGCCGAGGTTCGCTCCTGACCGGAGGACGGGGAGGTGTCTAGGGTCCAAGAGATCGCCCGTTCTCACGACTTGGAGCATCCGTGCACCGCAGACTGATCGTCCCGAGCGCGCTCGCGGCCACCTTTGTGCTGGCGATCCCGGCATCGGCCGCAAACTCCTCCGCAGGCGACCCCGGCATCGGCGACCCCTACTACCCGGCCGCCGGGAACGGCGGGTACGACGTGTCGCACTACGACCTGAGGCTCACGTACCGGCCGAAGACGGACCTGCTGGAGGGGACGGCGACCATCCTCGCCACCACCACGCAGGATCTGAGCCGTTTCAACCTCGATTTCGGCCTCGGTGTCAGCGAGGTGAGGGTCGGCGGCAGGAAGGCCGCCTTCACGAAGGAGGGCGACCAGGAGCTGGTCGTCACCCCGGCCGCGCCGCTCGCCAAGGGCAAGTCCGTGTCGGTGGTGGTGCGGTACGCGGGGAAGCCCTCCGAGCTGAAGATCGGCGGCTGGACCGCTTGGCATCGCACGCCGGACGGCGGGGTGGCCGCCCAGGAACCGGACTCGGCGGTCTGGTGGTTCCCGAGCAACGACCATCCGTTGGACAAGGCGACGTACGACGTGTCGGTGTCGGTACCGGACGGCTCGCAGGCGATCAGCAACGGTGTGCTGGTCTCCCAGAGCTCCAAGCTGGGCTGGACGCGCTTCAACTGGCGCTCGAACAAGCCGCAGGCGACCTACCTGGCCACGCTCGCGGTCGGGAAGTTCGACATCACTACGTACACAACAGCCGACGGGCTGCCGATCCTGAACGCGTACAGCAAGGATCTCGGTGACAACGCGGGCGCCGCGCGGGCCAGCATCGAGCGGACCGGCGAGGTCGCCGAGTGGCTGACCGAGGTCTTCGGGCCGTACCCGTTCAACGCGCTGGGCGGCTACGTGCCGAACGTCACCAGTGGCTACGCCCTGGAGACGCAGACCCGGCCGTTCTACAGTCCGCGGCAGTTCGCGAACGGCGCCAACGTGTCCGTGGTCGTGCACGAGCTGGCCCATCAGTGGTACGGCGACAGCGTGTCCGTGAAGGGCTGGAAGGACATCTGGGTCAACGAGGGCTTCGCCCGGTACAGCCAGTGGCTCTGGTCGGAGAAGGAGGGCGAGGGCACCGCGCAGGAGCTGGCGGACCACGTCTACGCACAGCATCCGGCCGACGACGAGTTCTGGACGGTCAGGCCCGGTGACCCGGGCCCCGCGAACCAGTTCCACCTGGCCGTCTACGACCGCGGCGCGCTGGCGCTCCAGGCACTGCGGAACGAGATCGGCGACGAGGACTTCTTCGCGATCCTCAAGGGCTGGCCGGCCGAGCGCGCGTACGGCAACGCCGCGGTGGGCGACTTCGTGGCGTACGCGGAGCGCATCTCGGGCAAGCCGCTCGCCGAGCTCTTCGACACCTGGCTGTACGAGGCGTCGAAGCCGGGTGCTCCCGCTGCGGCCAAGGCGAGCATCGCGCGGTCAAAGGGTGCCGAGACGCCGCAGCCGAAGTCGTGGAAGAGCATCGCGGCGACGAACACGATTCACGAGCAGGGTCACGCTCACGCTCACGGGCAGTAAAGGCAGGAGGGCCCGCCGGAGGCATGCGTACGACCGTACGCCTCGTGGTGTACGGTCGTACGCATGGCTGCCTACTTCGCCGGTGACCCGCGCACCAACCGCCAGCGCATGCTCGCGGGCGACCTCTACATCGCCGACGATCCCGACATCGCCCGCGAGGCGCAGCGCGCTGTCCGGCTGGCCGCCGAGTACCTGGCCGCGTACGCGCAGGATGCGGACGCCGCGCAGCCGGTCGTCGCGGAACTGATCGGTGAACTCGGTGCGGGCGCCCACATCAAGCCGCCGTTGTTCGTCGACTACGGAACCCACATCTCCATCGGAGCGGGAACGTTCGTCAACTACAACTTCACCGCCCTGGACGTCGCGCCGATCACGATCGGCAAGGACTGCCAGATCGGCCCGAACGTGCAGTTGCTCACCCCGACGCACCCCCTCGAGCCGCAGCCGCGCCGCGACAAGCTCGAGGCGGCCCGGCCGATCACGGTCGGCGACAACGTGTGGCTCGGCGGCGGGGTGATCGTCCTGCCGGGCGTCACCATCGGCGACAACAGCGTCGTCGGCGCGGGCGCCGTCGTCACCAAGGACATCCCGGCGAACGTCGTCGCGGTGGGCAACCCGGCCCGCGTGGTCCGCTCGCTCGAGCCCGTCGACGACACGCACCGGGCCGACGCCGCCGGCCCGGCCGACCCGGTCGAGGCCTGAGGCGATGGCGTCCGGACGCGTGGATCCCGAGCGACGGGAACGCATCATCGCGGCGGCCCTGGATCTGATCGCGGAGGAGGGCGTCGCGGGCACGTCGCACCGCAAGGTGGCCGCACGCGCCGGCGTCCCCCTCGGCTCGATGACCTACCACTTCCAGGGCATGGACGAGCTGCTGCGCGAGGCGTTCACCAGCTTCTCCGCCGCCATGGTCGCCCTGTTCGAGTCCCGTCTCGGGGCCGCCGGCTCCGCGGACGAGGCGCGGGAGGCCGTCGCCGACCTGATCCATCACCTCTCCGGAGGCGACGAGCGGCAGCTGGTGCTCACCCACGAGCTGTACACGCTGGCCGCCCGGCAGCCGGCCTTTCGCGAGCTGACCCGGGAGTGGATGCACAGCAGCCGAAGGGCGCTGGAGCGGCATTTCGACCCGTCGACGGCCCGTCAGCTCGACGCACTCATCGAAGGACTGTCGATGCACCGCGCCCTGGACACCGAGCCGCACGACCGCGCACTGACCGTCGACGCCATCGCCCGCATCACTGCGGCAGGGCCACAGTCCACTCCCTGAAGGCCGCCCGGCCGGCGCCCTCCCTGACGAGGGCGCCGGCCGGGCTCACACCAGGACACCCGGGACCCTCCCCATGGGAGCGCTCTCAACGCACGCATACGGCGGATATCCTGTCGGAGACAGGTCACGCCGCCGACCGGCTCACCGAGCCCGGGAGCAGACGAGGAGCGCACGCCTTGCCCGAGCAGACCACGGGGCCCCGCCCCACTCTGGAAGCCGTCGCGGCGCGCGCGGGCGTGTCCCGGGCCACGGCCTCCCGGGTCGTCAACGGCGGCGCGGGCGTGCGCGCGCCCCTGGTCGACAAGGTGCGCCAGGCGGTCGAGGAGCTCGGCTACGTGCCGAACCACGCGGCGCGCACGCTGGTCACCCGGCGCAACGGCGCCGTCGCCGTGATCATCGCGGAGCCCGAATTCCGGATCTTCTCCGACCCGTTCTTCGAGCAGCAGGTCCGCGGGATCAGCCGTGAGCTGACGGCGCACGACTCCCAGCTGGTGCTGCTGTGGGTGGAGGGCCCCGACGACCACGACCGCATCGCGCGCTATCTGGGCGGTGGCCATGTCGACGGCGCCCTCGCCTTCTCCTTGCACAACGACGACGAGCTGCCCGCGCTGATCGGCCGGACGAAGATACCCATGGTCTTCGGCGGTCGTCCCGCCTCCGGCTCGGACCTCGCCGTCCCTTACGTCGACTGCGACAACCGCGGGGGCGCCCGGGAAGCCGTGCGCCATCTGGTGTCGCTGGGCCGCAGGAACATCGCTCACATCGCCGGGCCCCGCGACCAGACCTCCGCGCTGGACCGGATCGACGGCTACCACGACGTTCTGGTGGACGCCGACGCCGGCCTGTTCTGCCAGGGCGACTTCACGGCGGAGAGCGGGGCGCGGGCGATGGCGGACCTGCTGGACCGCCGCCCGGACGTCGACGGCGTCTTCGTCTCCAACGACCTGATGGCGTCGGGTGCACTGCGCACGCTGCGCGAGCGCGGTCTGCGGGTGCCGGAGGACGTGGCGCTGGTCGGCTTCGACGACATGACCTCCGTCGTGGACACCACGGAGCCGGCGCTGACCACGGTGCGCCAGGACATCGAGGGCATGGGCCGGCTGATGGTGCGGCTGTTGATGCGGCTGCTGAACGAGTCCGGGGGCGACGCCCCGGCGTCCGTGATCACTCCGACCACACTGGTGCGGCGGGCATCGGCCTGACCTCCGACACCCACCGCCTCTCGTGGGGCTGGGGGATCAGCCGAAGGGGATCACCAACACGGACTTGTCGGTGCCGGTCGCGAGCTTCGCGGTGCCGTTGCCGATCGCGCTCCACACCTCGAGGCGCACGGTGCCGCCGGCGAGGTTGCCGAGCGTGCCGGTGGAGGCTTTGAGGCCGCGGGACTGCGCGTACTCCTCCCAGCCGGGCACGGGGTCGGTCGCGAAGTAGTGGTAGGTCTCCGTCCGTTCGAAGCTGCCGTCTCCAGTGAGGTCGTAGCTGATGCGGGCCTGCTGGCCGAGTCCGACCGTGGTGCCCGCGTCCAGCTGGAGGCGGAAGGCGGTCGCGGCGCCCGGGGTGAGGGTGCCGTTGACGCCCTTCACCTCGTAGACGAGCGGCTGGTGCGGGGTGCCGTCGTGGTTGGCGCCTCCGGCAGAGGCGATGGTGTCGCTGCCGGCCGTTCCACCGGTCGCCGTGGTGAGGACTCCCCCGGCGCGCAGCTGAAAGGTGTTGCCGGTCGGCGGGTCGGGGTCCGGGTCGGGGTCCGGGTCGCTGCCCGTTCCGGTGCCCGTCGCGGTCGAGCGAGCGGGCACGGACAGCGTCTTGCCGTCGGAGAAGGTCACCGTGCGGGCCGTGGAGCCGTGGTTGTGGGCGGCGTACGTCCGTACGGTGCCCTTGGTGAAGACGGCGGAGGTCGGGATGTTCCCCGTCACCGTGGCGTCGGGGGCTCCCAGCGTGTCGAGGGTGCTGATCCAGTGGTAGGTGTGGGCCTTGGACTCGCCCTGTTCGGGGGTGTAACCGGCGTGGCCGGCGTCCCACTTGGACTTGGCCGCCGCCGGGTCGGCCAGCGACTGGAACTCCCAGAGGATGTCGCGCCATTCGACGGCCGGTCCGCCGTTCTCACGCTCCATCTCGGCGATGTTGCGCCGGATCGCGGCCTTCTCGCCGCCGAGGTGCAGTGAACCGCCGGTCACGGGAAGGACGTTGATGCCGTGGATCTCCTCGGGGTTGGCGGTCCACCAGGTGGCGTAGGCGGCGCCGCTGCCCCAGACCATGCCCGCCGTGTCGTGGCCGAAGGAGCCCGGGAAGACCTGTTCGTCGGCGTCGAACCAGTACTGGGCGATCGACTCCGACTCGATGGTCAGCAGATACGTGCCGAGGTCGCGCATCGAGGTGTCACCGGTGGCCGAGCCCCACAGCACCAGCGCGGCACTGAGGTTGGTGGACTCTGACGACGACTCCTGGTTGTTGCCCGCGGCGAAGCCCTGGTGGCCGGAGGCCCAACTGTGTCCCGCGTAGACGTCGAAGCCGCGCAGGAAGGGGAAGGCGGTGTCGGTGCGGGCCGCGTTCGCGGCGTCCCTGATCAGGGTCTTGACCATGCCGCCCCATGCGGAGTCGGCGGCCCACGCCTGGTCGTACTGGGCGACGATCGCCGCGGCATGGACGTAGTAGCTGTAGTGGAAGTGGTGGTCGTTGAGCTCGGTGTCGCTGCCGTAGGAGGCCGGGTAGCCGGTGAGGGTCTTCCAGTCCTTGTCGTAGCTGAACTCGTTGGCCCCGCCGGCCGTGAACCACTCCTGGAGCTTGCCCCTGATCAGGCCGAGGAGCTTGTCGCGGATGCCGGCCTCGCCGATCTGCTCGGCGACGGGGACGAGCTGGGCGAGCCGGCCGAGTGCCTTGCCGGTCCAGTAGGTGTCGGTGGCACCGGAGAACGGGTCGGAGGCGTTCGCGACCTCGTTCAGGTAGCCGCGCAGGCGGGCGGTGTCGACGCCGTTCGACTTCGGCAGCGCGGGCAGCACGGCCGAGGCCTTCTGGCTTGTCGTGAAGGAGGCCGACTCCCGGACCTTCATGGTGCCGCGCGGAGAGACGTAGGTGTGCGCGGTGAGCGCGTCGGTGGTGTTCCGCCACTGGTGGCGGTAGAGCGCTTGGAGCGTGCCGCGCTCACTGCCTTCCTTGGCCTCGGTGGTGAGGGTGTAGGTGGCCTTGACCGTACCGCCGGTGTAGCTCCAGTCGACCTTGGAGCCGGTCACGAAGCTGTAGGCGTACTTCCGGTACGTCTCGAGAGCGCCGGTGGAGGGCAGGACGGCGACGGAGAAGTAGTCCTTGGAGCCGAGTCCGGCGTTGATGGTGGAGCCGGACACGTTCCAGTCGCTGCCGGTCGGCGCGAAGAGGGCGTAGTGGTGTCCCGCGACGGTGATGCCGAGGACGTTGCCCTGATCGGCGAAGACGGCGGGGGCGCCGGCCGTGGTGATCTGAGCGTTTCCGCCCGAGCCCTTGGCGTACACGAAGGGCAGACCGTGGCCGATGGTGGTGCGCAGGGTGCGGGTGCCGT
Source organism: Streptomyces sp. NPDC096176 (assembly GCF_044763255.1). Classification (NCBI taxonomy): domain Bacteria; kingdom Bacillati; phylum Actinomycetota; class Actinomycetes; order Kitasatosporales; family Streptomycetaceae; genus Streptomyces; species Streptomyces sp. NPDC096176. Next base: position 390,306 of record NZ_JBIWFV010000008.1, on the reverse strand, counting down.
CGGACCAGTACGGGGTGACGGTCCAGTCGGACCAGTCGTCGGCCTTGGTGTCCGGGGAGTTGAGACCGGCGAGGCCGATGGTGAGGTCGCGTTTGTGGGCGAACTCGTACTGGCGGCCGTCACCGACGATCGCCGGTGTCGTCGGATAGCCCACGTCCAGCCCGCCGGCCGTGGCCTGGTAGGTGAGGGGATGGCCGTACATCGGAGTCGAGTACGGGTTGTCGCCGTAGCGCTGGAAGGCGAGGGAGGACCACCAGTCGTTGGTGGGCACCGGGCGGTTCCTGGCAGCTGCGGTGACCTTGGGGGTGACCGGCGTGCCTGTGTTGGTCGTCGGGCCGGACGTGCCGGCGGGGCGGGTGTCGGAGTAGCTGCCGGAGCCTACGGGGACGGTGGCGGCGGCCGCGGGGGCGGCGGCCGGCCCCAGGCCGACAGCGGCCAGGGCTGAGGCGAGGACCAGCGCTGCGGCTGGTCTGTTGCGGGGGGCTGGCATGAACAGCACCTCACGTCATCACTGGATGGGTGGCCGAGAGCGCTCTCAGATGGCCGAAACGTAAAACTCCTGAAACACACGTGTCAATAGAGGGAACACAGACCGCTGTTGGCCATGAGTCCAACCCGTTATGCCTTCGAGTCTTGACGGGGCGCGCGCCCGCGGGGCACGCTCCAATCGCATATCTGAGAGCGCTCTCAATGTTCTCGCTCCATCCCGAAGCCAAGGAGGCTTCCCATGCCCATCGCCAGAGCCGCCAAGAGGGCCGCCGTCCGCCTGGGTGCGGTCGCGCTCGCCGGGGCACTGCTCGCCGCCTGCGGATCCGGTTCGTCGGACACCGCCTCCGACGGCGAGGGCGGGAAGATCACACTCACCGTCGACCTGTTCGGATCCTTCGGCTACAAGGAGGCCGGTCTCTACGCGGAGTACGAGAAGCTGCACCCGAACGTCACGATCAAGCAGACCGACACCGAGGACGAGGCCGACTACTGGAAGTCGCTCCAGACCCGGCTGGCCGGCGGCGGAGGTCTCGCGGACGTCCAGGGCATCGAGGTCGGCCGGATCGCGTCGGTCACCCAGCAGCAGGCCGACAAGTTCGAGGACTTGAAGAAGTACGGCGCCGACAAGCTGAAGAGCCAGTTCGCCGACTTCAAGTGGGCCGCCGCCACCGCCAAGGACGGTCAGGTCCTCGGTCTCGGCACCGACGTCGGCCCCGAGGCCATGTGCTACCGCACGGACCTGTTCGAACAGGCGGGTCTGCCGACCGACCGCGAGGAGCTCGCCAAGAAGTGGTCGACCTGGGACGGCTACCTCGAGCTGGGCGAGCAGTACAAGGCCAATGCACCCGCCAAGAGCGCGTGGCTGGACAGTGTCGGCAGCCTCTTCTCCATCATGATCGGCCAGGAGGAGGAGCGTTACTACGACGCCTCCGGGAAGCTGATCTGGGAGACCAACCCGGCGCTGAAGACGGCGTGGGACACCTCCGTGGAGGCGGCGGACGCCGGTCTGAGCGCCAAGCTGGACCAGTGGTCGCCGCAGTGGAACCAGGCGTTCGCCGCCGGCTCCTTCGCCACCATCCCCTGCCCCGCCTGGATGCTCGGCTACATCAAGGGCCAGGCAGGTGACAGCGGCAAGGGCAAGTGGGACATCGCCAAGCTGCCCGGGGGCGCCGGCAACTGGGGCGGCTCGTACCTCTCGATCCCGCGCGCGGCCAAGCACAAGAAGGAGGCGTACGAGCTGATCGAGTGGCTCACCGCCCCCGAACAGCAGGCCAAGCTCTTCCAGAAGCAGGGCAACTTCCCGTCCTCCACCGGGGCGATCGAAAAGGTCGCCGGCGCCACCGACCCGTACTTCTCCGGAGCGCCGATCGGCCAGATCTTCGGTGACGCGGCCAAGGCGGCGCCGGTCCAGGTCCTCGGCGTGCACGACCAGAACGTCAACCAGCAGATCACCAACGCGCTGAGCGAGGTCGAGCGCAAGGGCGCCTCGTCCGAGAAGGCATGGGCGAACGCGAAGAAGGGCGTCGACAACACCATCGGCTGACGTCCGCCGACGCATCTCCTTCGGGCCGGTCCCCTTGCCTCCGCCCCCGCACGGGACCGGCCTGAAGGCTCCCGCCCCCGTACCGACTCCCCGAAGGGCCGCATCGTGACCCTCACCGCCCCCGCGAAGGCGGTCTCGCCGCCCCGGCCGCCGGCCGTGCGGCGCGCCTGGCGCAAGCTCTCGCCGTACGCCTACATCGCCCCGTTCTTCACGCTGTTCGCCGCCTTCGGGCTCTTCCCGCTGATCTACACGGCGTTCGTCTCGCTCTACCGGGTCGAGCTGCAGACGCCGGGTGACATGGAGTGGCGGGGGCTCGGCAACTACACCGCGCTGCTGGAGGACGAGTTCTTCTGGACCGCGCTGCGCAACACATTCACCATCGGGGTACTGTCCACCGTGCCGCAGCTGGTGATGGCACTGGGGCTGGCGCATCTGCTCAACTACCGTCTGCGCGGCCGCACTTTCCTGCGCACCGCGATGCTGCTGCCGTACGCCACCTCCGTCGCGGCGGCCACGCTCGTCTTCGCCCAGCTCTTCGGCCGCGACTTCGGACTCATCAACTACCTTCTGGGGCTGATCGGTTTCGGTCCGGTGGACTGGCAGACCGGAACCGTCGCATCGCAGATCGCCGTGTCGACCATCGTCATCTGGCGCTGGACCGGCTACAACGCGCTGATCTACCTGGCGGGCATGCAGTCCATCCCGAGTGAGCTGTACGAGGCGGCGGAGATGGACGGCGCTTCCCGGTGGCGGCAGTTCTTCCATGTGACGCTGCCCGGCCTGCGCCCCACGATCCTGTTCACCGTGGTCGTGTCCACGATCGGCGCCACCCAACTCTTCGGTGAGCCGCTGCTGTTCGAGGGCTCCATCTCCGGCGGCATCTCGCACCAGTACCAGACGCTCGGGCTCTACATGTACGAGCAGGGCTGGGGCTTCTTCCACCTGGGGCGTGCCGCCGCCATCGCCTGGGTGATGTTCCTGCTGATCCTGGTGCTGGTCGGGGTCAACGCCCTGATCGCGCGCCGCCGTTCCCGAAAGGAGGCCGGGCGATGACCGTGCTCGCCGCACCGCCGACGAAACAGCAGCCGGCCACTGCGGACCGGTCCGCGCAAAAGCGCCGTCGCGCAAGGTCCGGAGCCGGCCGCACGATGAAGGGCGGCAAGGCCGCCTACGCCATCCTGATCGTCGCGGTGCTCGTCTCCGCGTTCCCGTTCTACTGGACGATCGTCGCCGCCAGCCGTTCCAACGCCGATCTGGCGAAGGTGCCACCGAGGCTGCTGCCCGGCCCCAACCTGATCCGCAACTTCGAGGCGGTGGTGGAGGAGGCGGACATCGGAAAGGCGCTGATCAACTCCTTCATCGTCTCCGGGTCCATCACCGTCGGCACCGTCCTGTGCTGCACGCTCGCCGGTTTCGCCTTCGCCAAGCTGCGCTTCCGCGGCCGTGGCGCGCTGCTGGCCGTCACGGTCGGCACGATGATGATCCCGCCGCAGCTCGGCGTCATCCCGCTCTTCATGCTGATCGCCGAACTGCAGTGGGTGAACCAGCTGCAGGCCGTGATCCTGCCGGGTCTGGTGTCCGCCTTCGGCGTCTTCTTCATGCGCCAGTACCTGGTGCAGTCGCTGCCCGACGAGCTGATCGAGGCCGCCCGTGTCGACGGCGCCTCCACCGCCCGGATCTTCTGGTCGATCGTGGTGCCCGTCGCCCGGCCCGGGATGGCCGTGCTCGGCATGCTCACCTTCATGGCCGCCTGGAACGACTTCTTCTGGCCGATCGTCGCGCTCTCCTCGCAGGAGCCGACCGTCCAGGTGGCGCTGCGCCAGCTCGGCGGCGGTTACGTCCACGACCAGTCCGTGATCATGGCGGGCACCCTGCTGGGCACGCTCCCGGTGCTGCTGGTCTTCGGCCTGCTCGGCCGGCAGATCGTCGGCGGCATCATGCAGGGCGCGGTCAAAGGCTAGGGGTGTCCGCCGGGCGCCCCCTCACCTCCTCTCCGCTCAGACGTCTCACTCCTGGGAGTTCCACCTCATGACCGCGCTCGACGCCCGGCCCGACACCGCAATGACGCTCCGGTTCCCCGCCGGATTCCGCTGGGGTACCGCCACCGCCGCATACCAGATCGAGGGCGCCGCCGCCGAGGACGGCCGTACCCCGTCCATCTGGGACACCTTCAGCCGCGCCCCGGGCAAGGTCCGCAACGGCGACACCGGCGACATCGCCGCCGACCACTACCACCGGATGCGCGAGGACGTCGCCCTCATGCGCCGGCTCGGCGTCACCGACTACCGGTTCTCGGTCTCCTGGCCCCGGGTGCAGCCGACCGGACGTGGGCCCGCCGTGCAGAAGGGTGTCGACTTCTACCGCCGGCTGGTCGACGAGCTGCGGGACGCCGGTATCCGGCCGGTGGCCACGCTCTACCACTGGGATCTGCCGCAGGAGCTCGAGGACGCCGGCGGCTGGCCTCAACGGGAGACCGCGCAGCGGTTCGGCGAGTATGCCGGCATCATGGCCGAGGCGCTCGGCGACAGGGTGGCGACCTGGACGACGCTCAACGAGCCGTGGTGCGCCGCGTTCCTCGGCTACGGGAACGGGGTGCACGCGCCCGGCCGGACCAGCCCTCTCGCGTCACTGCGCGCCGCGCACCACTTCAACCTGGCACACGGCTGGGCGGCACAGGTACTGCGCGCCGCGCTGCCGCCGTCGGCCGAGGTCTCGCTGACGCTCAACCTCCACGCGGTGCGGGCCCATTCGGACTCGCCCGCCGATCTGGACGCGGCCCGTCGCATCGACGCCGTCGGCAACCGCATCTTCCTCGACCCCGTCTTCCACGGGCGGCTCCCGGAGGATCTGCTGCGGGACACGGCGACGGTGACCGACTGGTCGTTCGTGCTGGACGGCGACCTTGCGGTGGCGTCCACCCCGATCGACTCGCTGGGCATCAACTACTACTCCCCCACCGTCGTCGCCGCGGGCGCCTCCGAGTCCCCGTCTCCGTGGGCGGGCGCCGAGCAGCATGTGCGGTTCCTGCCCGCGCCCGGTCCGCGCACCGCGATGGACTGGCCGGTCGACGCCGACGGTCTGCACGAACTGCTGGTCCGGCTGCGCGACGACCTGCCGGGCGTGCCCCTGGTGATCACCGAGAACGGGGCGGCGTACGACGACTACGCGGACCCGTCCGGCGAGGTGAAGGACCCCGAGCGGGTGGCGTATCTGCACGCCCATCTGTCGGCGGTGCACCGGGCGATCGAAGACGGCGCGGACGTGCGGGGCTATTTCCTGTGGTCGCTGCTCGACAACTTCGAGTGGGCCTACGGCTACAGCAAGCGGTTCGGCATCGTGCACGTTGACTTCGCGACCCAGCGTCGCACCTTCAAGGACAGCGCCCGCTGGTACGCGGAGGTCATCGCGCGCGGTGGTCTGACCTGACCCTGGCCCGCGCCTCGCGGGCGAGCGGGAGGTAGCGCAGCCGCTCGGGGAGTACGGGCACCACCGCTCGTACGACCCGGGCGAAGCGCCGCAGTCTGCGCTCCTGACGGTCGGTCCACGGCAGGCCGATGGCCTCGCGAGCGTCCGGCGGCATCAGCCCGACGGTCATGAACCGGCGGAAGCGGGCGAGTGGCGGGAGCAGCAGCGGCCACAGGCAGCGCAGTGTCAGCCGCAGCGGCAGGGGGCCCCGGTCCGGCGGCGGCACCGGCTGGTCCACGGCCACCAGCTCTCGTACGACGACGGTCGCCTCGAGTTCGTCGGCGAGCACCTTGCGGTAGTACGGCCAGAACTCTTCGATCGTCTGCGGCATGTCCCGGTCGTGGATGCCGAGGATCCTGCCGACCTGGAGCCACTCCGCGTACAGCCGCCGCTCCTCGGCCTCGGTGAGTTCGCGCACCAGGTAGCGGGCCGCGTGCCGGTAGACGGGGAAGCCGGTGGCGTGCACCCAGGAGTAGTGGGCGGGGTCGAGGGCGTGGTACCGGCGGCCGTGGCCGTCGGTGCCCTGGATGGTGCGGTGCAGTTGGCGGAGCCTGCGGCCCTCCTCGGCGGCCGCCTCGCCGCCGTAGATCCACAGCTGGAGCGAGCGCAGGGAGCGTTCGCCGCGTCCCCAGGGGTCGGTGCGGAAGACGGAGTGCTCGTCGACGCCGGCGCCGACGGCCGGGTGCGCGACCTGCAGGGTGAGGGCGGCGGGGAGCATCAGCAGGGCGCGGATGTCTCCGGCGAGGCTCCACAGCACGCCGCCGGGCGGCGGCGGCAGGGGCTCGGCTGCTGCCCTGGTCATCGGTGGTCTCCCTGCGTGCGTCGGGTCGGTCCGGCACCTCCCAGTATGCGACCTGCGGCACTTGCGCCCCATGAGCCTCAGGGGTTCTCGGGGACACGTGACGTGTCCGGTTGTGCCGGGACCTGGGGCAGCAGCTGGTCCAAGGCTTCGAGCCCGGCGCGGGCGGCGGCGATCCGGTCCCTCAGCTCCTGGCCCAGGGGGTGCGCGGCGTCAACCTGCTCGGCCGCCCCGGCGGGCGAGCGGCGCTGTACGTCCATCTCCCGGGCCTGCGCGAGGGAGTCGATGACCACGCCGATCAGCACACCTGCCCGATCGCTCCCGGGCCGCACCGGCGGGCGACCGGCCGCATCGGTCGGCGAACGAGTGTCCGGTTAGCATGCGGCGCATGACGGATATCGTGATCAGGCCCGCCCTCGCGGAAGACATCCCCCCGATCGTGGCCCTGCTCGCCGACGACGCGCTGGGGGCGGCACGCGAGTCGCCCGACGACCTGGCTCCGTATCTCCGCGCCTACGAGCGCCTCCAAGGCGACCCGAACCAGCTCCTCATGGTGGCCGTACGCGGCGATGCCGTGGTCGGCACTCTCCAACTGACCTTCGTCCCCGGCCTCTCCCGCCGCGGCAGCACCCGCTCGATCATCGAGGGCGTACGCGTCCACAGCTCGGAGCGCGGCCGGGGCCTCGGACAGCAGTTCATCGAGTGGGCGATCGAGGAGTCCCGCAAGCAGGGCTGCCAACTGGTCCAGCTGACCTCCGACGCGGGCCGCCCCGACGCCCACCGTTTCTACGAGCGCCTCGGTTTCGTCGGCTCGCACGTCGGTTTCAAACTCCAGCTCGCCTGACGGCCCCCGGCAGCCCGCGTCGTCCATGACCTGTCCGGCGCACCGGGGTCGTCCTCCCGAGTCGCCCCGGTGGCGGGAGTTCAAGGATCGCTGCTGTCTGTACGAAACGGTGCAGACAGAAGCGAGGGACCATGGAGCAGAAGCACGAGCGTCTCGGGACACCCCGGGCCGCCGGGATCGCCGGGGTGGTGTTCGCGATCCTGATGGCCGCGGCGATCGTCCTGGTGCGGCTCGCCCTGCCAGGCGGGGCCGGCGGAGACGAGGTGGCCGTCGACGCCGGGCAGCGGCGCGCCGTGCAGACGGCGCTGGAGCTGCTCCCGTTCGCCGGTATCGCCTTCCTGTGGTTCATGGGCGCCCTGCGCGATCAGGCCGGTGAGGGAGAGGACCGGTTCATCTCCACGGTGTTCCTGGGTAGCGGCCTGGTCTTCGTCGCCACCCTGTTCGGCAGCGCCGCGGCGGCGGGGACCGTGCTCGACGAGAGTCAGCAGCACTCGGCCTTCGGCCGCCACTTCGCCTACACCATGATGACCACGTATGCGATGCGGATGGCGGCGGTGTTCATCTTCACGACCTCGACCATCGGCCGACGGCTCGGCGTCTTCCCGCGCCCGCTCGTGATCCTCGGCTACCTGGCGGGGCTGACGCTGCTCGTGGTGGGAGCGAACCTGCCCTGGGCCGAGCTGGTCTTCCCGGCCTGGGCGCTCATCGTCAGCCTGCACATCCTGCTGGGACGGCGGCCCGCCCGTTCCCGGCCCGCCACACCGGCCTGAGCCGCCACCCGCAGCGCTCACTCCAACGGCTTCCTCCCGTCGCCGCAACCCTTCGGGCCACCCAAGGTGGTGGTGTGGGGGTGACCGCGCCATTGGAGAGGACCGATCCCTTGGTAAGCCTTGTCGTCGACCTGAACCGCTGTCAGGGGTACGCGCAGTGCGCGTTCCTGGCTCCAGAAGTCTTCACCATGCACGGCGAGGAGGGGCTGCTGTACACCCCGGAGGCCGACGAGGCGCAGCGCGAGAAGCTGACGCAGGCCGTCGGGGCCTGCCCCGTCCAGGCGATCCTCGTCGACGCGGTCGACGCGGTCGACGCGGTCGACGCGGTCGACGTACCAGGGGCCGAGGCGGTGTCCGGTGAACGGTGACGGATCCCTGGAACGGCTCAAGCGCGAGGGCCGCATCGTCGTCGTCGGCGCCTCGCTGGCGGGCCTGCGGGCTGCCGAGACCCTGCGCGACAAGGGCTTCGCCGGTTCGCTGACGATGATCGGCGACGAGCCCTACGAGCCGTACGACCGGCCCCCGCTGTCCAAGCAGGTGCTGCTGGGCGGGGCGAGCGCCGACCGCACGGCACTGCCCAGGCGACGGGCCCTCGACGCGACCTGGCGGCTCGGCGTTCCGGCCACCGGACTGGACATGGCCGCCCGGAGGGTGCTGCTGGCCGACGGCGACGAGGTGCCGTACGACCGGCTGCTGATCGCCACCGGGGTGCGGGCGCGGCCGTGGCCGCGCAAGGACGAGGCGGAACTCGACGGCGTCTTCGTGCTGCGGACCCGCGACGACGGCGCCGCGCTGGCACGGCGGCTCGCCGAGGGGCCCAAGCGGGTCTTTGTCATCGGGGCCGGGTTCACCGGTTCGGAGATCGCCTCCGCGTGCCGTGAACGCGGCCTGCCGGTCACGGTCGCCGAGCGCGGCGCGGCGCCCCTGGTCGGCGCGCTCGGCGGGGTGGTCGGCGCGGTCGCCGCCGAGCTCCAGCGCGCGCACGGCGTGGACCTGCGCACCCGGGTGATGGTGACCGCCCTCGAGGGGGACGCCTCGGGACGGGTACGGGCCGCGCATCTGTCGGACGGCTCCACCGTGGAGACCGACGTCGTGGTCGTCTCGCTCGGCGCCACCCGCAACACGGAATGGCTCGCCGGGTCCGGGCTCGGTGCCGGCCCCCGCGGCATCGCCTGCGACGCCGGCTGCCGCGCGTTCGACATCCGCGGAATCGTGACCGACGACATCTACGTGGCCGGTGACGTCGCCCGCTCCCCACACCCCCTGTTCGGCTACCAGTTCCTGTCCCTGGAGCATTGGGGCAACGCCGTCTCCCAGGCCGGGATCGCGGCGCACAACATGCTCAGCGAAAGCTCCGACCGCCTCCCCCACATGTGGGTGCCGGCCTTCTGGTCCTCGCAGTTCGGCGTCAACATCAAGTCGGTCGGGGTGCCGTCGCTGGGGACGGAGATCCTCGTCTCGCAGGGCTCGCTCGGCAGTCACAGGTTCATCGGTGTCTACGGCTACCAGGGGCGCGTCATCGGCGCGGTCGCCTTCGACCAGGCCCGGTGGTTGCAGTTCTACCAGGAACTCATCGAGACCACGGCACCGTTCCCGCCGTCGTTCCCGACGGTCGACCGGCACCCGGACGGACAGCAGCCGGTGGACGCGGACTTCCCCGACCCTTCGATCCCCACCCACGGCCCCACTGTGACCCTCAGCGGTTATTCGCCGGCTGATCGCCGGATGACGTTCATTCCCGCGCACTGACCCGCCCGGCCCACGAGGACCCGCCATGACGCAATCGCTGCTGCACCAGATCCTGGACTACACAAACCGCGCCGATCCGTATCCGATTTACGAGGAGCTGCGGAAGACGCCGGTCCACCACGAAGAGAACGGGCCGTACGTCGTCAGCACCTACTACGAGATCCGCAGCCTCCTGCACGATCCCCGGCTCAGCTCGGACGCCCGCAATCTCGCCTCGTCCGCCCGCGACCCGCTGGCGGAGTCGGCCCAGGAGGAGGAGAGCGCCCTGCCGCCGAGCTTCCTGCGGCTCGACCCGCCGGAACACGACCGGCTGCGACGCATGACCAACCGGCCCTTCGGCCCGCCGCACTCGCCGCACCGGGTCGACGGGATGCGCGAGGAGCTCCACGGCATCGTCTCCGGCCTCATCGACGGCATCGACGGCACCGACCGGTTCGACCTGGTGGACCAGTTCTCGTATCCCTTCCCGGTGACGGTGATCTGCCGGCTGCTCGGCGTACCGCGCGAGGACGAGGCGCGTTTCCACGTCTGGGCCGACACCATCGCCGCGAGCCTGGACCCCGATCCGGGCGCGGACCCCGCCGAGCGGGGCAAGACCTCGCACGACGCCCGGATGCAGTTGGGCATGTATCTCGCCGGCCTGATCGAGGAGCGCCGCAAGAATCCCGGAGACGACATGCTCTCCGAGCTGGCCACGCTCAAGAGCGAGGACGGCACGATGACCACGATTGAACTGCTCAGCACCGCGGCGCTGTTGCTGATCGCGGGCCACGAGACCACCGTCAACCTCGTCACCAACGGCATGCTGACCCTGCTGCGCAACCCCGACGTCCTCCAGCGGCTTCGTACGGACCCGCGGCTGGCCGTGCCCATCGTCGAGGAACTGCTGCGCTTCGAGCCGCCGGTGCAACTGGTCCCCCAGCGCACGACCATCACCGACATCGAGGTCCGCGGCGTCACCATCCCCAAGGGCGCCTCCCTCTGGCTGGTCCTGGCCTCCGGCAACCGCGACCCGCAGCGCTTCGAGGACCCGAACCGCTTCGACCCGGACCGCAAGGACATCCAGCACCTCGGGCTGGGCAGCGGCATCCACAGCTGCTTCGGCGCACCGCTCGCCCGGCTGGAGGCCCAGTTCGCGCTGTCGGAACTCGCCCGCAGGCTGGAGAACCCGCGTCTGTTGGAGGACCCGCCCCCGTACCGGCAGAACGCCGTGCTGCGCGGGCCGCGGCATCTGTCGATCGCCTGCGACGGGATCCGCCCCTGATCGTGGCGCGGCGTAAAGAATTCGGGCACCTGGCTATTACCAGAAGGTAACTACGGCTGATTTGATATGCGGCGCCGGTCCGTCGACCGGTGGAACCCCCCACCCATGAACGGGAGATCCTGTGCCGCAGTCCGAGCCCCGCCGTGTTCCCGGCGTCGCTGTTTCCGCCGCGCTGTCCGCCGTGCTCGCCGCCACCGCCCTCGCCGGTGCCGCACCGTCCGCCGCCGCCGCGCCGAGCGCGGAGACGCCGCCCCTCAAGGTCCTCACGTACAACGCGTTCCTGTTCAGCAAGACGCTGTACCCCAACTGGGGCCAGGACCACCGTGCCGTCGCCATCCCCGCGGCCGGCTTCTTCCGGGGCAACGACGTCGTCGTGCTCCAAGAGGCCTTCGACAACTCGTCCTCGGAAGCGCTGATACGCAACGCCGCCGGGCAATATCCGCACCGGACGCCGGTGATGGGCCGGAGCAAGGACGGCTGGGACGCGACGGGCGGCTCGTACTCGGCCACCACACCAGAGGACGGTGGGGTGGCCGTCCTCAGCAAGTGGCCGATCGTCCGCAAGGAACAGTACGTCTACAAGGACGCCTGCGGCGCGGACTGGTGGTCGAACAAGGGCTTCGTCTACGCGGTGCTCGACGTGAACGGCACGAAGGTGCACGTCGTCGGCACCCATGCGCAGTCCACCGACCCCGGCTGCAAGGCGGGCGAGGCGGCGGAGATGCGCAGTCGTCAGTTCCGCGCGATGGACGCCTTCCTGGACGCCAAGAAGATCCCGGCATCCGAGCAGGTCGTCGTGGCGGGCGACTTCAACGTGGACTCGCGCACGTCCGAGTACGCCTCGATGCTCGCCGACGGCGGTCTGGTGGGAGCCGACGCCCGGACCGGCCACGCGTACTCCTTCGACACCGAGGACAACTCGATCGCGGCCGAGCGCTACCCGGACGACGCCCGCGAGGATCTCGACTACGTGCTGCACCGCGCGGGGCACAGCAGGCCTGCCGACTGGACCAATGAGGTGATCAAAGAGCAGAGCGCACCCTGGTCGGTCTCCAGTTGGGGCACCACCTACACGTACGACAATCTGTCCGACCACTATCCGGTGATTGCCTCCGGCCAGTAGGCGCAAGCCGCCGACGGCGGCCTTGTGTCCGTGTCAGGGCCATGCCACATTGAGTCCGCAACTCCGGACTGGTCCAGTCCACATTGCCGTCAGGCACCCCCCACACGGACTCGTACGAAGGAGAAGCCCCCCATGAGACGCACGCTCCGCGCGCGCATCTGCCTTCCCGCCCTGCTGGCCTTGACCGCCGTCGGACTCGGCTCCAAAACGGCCGGTGCCGCCGAAGCCGACTCCGGCGCCGGGAACCCGAGCCCCGGCGTCGCCGCATCGCCCGCCCAGTACTCCCTGCACACCTCGCTCGCACGCGACCTCGGCGACCGCACCGCCGGCTCGTACCTCGACGCACAGAGCGGTGAACTCGTCGTCACCGTCACCGACGCAGAAGCCGCCGACGAGGTACGGGCCACCGGTGCCCGGGCCGAGCTCGTCACACGCAGCATGGCCCGACTGCAGGCCGCTGTGGACACTCTCGAGTCCAAGGCGAGGATCACCGGGACCTCCTGGGGCCTGGACCCCTCGGCGAACCAGGTCGTGATCGAGGCCGACAGCACCGTGTCCGCGGCCTCCATGGCGAAGCTGAGGAGCGTCGCCGCCACGCTCGGCGACGCCGTACGCATTAAGCAGATCGCCGGAGCGTTCAAGAAGGAGGTGGCGGGCGGCGACGCGATCTACGGCGGCGGCTACCGCTGCTCCACCGCGTTCCATGTGTCCAAAGGCGCCGACCGTTACTTCCTGACCGCCGGGCACTGCACCAATGTCGCGACCGAGTGGTCCACCACCTCCGGCGGTCCCTCGATCGGCACACGGGAGGGCACCAGCTTCCCGACCAACGACTACGGTCTCGTCCGCTACACCGACGGGTCACTGCCGCCGGGCAGCGTCAACCTCTACAACGGCAACCACCAGGACATCACCTCGGCCGCCGACGCGATCGTCGGCCAGTCGATCCACAAGAGCGGCTCCACCACCAAGCTCACCAGCGGCACGGTGACCGCCGTGAACGTCACGGTGAACTACGGCGACGGGCCGGTGCACAACCTGGTCCGCACCACCGTATGCTCCGCGGGCGGCGACAGCGGCGGCGCGCACTTCGCCGGCTCGACGGCCCTGGGCATCCACTCGGGCAGCGCAGGCTGCACGGGCACCAGCGGCTCGGCGCTCCACCAGCCGGTCAGGGAGGCGCTCGGCGCGTACGGCGTCGCCGTCTACTGACGCATGTGTCCTCAACCGGAGGCGTGCCCGCGGCCGGTGGGCACGCCTCCGGCGTGCCGGTCCCGGACCGCAGCGGGGGCCAGGGCAAGAGCGCGGTCGGGCGGCGTCAGTCGCCGTGGTCGTAGACCGTGACCGCGATGCCGCGTGCCGTCAGGCGCTCGGTTATCAGCGGCTCTGTTCGCGACCACTTGCCGCCTGCGAGACCGCAGCCGATGCGCGGCATGTGAACGGTGGCACCGAGCTCCAACGCCTTGTCGGCGACGGCGGCCAATGCCTTGTCGATGGCCTCGTACCGCACGGGGACGCCGTTGCTCCCGGTCCGTATCCCGCGCTGACCGACCATGTTGGCCACCCAGAGATACGGACCGACCTGCACGAACTGCACCGCGCCCAGCCCGAAGTCGTTGCCCGCGCGCTCCCGGTGCCAACGGCGGTACGCGGCCTCCGGCTCGGGCCAGCGGCGGGACAGCGCGAGGACGAACCCCTTCCCCCAGCCGCCCAGGTCGTTTGCGACATGGGCGATCACTTTGACGCCTTTGCCCTGTGGCGTGGTGGCGTCCCCCCGGACGTATCTGATCTCGGACACGGAACAACCGTACGATCCACCACTGACAACCCGCTCCGGACACGGCTTTCACAACACTGATGAGACAGCAATACTGTTCCATCGGTGCGGTTTCAGCAGAAGGAGGGTCATGGCGACCGGAACAAAGGAGCCGACGCTCACCGTCGACGAGCTGGCCGCGCGCGCCGGGGTCACCGTGCGCACCATTCGGTTCTACAGCACGCGGGGACTGCTGCCTCCGCCCGTGATCGGCCCCCGCCGGGTCGGCCACTACGGCCATGACCATCTTTCCCGGCTGGCCCTGATCGAGGAGCTCCAGCACCAGGGCATGACGCTGGCCGCGATCGAACGCTATCTGGAGCAGCTGCCCCCCGACCTGAGCGCACAGGACCTGGCCATCCACCGCGCCCTGGTCGCCTCGTGGGCGCCGGAGTCGGCGGAGGAGGTCTCGCGGCAGGAGTTGGAGCGCAGGGCCGGGCGGGAGCTGTCGGACCAGGACGTCGACCGGCTGGCCGCGATGGGGGTGCTGGACCGCGCCGCGAAGGACACGCTCCGACTGGACGGCGGTCTGCTGCGGCTCGGTGTGGAGCTGCTGGACGTGCCGATCGCGCACGAGACGATCCTGGCCTCCCGCACGGTGCTGCTGGAGCATGCCCGGGCGGCTGCGCAGGACCTGAGCCGGCTGTTCCGTGACGAGGTCTGGAATCCCTACCGCGAGCGCGAGTCGGATCCGGACCATCTGGCGGCGATGAAGTCGCTGTCCGCCCATATGCAGCCCATGGTGGTCCAGGCGCTGGTGACGGCGTTTCAGCGTTCGCTGCGCGAGGAGCTGCGGGCCGCGTTCGGCACGGAGTCCAGGTAAATACGTTGTCCCTGGTCAGGGGTGGGACGGGCTTCCGGGCACGTCCGAACAAACAACCAGTGGCGCGCACGGTGTGCAGGCGCTCTTCTCCCACGGGCGCCTGACGGCGATTCCCCGCAAGCCGGCCCGCCGCGAGCAGCTGCTCGCGGCATCTCGCACAGACGCTCTTCGAGCGGGACCGCGACTACACGGAGCGCGAGGCCAACGACGCGCTGCTCACCGTTGCACGACGACTGCGCGGCGCTGCGGCGCTCGCTGGTCGTGGGCGGTCTGCTGGTCCACATGAGGGACGGCGGCAACTACCGCAGGGACGAATGGCCGCCGCAGGCGGCGGGGGCACCCCGGTGAAACGCGTCGGAACGGGTGGCCTCCTCTGTGGCAGGCCACCCGCTCCCATGGGGTCAGTCAGGTCAGGTCACGTCAGGCGTCGGTGAAGACCTCGCCGCGGCCCGCCTTCTCGACGAGCAGCGCGGGCGGCTGGAAACGCTCGCCGTAGTGCTCGGCCAGTTCGCGGGCACGGGCCACGAAGCCGGGCAGACCGCCCTCGTAGCCGTTGATGTACTGGAGAGCGCCGCCCGTCCAGGCCGGGAATCCGATGCCCATGATGGAGCCGATGTTGGCGTCGGCGACCGAGGTGAGGACGTTCTCCTCGAGGCAGCGGACGGTGTCGAGCGCCTCGGAGAAGAGCATCCGCTCCTTCATGTCCTCGAAGGGCACGTCGGCGTCGGCGCGTGTGAAGTGCTCGCGCAGGCCCGGCCACAGCCCGGCGCGCTTGCCGTCCTCGTCGTAGTCGTAGAAGCCCGCGCCGCCGCTGCGGCCGGTGCGGCCGAACTCGTCCACGATCCGGTCGATCACCGTGTCCGCGGGGTGGCCGGTCCAGGTGCCGCCCGCCTCCTCGACCGCCCGCCTGGTCTCGTTGCGGATCTTGCGCGGCAGGGTGAGGGTCAGCTCGTCCATCAGGGAGAGCACCTTCGCCGGATAGCCGGCCTGCGCGGCCGCCTGCTCGACGGAGACGGGGTCGACGCCCTCGCCGACCATCGCCACGCCCTCGTTGATGAACTGGCCGATGACCCGGGAGGTGAAGAAGCCGCGGGAGTCGTTGACGACGATCGGCGTCTTGTTGATCTGCCTGACCAGGTCGAACGCGCGGGCCAGCGCCTCGTCCCCGGTGCGCTCGCCCTTGATGATCTCCACCAGCGGCATCTTGTCGACGGGCGAGAAGAAGTGCAGCCCGACGAAGTCGTCCGGTCGTGAAACGCCTTCGGCGAGGACGGTGATGGGGAGCGTGGAGGTGTTGGAGCAGAGGAGCGCGTCAGGCTCGACGACGTCCTGGATCTCCTGGAAGACCTTGTGCTTGAGCGCGGTGTCCTCGAAGACCGCCTCGATCACGGCGTCGCAGCCCGCGAGGTCGGCAGCGTCCGAGGTCGGCGTGATCCGGGCCAGCAGCGCGTCGGCCTTCTCCTGGGTGGTGCGGCCCCGGGACACCGCCTTGGCGCACAGTTTCTCCGAGTAGTCCTTGCCCTTGGCCGCGGCCTCGGCGGTGACGTCCTTGAGGACGACGTCGATCCCGGCGCGCGCGCAGGAGTAGGCGATGCCGGCGCCCATCATGCCGGCGCCGAGGACGGCGACCTTGCGCACGGGGCGGGGCTCGACGCCTTCCGGGCGGCTGCGGCCGGCGTTGACGGCCTGCAGGTCGAAGAAGAAGGCCTGCATCATGTTCTTGGCGATCGCGCCGGTGACCAGCTCGGTGAAGTAGCGGGCCTCGATGACCTGCGCGGTCTCGAAGTCGACCTGCGAGCCCTCGACGGCCGCCGCGAGGATGTTGCGCGGCGCCGGGTAGGGCGCACCGGCGGTCTGCTTGCGCAGGTTCGCGGGGAACGCGGGCAGGTTGGCGGCGAACTTCGGGTTGGACGGGGTGCCGCCGGGAATCTTGTAGCCCTTGGCGTCGAAGGGCTGCTGCGACTCGGGATTGGCGTCGATGAAGGCGCGGGCCTTCGCGAGCATCTCGTCCTTCGTCGCGGCGACTTCGTGGATCAGGCCGTTCTCCAGCGCCCGCGCCGGGCTGTACTGCGTGCCCTGCAGCAGCACCTTCAGCAGGGCGTCGGCGATGCCCATGAGCCGTACGGTGCGGGTGACGCCGCCACCGGCCGGGAGCAGGCCGAGGGTGACCTCGGGCAGGCCGATCTTGGAGCCGGGCGCGTCGAGTGCGATGCGGTGGTGGCAGGCGAGGGCGATCTCGTAACCGCCGCCGAGGGCGGCGCCGTTGATGGCGGCGACGACGGGCTTGCCGATGGTCTCGATACGGCGCAGGGCGCGCTTGATGCCCATGCCCGCGTCGAAGACGAACTGCGCGTCGTCGGGCCCTGCCTGGATCATCTCCTTGAGGTCGCCGCCCGCGAAGAAGGTCTTCTTCGCGGAGGTGAAGATGATGCCGCGGATGGAGTCCTGCTCGGCCTCCACCCGGTCGGCGACGGCTGCGATCGAGGCCTTGAAGGCCTGGTTCATCGTGTTGGCGGACTGGTTCGGGTCGTCGAGGACGAGGGTGACGACGCCGGTCTCGTCCTGTTCCCAGCGGATGGTGGTGGGCTCGCTCATGGTGGTGGGTGCTCCGTAAGGCGGAAGAGGACGGGGGTCAGAGACGCTCGACGACGGTGGCGATGCCCATTCCGCCGCCCACGCACAGGGTGGCGAGGCCGTACCGCTTGTCCTGGCGCTCCAGTTCGTCGATGAGGGTGCCGAGGATCATCGCTCCGGTCGCACCGAGCGGGTGGCCCAGGGCGATCGCGCCGCCGTTGACGTTGACCTTGTCGAGGGACAGGCCCATGTCCTGGGCGAAGCGCAGGACGACGCCGGCGAAGGCCTCGTTGATCTCGACGAGATCGATGTCGTCGATGGTCAGCCCGGCCCTGGCGAGTGCCTTGCGGGTGGCGGGCGCGGGGCCGGTGAGCATGATGGTCGGCTCGGAGCCGGAGACGGCGGCGGAGACGATCCGGGCGCGCGCGGTCAGGCCGTGGCGCTCGCCGACCTCCTTGGAGCCGATGGCGACAAGGGCCGCGCCGTCGACGATGCCCGAGGAGTTGCCCGCGTGGTGGAC
The DNA here is from genome assembly GCF_044763255.1 of Streptomyces sp. NPDC096176. Classification (NCBI taxonomy): domain Bacteria; kingdom Bacillati; phylum Actinomycetota; class Actinomycetes; order Kitasatosporales; family Streptomycetaceae; genus Streptomyces; species Streptomyces sp. NPDC096176. Next base: position 372,527 of record NZ_JBIWFV010000008.1, on the reverse strand, counting down.
GTGGTCGATCTTCTCGACCCAGTGGTACTTCTGCAGTGCGACGGCGTCGAAGCCACCGAGTTCGCCGATGCCCGCGAAGGAGGGCTTGAGGGCGGCGAGGGAGTCGGCTGTGGTGCCGGGCCGCATGTGCTCGTCGTGGTCGAGGACGACCAGGCCGTTGCGGTCGCGGACGGGCACGACCGAGCGGTCGAAGCGTCCGTCCTTCCATGCGACGGCGGCCCGCTCCTGCGACAGCGCCGCGTACTCGTCGACGTCGCGGCGCGACCAGCCACCCAGGGTGGCGATCAGGTCGGCGCCGATGCCCTGCGGGACGAAGTTGGTGTCGAAGTTGGTCATCGGGTCGGCGAACCAGGCGCCGCCGTCCGAGGCCATCGGCACGCGGGACATCGACTCCACACCGCCGGCGAGGACCAGGTCCTCCCAGCCGGAACGGATCTTCATGGCGGCCATGTTGACTGCCTCGAGACCCGAGGCGCAGAAGCGGTTCTCCTGGACTCCGGCGACGGTGTCGGGCAGCCCGGCCGCGATGGCGGCGATCCGGGCGATGTCGGAGCCCTGGTCACCCACGGGGCCGACGACGCCCAGCACGATGTCGTCGATCGCGGCGGGGTCGAGGCTGGGGAAACGAGCCTGGAGCTCGTGGATCAGTCCGACGACGAGGTCGATCGGCTTGGTGCCGTGCAGGGCGCCGTTTGCCTTCCCGCGCCCGCGCGGGGTGCGGATCGCGTCGTACACGTAAGCTTCGGTGCTCACTGTCTGGAGCCTTTCATGAGGGTGTGCCGTGCGGGACGGGGTGGATGGGGTCAGCCGAGCAGGGAGCGGCCGATGATCTCCTTCATGATCTCCGTCGTGCCCCCGTAGATCGTTTGGATGCGGCCGTCCGTGAAGGCCCTGGCGACGGGATACTCGCTCATGTAGCCGTATCCACCGTGCAGTTGAAGGCAGCGGTCCGCCGCGCGCTTCTGCAGCTCGGTCGCCCACCACTTGGCCATCGAGGCGTGCACGGCGTCGAGTTCGCCGTTCGCGTGGTCCTCGATGCAGCGGTCGAGGAAGGCGCGGGTGACGGCGCACTCGGTGGCGAGCTCCGCGATCTCGAAGCGGATGTGCTGGAGCTTCGCCAGCGGCCGCCCGAAGGCCTCACGCTCCTTGACGTACTGGGTGGTGATCTCCAGCAGGTGCTCGGCGGCGGCGATCCCGGAGACGGCGATCGCCATCCGCTCCTGCGCGAGGTTGGTCATGAGGTGGATGAAGGCGCCGTTCAACTCGCCCAGGAGATTGGCTTTGGGCACGCGAACGTCGTTGAAGAACAGCTCGGCGGTGTCCTGGGACTTCTGGCCGATCTTCTCCAGGTTGCGGCCGCGTTCGAAGCCCTCCATGCCCCGTTCGACGACGAGGAGGGACAGGCCGTGCGCGCCTCCCTCAGGTGTCGTCTTCGCCACGACGACCACCAGGTCGGCAAGGATGCCGTTGGAGATGAAGGTCTTGGACCCGTTGAGGACCCAGTGGTCGCCTCCGTCCTCTGCGGTGGTGCGTATGCCCTGGAGGTCGGAGCCGGCGCCCGGCTCGGTCATCGCGATGGCGGTGACGGTCTCGCCGCTGCAGAAGCCCGGCAACCAGCGCCGCTTCTGCTCGTCGGTGGCGAGCGAGGTGAGATACGGGCCGATGATGTCGTTGTGCAGGCCGATGGCGAGCCCGGCGGCGCCGGCGCGGGTGAACTCCTCGTGGAGCACGGCGGCGTACCGGAAGTCGGCGTTGCCGCCGCCCCCGTACTCCTCCGGCACGGCGAGGCCGAGCAGGCCCTGACGGCCTGCCGCGAGCCAGGCGTCGCGGCTGACGATGCCGTCCTTCTCCCACTGCTCGTAGTGGGGCAGCACCTCCTTGGTGAGGAAGGTGCGGACGGTCTCGCGGAACGCCTCGTGCTCGGCGGTGAAGATGCGGCGCTTCAACGGTCCTCCCGGGACTCGTGGGACTCGTGGGGCTGGATGCTCCGCACGTCCCAGTCGCGTGCGACGTCCGCGGTGTCCGCGCCGGGCAGGGCCGGCGGCCTGGTCACGGCGGCCGGTGTGGCGGAGAAACGGGGGGCGGGCGCGGGCTGGGTGATGCCGCCGTGGTCGACGAAGGTCTCCCGGGCGGCGAGGTGCGGGTGGGCGGGGGCTTCGCGCAGCGAGAGCACGGGCGCGACGCAGGCGTCGGACCCCTCGAAGACGGCGGTCCACTCGGCGCGGGTGCGCGTCCTGAACCTGGCGGCGACCGCGTCGCGCAGCTCGTCCCAGCGGCCGAAGTCCTTGCGGGCCGGGATCTCGTCCTTGATCCCCAGCAGCTCGACGAACTGGTCGTAGAACTGCTGCTCCAGCGCGCCGACGGCCATGTACTCGCCGTCGGCCGTCTCGTAGCTTCCGTAGAAGGGGCAGCCGCCGTCGAGCAGGTTGGCACCGCGCCGGTCCTGCCAGCCGCCGGCCGCCATCATGCCGTGGATCATCGTGGCGAGGTGCGCCGCGCCGTCGACGATGGCCGCGTCCACGACCTGCCCGGAGCCGCCCTCGCTGCGCGCGTGCTGGAGGGCCGCCAGTACACCGATGACGAGGTAGAGCGAGCCGCCGGCGTAGTCACCCACAAGGTTGGCGGGGACGACGGGCGGCTCGTCGGCCTTGCCGATCATGGAGAGGGTGCCGGTGAGAGCGATGTAACCGATGTCGTGGCCGGCTCGTGCAGCCAGCGGGCCTTCCTGGCCCCAGCCGGTCATCCGCCCATAGACGAGACGCGGATTGCGGGCGAGACACGCGTCGGGACCGACCCCGAGGCGCTCCGCGACCCCGGGCCGGTAGCCCTCGATGAGCACGTCGGCGCGCTCGACCAGATCGAGGACCTGGCGGGGCCCTTCGTCGGACTTGAGGTCGATCAGCACGGACCGCTTGTTGCGGTTGGTGAGGTCGTACGCCGGATCGATGGAGAGTCCGGCGCCGCCGGGGCGGTCGACCCTCACGACGTCGGCGCCGAGGTCGCCGAGGAGCATCGCGGCGAACGGACCCGGTCCGATGCCCGCCAGCTCCACGACGCGCACCCCGGCCAGCGGGCCGTTCCCTGACAGTGACATCCAGCCCCCAGCGGCTCTGGCACAACTGCTTTGACACAACTGATGTAACACCAGTGATGGTAAGAACGTGTTCCACCGGACACAAGGGTTTCCGGCGAGCGAGCGCTTAGATCCTCCAACACCGCCGCCGCCGAGCGCGACACCCCACGCTTCTACGCTGCGTGTCACCGTCACCGTGCACCGTCACCGTGCACCGTCACCGATGGGGAACGGATCTTCTGCGCGGCAGGTTCGCGCGCTAGGGTCTGTCCGGCCTTGGTCCGCCGGACAGGCCCTGACCTCGCCGTCGACGTCGGCGTGGCGCCGGGGCGTTCGCCTGCGGCCGGCCCTGACGGCGGAGGAGCCATTGAACAGCCAGAACGGCACGGATCGCGCACAGCGCCCGTATGACATCGTGCTCTTCGGAGCGACAGGATTCGTCGGGACGCTGACGGCCGAGTACCTCGCCCGGCACGCGCCCGCCGACTGCCGCTGGGCCGTCGCGGGGCGCAACCGGCAGAAGCTCGAGCATCTGCGGGAGCAGCTCGCGGTCATCAATCCCGCATGCACGGCGCTGCCCCTGATCGAGGCGGACGCGGCCGACGCGGAGTCGCTGCGGGAACTCGCCGCGTCCGCACGCGTCGTCGCCACGACGGTCGGCCCCTACGTCTGGTACGGCGAGGCGCTGGTCGCGGCGTGCGCGGAGGCCGGCACGGACTACGCGGATCTGACCGGCGAGCCCGAGTTCGTGGATTTGATGTACGTACGGCACGACGCGCGGGCCCGGGAGACCGGGGCGCGGATCGTCCACGCGTGCGGATTCGACTCCGTCCCCCACGACCTCGGCGTGTACTTCACGGTGCAGCAGCTGCCCGAGCACGTGCCGCTCTCGATCGACGGCTTCGTCCGCACCAACGCGCTCTTCTCCGGCGGCACGATGGCCTCCGCGCTCACCGCGATGGGCCGGGGCCGCGAGTCGCTGGCCGCCGCGCGGGAACGTCGCCTGCACGAGCCGCGCCTCGTCGGCCGCCGGGCGCGCGCACCCCTCGGCGGGCCCCGCTTCAGCCGCGAGACCGGGGCGTGGGCGCTGCCCCTGCCGACGATCGACCCGCAGATCGTGGCCCGCTCCGCCCGCGCGCTCGAACGCTACGGCCCCGACTTCCGCTACCGCCACTACGCGGCGGTCAAGAGCCTGCCGATGGCCCTCGGCGGCCCGGCCGCCGTGGGCGTGGGCTTCGGCCTGGCCCAGATCCCGGCGGCCCGGCGGTGGCTGATGGAGCGTTACGCCCCGGGCGACGGACCGAGCGCCAAGCGCCGCGCCCGGAGCTGGTTCTCGGTCCGCTTCGTGGGCGAGGGCGGCCGCCGTCGCGTCTTCACCGAGGTGAAGGGCGGGGACCCGGGCTACGACGAGACGGCGAAGATCCTGGCCGAGTCGGCGCTGTGCCTGGCGCACGACTCCCTCCCGAAGACGTCCGGGCAGGTGACGACGGCGGTGGCGATGGGTGACGCGCTGCTGACGCGACTGGACGCGGCGGGCATCACGTTCCGGGTGGCGCACCAGCAATAGGGGACGGCGGGGCGCGGTCGGCCGCTGTGCTGGGCTGCTCCCTACGCCGCTGCTTCCCGATGCGCGGAAGTGCGGCCCGACCACGTGTCCGCCCCGCCACGTGACGGGCCCACCACGTACGGCCCCACCACCGTACGCCTGGCGGCGTGGGGCCCCCGGACCCCGGTACCGCCCTGCGGGCGCTGTCCGCGAACGCCGGACCGGCCGGCGGAGTCAGCCGCCCGACGCCTCCCGCAGCGCCCGCCGGCACAAGGCGTCCGCGCGGCGCGTCGTCTCCGGGATGCGGAAGTCCCGCGCCAGCAGCAGCGCGTGCGCGCATGCCGCCTCCAGCGTCACGCGGTGGCCCGCCGAGACGAAGACCGGCTTCACGCCCTTCTGTGTGCGCAGGGCCCTCCCGACCTCCTCGCCGTCGTCGGCGAGGAGGGGTGCGAAGTCGCCTCGCTCGTCGCCGAGTCCGCCGTAGCTGAAGACGAACGGGTTCTTCGCCACGCCGATCGCGGGCAGCCCCGTCAGCACGCCCAGATGACTGGCGAGCCCGAACCGGCGGGGGTGCGCCCGTCCGTAGCCGTCGCAGACAACGAGGCCGGGGCCTGCCGTGAGGGACTCGAGGGCCGCCAGCACCGTCGGGATCTCCCGGAAGGCCAGCAGGCCGGGCACGTAAGGGAAGGTGATCCGGCCGATCGCCGTCGCCTCTTCGACGACCTCCAGGCTCGCGGCGTCCAGGACGACGGCTGCCGCCGCGACGACATCCCGTTCGTCGTCGTAGGCAACGTCCACGCCGGTCACCAGACCGCTGCCGGGTGGCGGGCCCGGTTCGTCCAGGACGACGCGCTCGCGCAGTTCGTCCTGGACGACCAGAGCGGCCTCTTCGTTCGCGGGCCAGCCGGCGGGCGCTTCGACGATCTTCATGGTGCACCCAGCCTACGACCCGTACGAGCCGGGCGGCTCAGTACCAGGGCGTGCTCGCGAGGTCGTGGCCGTCGCACGACAGGATCGCGCGTGACAGCCGCCCGTTGAGGTTGTTGGCGATCTTGGTGTAGGCGTAGTTGATGGCGGGGTCGACGGACTCCGAGACCCAGCCGCCGCCGTCGGCGCGCTGCGCCACCGCCACACAGCCCTGACGGGAGTTCTCGATCCGGGCGTAGGAACCGCACTGACCGGAGTAATAGTAACGCAGCGTCATACCTTCGGCGTAACGCACGTACTTCTGGGAGAAGGTCCCCGTGCATCCCCCGACGGTCGGGTACTGCCCTTCGAAGGCGTAGGCGCCGTAGTTGCCGCCCGAGTACGAGGCGGCCTGCGCGGTGAACGGGGTGATGGCTACGACGGCGGCGGCACCGGCGGCTGCCAGTACGGTCTTCATGAGTCGGCGCGACATGAACCCTCTCTTCCCACATGTCTGCTGGTCAGGCAAGACTGCTGACTGTACGGCCGTTCAGTTGCCGGCCCTCGTGTACACGGCGGGTACACGGCAATGTCCGGTCATCGATCACGGACGCCGGTCCGCCGGAGCCGGTTCCCTTGCGGCCGGCCGCAATCGGTCCGTTCCACAAGTCGGCCGGAACCGGTCCGTGCGCCCTCGCGCCGGTAGCCTGACGATCATGTTTGTGATGGAACTGACCTACACCGCACCGGTCGAGCGCGTCGAACCCCTCCTGGAGGCCCATGTGGCCTGGCTGGACGCCCTCTACGAAGAGGGCGTCGTCATCGCCTCGGGCCGCAAGAAGCCGCGCGACGGCGGGATCATCCTCGCCGTCGGGGACGATCGCGCCGGGATCGAGAAGATCGCGGCGACCGACCCCTTCATCGAGGGCGCGGTGTGCACGTACCGGATCACCGAGTTCATCGCGACCAAGACCGCGCCCGAACTCGCCCCGTACCGCCAGCAGTTGCCCTCCTGACAGCCGCTGCGGGCGTCAGAACTCCAGGCGGGCCACCCGGCCCTTCTCCCCCGAGGCCCAGCAGCCGAAGTCCGGTGCGCAGTCGACGGTGTCGAACGAACCGCTGTCGACCGTGCGCCAGGTGCGCCCGCGGTCGGTCGTCAGGTCCGTTCCGGTGGGGCCGACGGCGAGTGCGGCGGACGAGCTGTGCGGCAGCCAGGTCACGCCGGAGCGGTACGCGGGCGGCGCCGTCCTCGCCTGCCGCCAAATGCGGCCGCCGTCCCCGGTGACGGCCGCGGCCTGCGGCGACGCGTGGTCGGCGCGGTAGTCGCCGCCGACCGCGAGGCCGTGCGTACGGTCGCGGAACGCGAGCGCGAAGACGCCACGGGCCGGGTCCCCGGCCGGGATCGTCGACTCGGCGACGGTCCAGTTCAGGCCACGGTCGGCGGAGTGCAGCACCCGCGCCGTGGCGCCGCCGCCGGTGGCCAGCCACACGTCCTTGGGTCCGGAACTGACGAGGCACTGGCCGCTCGCGGCAAATCCCGCCTCGCCGGGCAGGGCCGCCGGCATCCCGGCGTTCGGCAACACCTTCCAGGAACGGCCGCCGTCGCCGGTGGACAGGATGCGGTACTTGCCGTCCACGGGATCGCTCATGGCCAGCCCGTGACGGCGGTCGAAGAAGGTCATGCAGTCGTAGAACGCCTTGGGGTCGGTGTTGCGGAACGACTCGGTCCAGGTCGCCCCGGCGTCCTCCGTGCGCAGCACCCGGGACGCTTCTCCCTCGCCGATGGCGAGGACGACCGCGCGCCGGCCGTCGAACGCCTCGACGTCACGGAACTCCAGGCCCTCCGCGCCGGGGGGCGAGACGTCGAGCCAGCTGCGGCCGCCGTCGGCCGTGCGCAGCACGGTGCCCTTCGAGCCGGCCACCCAGGCGGTCCTCCTGCTGACGGGCGCCAGGCCGCGGAACCGCACGTCGGTTCCGGTGTCCTCCAGGCTCCATCCGGCGGCGTCGCGCTGCGCCGGCCCGTCCGCCGCCTGCGCCGGCGCGGTCAGCCCAGCCGTCACCGCCGCCGCGCACAGTCCCACCGACACCGCTCGTCTCGTCTTCCCCATGGACGTCATGGCGCTGGAAGCTAGCCCACGGGCACAGGCCCGTCCAGGGTGCGTGCGCGGCCCGCGCCCAGGGGAGACCCGTGCGCGGTGACACATGTCACTGTTCATTCCGGTGCACGGAATCAGTCATTCCGCCGTCTTCTTCTGTGCACAGGGAAATCACCGCCACCGGGACCCCACGAGCCGCACACGAAGGAGCGGGCCTTTGTCCACCGTCATCGAGCAGGCCGTCCAGGCCCGCCTCGTCGCCTCTGCTCCGCAGATGGAGTCCGTGCCCGCGACGCTGCACTACGACCGCCGGGATCCCTTCGCCGTCCGCATCGACTTCCCCGGCCCCGCGACGCTGGAGGGCACCGATGTGTCCTGGGCGTTCTCGCGGGAGCTCCTGGCGGACGGGGTCCTCGAGCCGGCCGGCCTCGGAGACGTGCGGGTCCGGCCGTACGGGTACGACCGGACGGTCCTGGAGTTCCACGCCCCCGAGGGAATGGCGATGGTGCACATCCGCACCGGCGAGCTGCGCCGCTTTCTCGACCGCGTGGAGGAGGCGGTTCCCGAGGGGCACGAGCATCTGTATCTGGGGCTCGACCAGGACCTGGCCGAACTGCTGCGCGACGCCGCCTGAGCTGTTGAGCGAAGCCGACGCGACAACGGTTCGGCCGTGGGGTCTCCGGCGCCCTCACGCACCCAGCAGTCTGTTGAGCTCCGCGTAGTCGTAGCCGTCGGCCAGTGAGCCGTACGTCCCCTCGGTGAGCAGCTCGCGGGCAGCGGCACGGACGAGCGCGTGCGCGGCCTGTGCGATGCCTGCCCCGACGCTGACCCGCGCCGCGCCGAGCCGCCCCAACTCGGCCACGCTCGGCGCCCCCGGGCCCGGCGACGATCCGGGCGCTCGCGGTGTCCCAGGCGTTGGGGAGGACCAGCGGGCGCTCCGCGGTGTGGAGGGAACGGAAGCGGCGGGCGAGATCGGGAAGATGTGTCATGCCGTCCATGCAATCAGCGCGAGGGCGGCGGGATCCGGCAGTTTCGCGACATCAACGTGGCGTCCCGTGAGCCGGGGCGATCGGGCGTTGACAGCCGACCCGCGGTCTTCTACAGTGTACAGCGGTTCTGTTGTCGTCGATCGGAGTAGGACGTTGCTCGTCTGAGGTCTTGAGACACCGCGCACCACCGGCTGTGGCCTGTGTGTGCATCGTGTGCGACCTCGGCGATCCATGCCGTCCACTCCCCCGACCGGGACCTTTCCCTTTTCCCGGCGGCTGTCGCACCCGCCTCGGTGTCTCCACCCGTTGCCCCACCCCATACCAAGCAACCGGGAGGCCCCATGTCTACTTCCCCCACGTATGTCACCTGCTCCGCGCTCGACTTCTCCTGGCCGGACGGCACCACCGTGTTCGAGGACTTCCACCTCGCCGTCGGTCCTGGCCGCACCGGTCTGATCGGCCTCAACGGGTCAGGAAAATCAACCCTGTTGCGTCTGATCGCCGGCGATCTCACCCCGTCCGCCGGGTCCGTCCGCACCATGGGCGAGGTCGGCTACCTGCCGCAGAACGTGGTCCTGAACACCGCTCAGCGGGTGGACGAGGTTCTCGGTATCGCGAAGACCCGTGCCGCGCTGCACGCCATCGAGGCCGGGGACCCGCGCGAGGAGAACTTCGCCGCGGTCGGCGACGACTGGGACGTCGAGGAGCGCGCACACGCCACCCTCGACCAACTGGGCCTCGGGCACATCGGCCTCGACCGCACCATCGGCGAGGTCTCGGGCGGCGAGGGCGTCCTGCTGCGGCTGGCCGCACTGCTGCTGGCCAGGCCCGGCGTGCTGCTGCTCGACGAGCCGACCAACAACCTCGACCTGTTCGCGCGTCGGCGCCTGTACGACGCGGTGGCGCGCTGGTCCGGGGTGCTGGTGGTGGTCAGCCACGACCGCCAATTGCTCGAACTGGTCGACCAGATCGCCGATCTACGCGACGGCGAGGTGGCTTGGTACGGCGGCAACTACTCCGCGTACGAGGAGGCCCTCGTGGTCGAACAGGAGGCGGCGGAAAGGATGGTGCGTGTCGCGGAGGCCGACGTGCAGCGCCAGAAGCGCGAACTCGCGGACGCTCACATCAAGTTGTCCCGCCGCAAGCGGTACGGGCAGAAGATGTACGACACCAAGCGGGAGCCCAGGATCGTGATGAGGTCCCGCAAGCGCGCGGCTCAGGAGTCCGCGGGCAAGCACCGCATCATGCACACGGAGAAACTCGCGGAGGCGAAGGAGCGGCTCGACGAGGCGGTCGAGGCGGTCCGCGACGACGACGAGATCCGTATCGAACTGCCCAGCACCCAGGTCCATCCCGGACGTGGCGTACTGCGCCTGAGCGAGCTGCGGCTGCAGTACGGGGCAGAGGTGAAGGGGGAGTTCGAGGTACGCGGACCGGAACGGATCGCACTGGTGGGACGCAACGGCGCCGGCAAGACGACGCTGCTGCGCACCATCGCCGGCGAGCTGGAACCGGTGGCGGGCGAGGCGGTGCCCGATGTGCCGCTGCGTTTCCTGCCGCAGCGCCTCGACCTCCTCGACGACGAGCTGAGCGTCGTGGAGAACGTGGCCCGGTTCGCCCCCGGCGCCTCGAACAACCAGATCCGGGCCCGGCTGGCGCGATTCCTGTTCCGGGGGGCGCTGGCCGACCAGCCGGCCGGGACGTTGTCGGGCGGCGAGCGTTTCCGTGCGGCTCTCGCCGCGCTGCTTCTCGCGGAACCGGCGCCGCAGTTGCTCATGCTCGACGAGCCGACGAACAACCTGGACATGGCGAGTGTGCGCAGCCTCACCGCGGCGCTGGAGTCGTACCAGGGGGCGTTGATCGTGGCGAGCCACGATCCGGCGTTCCTGGAGTCGATCGGCATCACTCGGCGACTGCTGCTCGACGGCGAGCTGCGGGATGTCTCCGCGGAAGAGCTGCGGGAGGGAGTGTTTCCGATGGGATGACCGCGACAGGAGCAGGGGCAGGCACGGAGAGGCGGCGGTCTGGCCGGGGCGGGTTTCCGTCGGCCCGACCGCCGGCCTGCTGCGGGGGATTCCGTCGCGCGGGGGCGGCGGGTCATGATGGGCGCGACCGGACACCGACAGCGCGCGTCTGGAGATGCCTCCGTGCCCAGCAGAAAAGCACTGATCCGCCGCCCAGGCCCTCGCCTCGCCGAGGGGCTGGTCACCCACATCGAGCGCAGCCCGGTGGATGTGGACCTGGCATTGGCGCAGTGGGAGGCCTACGCGGCGGCACTCCGCGAGCACGGCTGGGAGACCGTCGAGGTGCCACCCGCCGACGACTGCCCGGACGGCGTCTTCGTCGAGGACACCGTGGTGATGTTCCGCAACGTCGCGCTGATCGCCCGTCCCGGGGCCGAGTCCCGCAGGCCGGAGACCGCCGCGGTCGAGGAGACCCTGGCGGCGCTCGGCTGCTCGGTGAACTGGGTGTGGGAACCGGGCACGCTCGAGGGCGGGGACGTCCTGAAGGTCGGCGATACGGTGTACGTGGGCCGCGGTGGCCGCACCAACGCCGAGGGCGTGCGGCAGCTGCGTGCCGCCTTCGAACCGCTGGGGGCGCGGGTGGTGGCCGTGCCCGTCAGCAAGGTGCTCCATCTGAAGTCGGCGGTCACGGCGCTGCCCGACACGACGGTCGTCGGCTACCCGCCACTGGTCGACACGCCGACGGTCTTCCCTCGCCATCTGCCGGTCCCGGAGGGGGCAGGGGCCCATGTCGTGCTGCTCGGCGGCGCGAAACTGCTGATGGCGGCGAGTGCGCCGAAGACGGCGGAGCTGTTCGCGGACCTTGGGCACGAGCCGGTTCTGGTCGACATTTCCGAGTTCGAGAAGCTCGAAGGATGCGTTACCTGCCTCTCCGTTCGCCTGCGCGACCTGCATGCATAACGGGACACAATCGGACATTTTTCTCGCGGGCTTGGCCCGGGCCTTATCGCGTGCTTAACCTACGGTTTCGTAACCTACGAGTACGTAGGTAACTCTCCCCGTCCCCCAGGAGCACCCGTGACCCTCACTTCTCCCCACCTCGGCAGTTCGGAAGCGTGGACCGACGCCCGACTGCTGTACGCGCTGGAAGAGGTGGTGGAGACGGAACTCAACCGCCATCTCAAGGTCGCCAAGGACTGGATGCCGCACGAGTACGTGCCGTTCTCCGACGGCCGCAACTTCCCCGGCCTCTTCGAGGACGGCGAGGCCTGGGAGCCCCAGCAGTCCAAGGTCACGGACATCGGCAAGATCGCGCTGGTGGTGAACCTCCTCACGGAGGACAACCTCCCCAGTTACCACCACGAGATCGCCTCCCTCTTCGGCCGTGACGGCGCGTGGGGCACCTGGGTGCACCGCTGGACCGCCGAGGAGGGGCGGCACGGCATCGTGATGCGCGACTACCTGCTCACCTCGCGCGCGGTCGACCCGGACAAGCTCGAGCAGTTCCGGATGGCGCACATGGCGGAGGGCTTCGAGTCCGACAACCGCCACTCGATGCTCCACTCGGTGGCGTACGTCTCCTTCCAGGAGCTCGCGACCCGCGTCTCGCACCGCAACACGGGACACCAGTCGGGCGACCCGGTCTGCGACCGGATGCTGGCGCGCATCGCCACCGACGAGAACCTGCACATGATCTTCTACCGCAACCTGCTGGGCGCGGCCTTCCAGCTCGCCCCCGACCTGACGATGCAGGCCGTGCGCGACGTGATCGTGAACTTCCGCATGCCGGGGCACGGCATGCCCGGCTTCGAGCGGGCCGCCGCGCAGATGGCGATCGGCGAGATCTACAACATGCGGATCCACCACGACGACGTGCTCCAGCCCGTCCTGCGCTTCCTGAAGGTCATGGACATCGACGGCCTCGGCCCGGAGGGGCAGAAGGCGCAGGAGGAGCTGGGCCTGTACATGGGCGGGCTCAACTCGGAGGCGTCCAAGTTCGACGAGAAGCTCGCGGCCCGCAAGGCCCGGATGGCCGCGCGCGCACAGGGCTGAGCCCTCTCCTTCAGGGACCGCCGGACGGCACCGTACGCTGTCCGGCGTGAAACCCCTGACGCGCGTCGTCCTGGTCGGCGCCCCGATAGCCATCGCCGCCTCCGTCTACTTCGGCGGGGGCGGCGAGCCGCAGCGCCCCAAGGACGACCCGAGCCTGCGCATCAGCCGGACGACCGCGGCGCCCGATCCACTGAAGGCGGACACCCCCGACGAGCAGCAGGAGCTGGACGACCGCATCGACGCGATGCCGGCGGGGCTCGCCGCTCCCGGGAAGAAGGAGCTCGCCGCCAAGCTGGTGGCGAGCGCGGAGAACTCGACGCTCGACTGGCGCGGCCAGTACGGCGCCATCGAGGACATCGGCGACGGCAACGGCTACACGGCCGGGATCGTCGGCTTCTGCTCGGGCACGAACGACATGCTCCAGCTCGTCGAGTACGTCACCGACAGGCACCCGGACAACCCGCTGGCCCGCTACCTCCCTGCCCTGCGCAAGGTCGACGGCAGCGACTCGCACGAGGGCCTGGGCGCCCCCTTCGAGGCGGCCTGGGCCGAAGCCGCGGAGGATCCCGCCTTCCGGGCGGCGCAGGACGCGATGCGCGACCGGATCTACTTCGACCCGGCGGTGCGGCTGGCCAAGATGGACGGCCTGTCCACGCTCGGCCAGTTCATCTACTACGACGCGATGGTGCTGCACGGCCCGGGGATCGGCCCCGAGGGCTTCTACGGCATCCGCGAGGCGGCGATGGCGAAGGCCGACACGGCCGCGGAGGGCGGCGACGAGAAGGCCTACCTGAACGCCTTCCTCGACGCCGGCCGGGCCGTGATCGGACGACAGCGGACCGAGCAGAGCAGGGACACCTCGCGCATCGACACCGCTCAGCGGGTGTTCCTGCGGAACGGGAATGTGGATCTGGACGTCCCGCTGGAGTGGCGCGTCTACGGGGAGACCTTCCGCGTCACCTCCTGAGCCGCCGGGATCGTGGGACGGCAGGCGTCAGTGACTCGCAGGCGGCGGTCAGCGGCCGGTGCTCTTGAGGCGGTGGCGTTCCTTCTCCGAGAGGCCGCCCCAGACGCCGAACCGCTCGTCGTGGGTCAGCGCGTACTCGAGGCAGGCCACTCTGCCTTCGCACGCTCCGCACAGCTGCTTGGCCTCGCGGGTGGACGAGCCCGGGGCCGGGAAGAAGAATTCGGGGCCCGCCTGGGCGCACAAAGCGCTCTCCTGCCAGGCGAGTTCCTGCTCGGTGGTGGTGTTGATCGGCATGCGTGACACGTTGCAGCGCGCGGATAAACACCTGGTCAATGAAGCATCAATGATTCCCGCCCCGCGTCCGTCACCGCTTCTTTCCGTACCTCAGGACGCCGACCGGAAGCTCTGCAGTAGGGCGAACCGGGCGCCCGCCGGATCGCCGAGCTTGGCGAAGCGGCCGACGCCCTCCAGGTCGACCGGGGCCATCCTGATGTCGGCGCCGAGCTCTTGGGCCGTGGCGACGGTGGCATCGCAGTCGGTGACGGCGAAGTAGGGCAGCCAGTAAGGCCCGCCGGCGGCCTCGAGCGGGTCGGCGCTCAGTGGTACGACACCGGCGAACATGGCGTCCTCGCCCGCGCCGCCCGGGTGGACCATGGTGTAGCTGCCGCTGCCGTCCGGCAGGGGCATGGACGAGCTCTCCCACCCGAAGACGTCGCCGTAGAAGTCGAGGGCCGAGTCCGGCTCGGGGGTGTAGAGCTCCAGCCAGCACAGCGCGCCCGGGTCGTCCACCCGGTCGAGGCCCTGGTTCCGGTCGGGCTCCCAGCCGGCGAAGCCGGCTCCCGCGGGATCGAGGAAGATCACCATCCGGCCCTGGTCGAAGACGGCCATGGGCTGGAACACCACCGTGCCGCCGCGCTGTTCGACCGCTTTGACGGTGGCGTCGGCGTCCGGCGTCCGGAAGTAGACGCTCCAGCCGGGTGGGCCCTGCTCCGGAGGCACGGTCATGCCGGCCGCGACCGTCCTGCCGTCGAGCTGGAACATCCCGTAGCCGCCCGCTTCCGGCCCGGCCGACAGGAAAGTCCAGCCGAACACCCCGCCGTAGAAGGCCTTCGCCGCCTCGAGGTCGGGTGTGCCGAGGTCGATCCAGTTCGGGGAGCCTGGGGCATACGCGGTGGTGAGCATGGTTCCCTCCATCGGGGCCGGTCCCCCGAAATTGACGGTGCCCAGTCTGCTCCCCGTCCCGCGCGGGGGCAGTACGGCGCGCCGCCCGGCGACCCCGCGCCTTCGCCGAAGTCCGTTGCGTCCGGGCCGCGTCGTCCGCGAGGATCACGGTCATGACGACCAGAAAGGCTCATGTCGCGTAGCCGCCGGGCGCTCCTTCCCTCGGCCAACGCGCCGCCGGACCGGACGACTGTCGCCCGAGTCCCCACGCAAGCACGCCACTGCCGAGGAGCACCACATGGAGACCATGTCCCTCGTTCCCTACGCCCGGCTGCCACGCACGCACGCGCAGCGGGTGGTCCTGCACAGCACCGTGGACGCGTTCGGGCGTGCCCACTGGCTGCTGGGCGACCGCCCCGCCCGCGGTCCCTACGACGCTCTGGTGGTGACCGTCGACGACACCCAGGTCCAGGAGACCCACCTCAGCGCCGTGACCGCGCGGTACCCGATGCTGGACGCACTGCCCGACGGCGCCTTCGTCGTCGCCGACGCCCGCCGACGCGGCGGGGCCGACCATGTCCAGGTATTCGACGCTCTGGGCAGGCACTCCTGGTCCTTCGCCGTCGGTGACGCGATCCAGCATCTGTTGGCGGACGAGTCCGGGGACCTGTGGGTGGGCTACTTCGACGAGGGCGTGTTCGGTGACGATCCGCTCAGCGAGCCCGGCCTGCGCCGCTGGTCGGCGTCGGGCGAGGCCCTGTGGGAGATGAAGCCGGCGTCCGAGATCGAGTACGTGGCGGACTGCTACGCCCTCAACGTGGACAAGGGCACCGCTTGGGCCTGCCCGTACACCGAGTGGCCGCTGCTGGAGATCCGCGAGGGCCGGTCGGTGACCGTGCGGTCGACGCCGGTGGCCGGAGCCAGGGCCCTCGCGGTGCACGGCGGCGGTGCCGCCCTCTTCGGCGGGTACGAGGACGACGTCGACCGTCTCGTCCTGTGCACGCTCACCGGCACCGCCGCCGAGCCGTATGCGACCACGACCCTCGTCCGGCCCGACGGCACCGCCGTCGGGCGCCGCCGGGTCGTCGGCCGCGGTCCTCGCATCTACGTGCAGCCCGAGCCGTGCACAGCGTGGGCGGTGTGGGACCTGTGCACCGTCGGTGGCTAGTGGGCGTGCTCCTCGCCCGAGCCTTCCGGATGGTGCGGTTCGTAGCCCGGAATCGTGCCGTCCGGCTTGGCGACGAGGAAGAGTCCGGCCATACCCATGTCGGAGTGGCTCTGGACGTGGCAGTGGTACATCCACGCCCCGGCGCCCACGTGTTCGCCGGCGATCACCTGGAAGCCGAACGAGTCCGCGGGACCTGTGATCTTGTTGTCGATGACCCTGCTGACGTCGTCGGCGCCGGCGAGCAGGCCGGTCCTGTTGTCCGCCCAGCGGTGACCGTGCATGTGGAAGGTGTGGTAGTACTCGCCGTGCGTGATCATGACGACTTCCACGCGATCACCTACGGTGGCACGGAAGTTGGGCGGGTCGGCGGCGGGCCGGTTGTTGATCGTCATGTCGTTGAAGACGATGGTGAACTGCTTGTCCGGGAGGATGTCGCCCTTTCTGCGCACCACCAGCGGCCCGTACAGACCCTTGCGGATGCCGCCCGTGCCGTGGTCGGTGCCGACGACATGGTCGTGGTAGTGCCAGTAGCCCGCGCTGCCCGGCCGCCATGTGCCGTCGGAGCGGTTGCCGGGGGTGTGCGTGCGCCAGGTGTAGGTGCGGGTGGCACCCGGTTCGACGTGGCTGCGGCTCATCCTCGTGCCGTCGTTGGCGATGTCGTAGTCGACCCCGTGGGGATGCAGACTGACCGGCACGTCCATCAGATTCTCGAACTCGATGTGCAGGGTGTCCCCTTCGACGAGTTCGATCAGCGGGCCGGGAATCGTCGGCTTGCCCTTCTCCAGCCCGTAGCCCATCTGCCCGTTCGCCATCTTCTCGGCGTACAGCTTGAGATGACGTACCTGCCCGCCCGCCTGGGCAGTCCTGGGTGCGCCCTTGGCCGCAGGGGAGGCAGCATTGGAGGCGGAAGCGACCGACAACGATGTCACGCCGGTGGCCGCCGCTGCCGCGCCGCCCGCGAGCAGACGCCGGTTGAAGCTCCGTCTGTCCATGTCGAAACTCTCCAGTCGTCGGCAGAGATTGACGGGGCGCAACTGACCCCGGGGACGGCCACACGGTAGCCGGGTGATCTTCGTTTATCCACAGTCAGGACAAAGTTCGTCGTGATGCGGTCATATCTATTGGCGAACCGCGAAAAGAGGTCTAGCTTCAACGGCTGTTGTTGTGACCAAAGAGGGGTGGGTGACCACATGCAGCGCGCACCACATCACAGGTCCGGAAATCCAAGATCCCGAACACGCCTTCTGGCTGCGGCACTTGGAGTCGGCGCCCTGACCGCTTCCCTGCTCGGGGGCGGCGGTGCCGCAAGCGCCGCGCCCTATCCGCCGGAGCCTGCGGCGACAACGTTGTCCCTGCCGTCACCGCCGGGTGGCGCGAAAGTGCGGGTACTCGTCTTCCACGGCTCCTCCACGGCGGAGTCGCCGACCGTCAACGCCGGCATCTCCGCGATCGAGACGATCGGGCTGACCGGCCCGACAGCAGGCCGCTTCACGACGGAGGCCACCGACGACCCGGCGGTGTTCACCAACGCCAAGCGGCTCGGCAGGTTCAACGCCGTGGTGTTCCTGACCGGCGGCGGCGATGTGCTCGACCCCGAGCAGGAGGCCGGCCTCGAGTCGTACCTCGAGGCGGGCGGCGGGTTCGTCGGCATCCATGAAGCGGCCCGCACGGAGCCGTACTCGGACTGGTTCACCGGTCTGATCGGCGCCCGGCCGACGGGGGCGCCGAGCAGCAGCCAACGGGCCGTCGTCGAGGTGGGCGACCGCACGCATCCGGCCACGAAGTCGCTTCCCCTGCAGTGGAAGCGGCCCGACAAGTGGTTCAACTGGGCGGAGAACCCCTCCGGCAAGGTGCACACCGTGGCACGGGTCAAGGAGAGCTCCTACACCCCGGCCGCCAAGGGCAACGGCTGGGACCACCCGATCTCCTGGTGCCGGGACTACGACGGCGGCCGCTCCTTCTACACCGGCATGGGCGGCACGGTCGACAGTTACGCGGAGACGGACTTCCGCGACCATCTGCGCGGCGCGCTCGCCTGGACGGCGCGACTCTCGCAGGCCGACTGCAAGGCCACCATCGACGCCAACTACACCGCCGAGCGGGTCACCCGGCCCAACCAGCCCGGCCAGAACGACCAGGTCGGCGAGCCGCACGGACTGGTCACCGCCCCCGACGGGCGGGTGCTGTACATCGGGCGCGGCGGCGCCGACTCGTCCCGGCCGGTCGTGACCGACTGGAACAACCCGGACATCGGGAAGGGCCAGGGCGAGATCCACGTCTACGACCCGAAGACCAAGACGGTCACCAAGGCGGGCGCGCTGACGGTCTTCGGCAACAAGGGCGGCGGCGACGAGCTGGTCAAGAACGAGGAAGGTCTGCTCGGTATCGAGCTGGACCCCGACTTCATGACCAACGGCTGGGTGTACCTGCACTACACGCCCCATTCGGAGATCAACCGGGACACGCACATGGCCGAGCGCCGGGTCTCCCGCTTCACTCTCGATCTGGCGACCGACAAGCTCGATCTGTCCAGCGAGAAGGTGCTGCTGCACTGGCCGGTACAGATCCACAGCTGCTGCCACTCGGGCGGCGGGATGGCCTGGGACTCCGAGGAGAACCTCTACATCGCCACCGGTGACAACAACTCGTCCGGCTTCAGCGGCGGTTACTCGGGCAACAACCCGGAGCCGAACTTCAAGGGCGTCTCCTTCGCCGACGCTCGCCGCACCGCCGGCAACACCAACAACCTCAACGGCAAGATCCTGCGGATCCACCCCGAGGACGACGGCACCTACACGCTCCCCGCGGGGAACCTGTTCACGGGCGAGGAGACGGCGGAGGGCGGCGGCAAGACCCGCGGCGAGATCTATGTGATGGGCGTGCGCAACCCGGCGCGTATCTTCGTCGACAAGAACACCGACATCCTCTACGCGGGCTGGGTCGGCCCGGACGCGGGTGCGCCCTCGACGACCTGGGGTCCGGCCAAGTACGACACCTTCGCCGCCATCACCAAGGCCGGCAACCACGGCTGGCCGTACTGCATGGGCAACAACCAGCCCTACCGCGACCGCAATCTTCCCGACCCGAGCAAGCCGCTCGGCTGGTACGACTGCGACGCCCCGAAGAACGAGTCCCCGAACAACGACGGCCTGGTGAACCTGCCGCCGGTCACTCCCAACACCATCTGGTACTCGCCGCAGGGCGGCGGCGTGGACTACCCGCGCGACGCGAACGGCATTCCGAGCTACAAGCAGGAGGAGCAGAAGCTCCTGCTGCCGTGGCTCAAGGGCGGCGGCCAGGCCACCATGAACGGCCCCGTCTACCGCTTCGACGCCGCGAGCGACTCGGCGGTCAAGTGGCCGGCGTACTGGGACGGCAAGTGGTTCGTCGGCGACTTCTACGACGGAGACCAGCCGCGGCACGCGGTGCTCACCGATCCGAAGACCGTGGGCAAGGGCGGCCTGCCCGTGCACGCCGAGTCGCTCAAGAAGATCATCCCGGTGGGCTCCGGCGGTATCCGCAACCTCATGGACTGGAAGTTCGCGCCCGACGGGTCGCTTTACGTCCTGGACTACGGGCGCGGGTTCTTCACCTCGGACACCAACTCCGCGCTGTGGCGCGTGACCTACAAGGGCGGCGGGGCGACCCCGGCCGCGGACCAACTGGCGAGGAAGGCGGCGCAGTGACCTTCGGACACAGAACCGCGAGCTTCTGGACGGCCCTGCTGGCCGCCGTGGCGATGATTGTCGGACTGACGTCCGCGGCCGCGTACGGAAAGACCGACACCGCGCCGGCCGACGGCCGGCAGGCGGCCGCCGCCCAGGTGCTGACCTGGAAGGCCGGCGACGCGATCGACAAGTACCTGTCCTTCCCGACCACGGCGGTGGCGGGCCCCGCGACGATCGTCTTCGAGAACAGCACGGCCACCGGCAACACCACGGGAATGCCGCACACGCTGACGTTCTCCGTGTCGGACGTCGAGTTCAACAACGACGTCCCGCTCAACATCCTGGCCAATCCGAACGACGACATGGGCGGCAAGCACACTGCCGAGGTCAACCTCACGGAGGGCCGATACTTCTACCACTGCACCATCCCGGGTCACGGCTCGATGCAGGGCATCCTGACCGTCACCGCGGGCAGCGGCGAGGACACCACCGCACCCGTCACGACGGCGAAGGTGGACGGCGACAAGAACGCCGACGGCGCCTACGTCGGCCAGGCCACCGTCACCCTTGCGGCCACCGACGAGGGCGCGGGCGTCGACAAGATCGAGTACGCGGTCGGCGCGGACGGCCCGTGGCAGCCGTACACGGCGCCCGTCGTCGTCGACCAGGTCGGCACCCACAAGGTCCGCTACCGCGCGTACGACAAGGCGGGCAACGTCGAGGTGGAGAAGGCGGTCGCCTTCGCCGTCGCCGCACCGCCGACGGACGACACGACCGCGCCGGAGACCTCGGCGACGGTCAGCGGCGACAAGGACGAGCAGGGCCGCTACCTGGGCATGGCCACGGTCACGGTCACCGCGTCGGACGCCGGCTCCGGTGTCAACACCATCGAGTACGTGCTCGGTGACGGCGCCTGGCAGCCGTACGCCGGCCCGGTGACGGTCGATGAGGCGGGTACGCACAAGGTCCGCTACAAGGCGACCGACAAGGCGGGCAACGCCGCTGCGGAGAAGTCCGTCGACTTCACGGTCGTCGCGCCGCCGGCAGAGGACAAGGAACCGCCGCAGACCACGGCCGGCGTCTCCGGCAAGCAGAACTCCGACGGCGCGTACATCACCAGCGCCACGGTGACCGTCGTCGCGGTGGACTCCGGAGGCTCGGGCGTCGACAGGGTCGAGTACTCGCTCGACGGCGGTCCGTACCTCGTGTACACGGAGCCCGTGCTGGTCGACCGGGTCGGCTTCCACACGGTCCTCTACCGGGCCACGGACAAGGCGGGCAACACCTCGGCCGCCAAGACCCTGTCCTTCACCGTCGTGGAGGGAGGCGGCGTCCCCGCGCCGAACTGCCCCGAGTACGACGAGCGGGCGACCGTGATCGTCGGCACGGTCGACACCGGCATCCCGAACCGCATGACGAGCAGTCGCTGCACCGTCAACGAGCTGATCGAGGACGAGAAGGACTGGTCCTCGCACGCCCTGTTCCTCAAGCACGTCGACAAGGTCATCGACACGCTGCTCGAGGAGGGGGTCATCGACGCCCGCGAGCACCGGAAGATCTACCGCGCCGCCAAGCAGTCCGGCATCGGCAAGCCGGGCCAGACCGACGGCTACCGCAAGCTCTTCGACGGCACCGAGGAGACGTTCACCAAGTGGCAGCAGGTCGGCGGCGGCAAGTTCTCACTGAGCGCGGACGGGGCCATGACCAGCAGCACGACCGTGCCCGGCATGGGCATGCTGTGGTTCCCGCAGCGGCAGTACGGCGACTTCTCGCTGAAGCTCCAGTGGCGCGACGACGCACCGGGCTCGGGCAACGCCAACGGCGGTGTCTTCGTCCGCTTCCCGTACGTCCACGACAACCCGGAGGAGTCCCGTCCGGAGTGGGTCGCGATCAAGTACGGACATGAGGTACAGGTCCTGGACCGCCCGGACGGCGACATGTACAAGTCCGGCTCGATCTACGGCTTCGACCGCGTCGGCCTCGCCGGCGCCGGAGTGACGCCGAAGGGCACCTGGAACGACTACGAGATCCGGGTGGAGGGTCAGCACTACTCGATCTTCCGCAACGGCAAGCTGATCAACGAGTTCGACAACACCGGCGGCCAGGTCTTCGAGCCCCCGCGCTCCGACGACCCGGGCACGGACGGCCGCCGGTACGCCTCCGGTTACATCGGCCTCCAGGTCCACGGCACCACGGACGTCATCTCGTACCGCGACATCCGGATCAAGGAGCTCTAGCTCTTACCTTCTGCTCGCGCGCAAAGGGCCTCCTCCCGCCCGGGAGGTGGCCCTTTGCCGTCCCCGGCGCCCGGCAGGCCGTGGCTCAGGTCGCGGACTTCTTCGCGCGGCTCGGCTGGACGCGCTTCGGCTCTCCCGGCATCTTCGGATAGTCGGGCGGGTAGGGCAGGTCACCCATGCCGTGATCGCGTTCGTCCTTGCGCGACAGTTCGAGCAGGCCCTCCAGCGAGAAGGCATTGTCGTCCATGTCGGCGTGCACGTCGCCCAGTTCGGCGAACCGGCCGGGCATCGTGGCCAGGTCGAAGTCGAAGGGCGACACGTCGTCGAGCTCCTCCCAGCGCAGCGGGGCGGAGACGGGGGCATGAGGGCGGGGGCGTACGGAGTAGGCCGAGGCGATCGTGCGGTCGCGGGCGGTCTGGTTGTAGTCCACGAAGATCCGCTCGCCGCGCTCCTCCTTCCACCACGCCGTGGTCACCCGGCCCGGCATCCGCCGCTCCAGCTCCCGGCCCACCGCGATGGCGGCGCGGCGCACCCCCGTGAACTCCCAGTTGGGCTCGATCGGCACGAAGACGTGCACGCCACGACCGCCGGACGTCTTGGGCCAGCCGCGCAGACCGTACTCGTCCAGCAGGGCGCGCAGTTCGTGTGCGGCGGCGACCGCGTCCTTGAAGTCGGTGCCCGGCTGCGGGTCGAGGTCGATGCGCAGCTCGTCGGGGTGGTCGACGGCTCCTCTGCGCACCGGCCACGGGTGGAACGGCAGCGTGCCGAGGTTGGCAGCCCAGATCACGGCGGCGACTTCGTTGGGGCACATCTCGTCGGCGGTGCGCCCGCTGGGGAAGGAGATGTGCGCGGTCGGGATCCAGTCGGGGAGGTACTTGGGGACGCGCTTCTGGAAGAACGACTCGCCCTCCACACCCTCGGGGTAGCGCTCGAGCGTCGTCGGCCGGTCGCGGAGAGCCCGGACGATCCCCGGCCCGACGGCCAGGTAGTACCGCGCCACGTCCAGCTTGGTGAACCCCCGCTCCGGGAAGTAGATCTTGTCCGGATTGGACACACGTACGGTCCGCCCGCCTGCTTCCAGCTCCACCGCTGCACCCGCTGCACCCATGTGGGCCACGGTAGGCCGAGGGCGGTTATGTCGCATATCGGGCAGAATCGACGCATGGATCTGCCTGTGATGCCGCCTGTGAAGCCGATGCTGGCCAAGGCCGTCAAGAAGATCCCACCGGGGATGCAGTACGAGGCGAAGTGGGACGGCTTCCGGGCGATCGTGCACCGCGACGGCGACGAGATGGTGATCGGCTCCCGGACCGGCAAGCCGCTCACCAGGTACTTCCCGGAGCTTGTCGTCGAGCTGTCGGCCAACCTGCCGGCCCGCTGCGTCGTCGACGGGGAGATCGTCATCGCACACCAGGGGCGGCTGGACTTCGACCGGCTCACCGAGCGCATCCACCCCGCGGACTCCCGGGTGCGGATGCTCGCCGAACGGACACCTGCCAGCTTCGTCGCCTTCGACCTGCTCGCACTCGGGGACGAGTCGCTGCTGGACGCGCCGCTCAAGGCGCGGCGGACGATGCTCACCGAGGCGTTCGCCGACGCGCGGCCGCCCGTGCACCTCGCGCCCGCGACCACCGACGTGGAGGTCGCACAGGAGTGGTTCGAGCACTACGAGGGCGCCGGCCTCGACGGGGTCGTCGCCAAACCGCTGGACCTGCCCTACCGGCCGGACACCCGGCTGATGTACAAGGTCAAGCACGAGCGGACCGCCGACGTCGTTGTCGCCGGTTACCGCTTCCACAAGTCCGGGCCGGTCGTCGGATCGCTGCTGCTCGGCCTGTACGACGACTCCGGCGCCTTGCAGCACGTCGGCGTCTGTGCCGCGTTCTCGATGAAGCGGCGCGAGGAGCTGGTGGAGGAGCTCGAGCCGCTGCGCCTGGATTCGGTGGGCGATCACCCTTGGGCGGCCTGGGCGGAGGAGAGCGCCCATGAGAGCGCCCGGCTGCCCGGTGCGCCGAGCCGCTGGTCCGGCAAGAAGGACCTGTCATGGGTGGCGCTTCGACCCGAGCGGGTGGTCGAGGTCGCCTACGACCACATGGAGGGCGACCGCTTCCGGCACACGGCGCAGTTCCGGCGCTGGCGGCCCGACCGGGAGCCCGCCGGCTGTACGTACACACAGCTGGAGGAGCCGGTGAGCTATGACCTGGCCGAGGTGCTGTCTCCCCCCGGGCGCTGAGCACGGCTCGTCGCCGGGTGCCGGATCCTCGGACCACGAGGGGAGAGCCATGCCGAGTCGGTCGGTCGGCTCAGGCGTACAGCGTGTCGATCTCCTTCGCGTAGGCGGCGGCCACCGCATGGCGCTTGATCTTCAACGACGGAGTGAGCAGGCCGTTCTCTTCGTTGAACTCGCCCGGCACGATCGCGAACCGGCGGATCGACTCGGCGCGGGAGACCGCCGCGTTCGCATGGTCCACGGCCCGCTGGACGTCGGCGATCAGCTCCGGGTCCTCGCAGAGCTCGGCGAGCGCAGTGCCCGTCGGGCGCTTCCGTACGGCCAGCCAGTGCTCCATCGCCTCCGGCTCCAGGGTGATGAGCGCGGCCACGTAGGGGCGGCTGTCCCCGACGACGACGCACTGGCCGACCGGTGGGCGGCTGCGCAGCCGGTCCTCGAGGACGGCGGGTGAGACGTTCTTGCCTCCCGAGGTGACGAGGATGTCCTTCTTCCGGCCGGTGATGGTCAGGTACCCGTCGTCGTCCAGGGCGCCGAGATCGCCGGTGGCGAACCACCCGTCGTGGAGCACGTCACCGGTTGCCGCCGGGTTGTTCCAGTACGAGTCGAAGACGATGCCACCCTTGATCAGCACCTCGCCGTCGTCGGCGATCCGGATCGCGGTGCCGGGCACGGGCTGCCCGACGGTGCCGGGCCGCGGGGCGAGCGGCGGGATGATCGTGGCGGCCGCGGTGGTCTCGGTCAACCCGTACCCCTCGTAGATCACGATGCCCGCGGCGCAGAAGAAGAGATTGAGTTCGCGGTCGAGCGGCGATCCGCCGCTGATCGCGTAGCGCAGCCGTCCGCCGAGTTCCTTACGGATGCGCCGGTAGACGAGCAGGTCGTACAGCGCCCAGGCGGCGGTGAGGGCGGGCCCTGGGCCTCTTCCGGTGCCTTTGGCGGTGCCGGTGCGGGTGGCCGTGCCGAGGAACTTCGCCAGGTATGCCTCCGCGAACCGGACGCCGATGCGGTGCGCACGCTCGAACGAGGCTCCGCGGCCGATCTTCTCCGCAGTGGCGCGGCCCGTGTCGTGGATCTTCTCGAAGAAGTACGGCACCCCGACCAGGAAGGTGGGCCTGAATCTCTGCAGCTCGGGACGGAGTTCGTCGGGCTTGATGCTGGGGCAGTGCCCCAGTTCGATCCGCGCCATGAGGCAGGCGATCTGGATGGTGCGGCCCAGGATGTGGGCGAGCGGCAGGAACAGCAGGGTGGACGCCGTCTGGCCGGTGACGGCCTGGAAGACGGGGTGGAGCAGCTCGACGGTGTTGGACGCCTCGGCGTGCAGGTTGCCATGGGTGAGCATGCAGCCCTTGGGCTTTCCCGTGGTGCCGGACGTGTAGCAGAGGGTGGCGACGGAGTCGGGCGTGAGCGCCGCGCGCCGTGCGGTGATCTCCTCGTCGGGAATCTCCCTGCCGAGTGTGGCCAGTGTCACCATCGCGTCGCCGTCGAGGGTCCAGACACGGGGCGGTGCGTCCATGCCGTGGGCGGCCTCGCCCACGAGCTCGGCGTGTTCCGGTGTCTCCGCGACGACTTGGGCGGCACCGCTGTCCCGCAGGATCCATGCGACCTGCTCCGCGGAGGAGGTCGCGTAGATCGGCACGCTCTGCCCGCCGGCCGCCCAGACTGCGAAGTCGAGCACAGTCCATTCGTACCGTGTGCGCGACATCACGGCGACGCGGCCGCCCGGCTCGAGACCCGCTTCGATCAACCCCTTGGCGGTCTCGGTCACTTGACGTGCGAATTCGGCGGCGGTGACCGGTCGCCAGCGACCGTCGTCACCCTTTCGGCGCAGCACCACTGATTCGGGTGCTTCGGCGGCGTTCGCGTAAGGTATGTCGGCGGTGCTACCGGAGACGGACGGCCGGACGAGGAGCGCTGTGCGCGCCTCTCGTACGACACCGTCCTCCCTGACCAGTTCGACCGGGACGCGATCGGCGAGATCGCTGTGCTTTTTCGCCCTCTTCAGATCCTTGTGTACGCCCATGGTCGGCTCCAGTTCGCGGGTTCGCGGTTCGCGGGCAGGGAGTTGACGGGACCTCGGCACTTACTCGCGGGGCAACTTACTCCCGCGTAACGAGAAATCAACGGGGCGACCCGTAAATGGTAGAGAAGGACTTCACGTGATCGCGTCCCCCCTCGTCCCGGTACCGATCCCCGACCGTGTCGCCGTGATGATCGGCTCCTGCATGCCGGTCCACATCCTGCAGGCGGAGATCGACGCCGAGTGCGCCGCACGCGAGGTGGGCCTGTTCCGCGGCCCGCTCTGCGCGGAGGACCGGGCGGACAGGGAACACGCACTGTCCACGCTGGCACGGGCCAACAAGGTGCTGGCCGCTTATGACCCCCGGCTCACGGTCGGGCCGCGGCGCGGTCGCTGAACGCCCCGGTCCTTCACTTCTTCCTTCAGGCCGCCCCGTCTTGTTCGAGGGGCGGCCTTTCGTACCTTACCCAAAGGTAAGTTCACTCCGGAGCAAGGAAGCGCTGTGGCAGACGGTATCGGCAGCGAGCTGGGCGGCCTCGACTTTTCCGCGGTCTCTCCCGAGGAGTTCGCCAGGATCGTGAAGGGCCTGTCCGGCAAGGAGATCGGCGAGGTCATGCAGGGGGAGCTGCGGCAGCGCGGTGCTCCGTGAGGTCTTCGGGCGGATGCTGCGATCTCGGGCCGCCGCATCCGCTGACGCGGGGCGCTCGGGTGCCGGCGGGCGGGACCGGGGCGCGGGTCCGGGGCCAGAGTTCTGAGCCACGGGTCCGAGGCGCGGCCCCGGGGCGCGGGGGCGCGACGCTGGTTGCGGGGCTCGGTCCGCCCCACGGCGGCGGCCGGGAGGCGGGGTCGGGCTGCCGCCCTGAACATGTGCTCAGGCGCTGTCGACGGCCTTCAGGACCTGGTCCAGTTCTTGCGGCATGACCGCGATCAGGATGATCTCGTCCGCCGCCTCGCACTCCACGATCCGGGATCCCGGGTTGATGCCCAGCGCCTCGCGCACCGACGGTGCCCGCACCCCGGTGCGGCGCAGTCCGGCGGGGAGGGCGGACTTACGGCCGCCCCAGGATGCCTGCCACGTGAGCGGGCCCGCACCGATCAGCAGGCGCCCCGGTCGCCAACGCGAGCCGCCCGTGGAGCGCTTGAGCATGCACGGGATGCCCGCCTCTTCGCCCGCGGCGACGGCGGCCGCCCGCTGCCGGCGTCTGCGGAGCACCAGCCGGCCGACGAGAGCGGCGCACGCTGCGGCCACCAGCACTTCGATCAGTTCGATCACGTGTGCATTGAACCAGCTCCTACCGGCCCGGGGGCCGCCCTCGTCGGCTCACTCCAGGAAGGTGCCGTCCACGTACACCCAGGCGCCCTGCTCCCGTTCGAAGTTGCTGCGCTCGTGCAGCTCACCGCGATTGCCGTGGTGACGGTAGCGGGCGCGGAAGGTGACCGCGCCGGCCGTGTGGAACGCGCTGCCGTCCGTTGTGTCGACGATCTCGAGACCCGTCCACTGCATGCCGGTATCCAGTTCGAGATGCGGCGGCCTCGTCGACGAGTGCCAGGTGCGCAGCAGATACGCGGCGTCGTGGGCGACGAATGCGCTGTAGCGCGCACGCATCAGCAGTTCCGCGGTGGGCGCGGACTCCTCTCCGCTGTGGAACCGCCCGCAGCACCGGGCGTAGGTGTCCGGCAGGCCGCAGGGGCACGGCGAGTCTGCGGTGAGGGCGGGAGGCGTGGTGCCTTTGGTGCGTTTGATGCGTCTGGCCATGGCTTCATTTTCCAGCCATTGCGCGACCGGGGCTCCCGCGTGGCTTCCGAGTCGTGAGGGATCTCCGTATGCTCCAGCGCCGGGTGCGACAGTTACCAACGGTAAGGGGGCTCGGATGGATCGTTCTGGCACCTCCCGACGCAGTCCAGGACACCGCAACTCAGGACATCACGATGCAGGACACACCGGGCGCCCTACCTCACGGCGCACCTTCATGGCAGGCGCCGCCGGAGTCGGCGGCGCCGCGGCCCTCGGCAACGTGGGGGTCGCCCCCACCGCCGCGGCAGCCACCCGCCAGGTCTCGCCATCCCTTTCCGTCGCCGTCCTCGGCGGAGGCGTCGCCGGGCTGACGGCCGCTCACGAACTCGCGGAGCGCGGCTTACGGGTCACCGTGTACGAGCGCCGGGCCCTCGGAGGCAAGGCCAGAAGCATGGACGTACCCGACAGCGCGAAGGGTGGGCGCAGACCGCTCCCCGGCGAGCACGGCTTCCGTTTCATCCCCGGCATTTACCACAACCTGCCCGACACCATGCGCCGCATCCCCTTCCCCGGGAACCCGCGCGGCGTCTGGGACAACCTGGTCGCGCCGTCCGAGATGTCGTTCGCCCGCACCGGGAGCGAGGATCTGCGCATCCCCCTCCCGTGGCCCGGCCACCAGCCACCCGACCTCACCCTCGACGACATCCGCCGGGCACTGACCGGCCTGCTCGACACGGCCCTCGGCATCCCGTTCCACGAGACCGCGTACTTCGTGAACCGTCTGCTGGTCTTCCTCACCAGCTGCGACGAGCGCCGCGACCGTACGTGGGAACGCACGCCCTGGTGGGAGTTCATCAGGGCCGAGGAGATGAGCTACGACTACCAGCGCATCCTCGCCGTCGGACTCACCCGCAACATCGTGGCCACCAAGGCGGAGGAAGCCAGCACCCGCACGGTCGCCACCCTGCTGGAGGCCTTCGTCTTCAACGCGCTCGGGCGCGGGGCCGACGGGCCGCTCGACCGGATCCTCGACGCACCCACCAACGAGGCGTGGATCGACCCGTGGGTGGCTCATCTCGACTCACTGGGCGTGGAGTTCCGCGTCGGCTGGACCGTACGGGAGGTGCAGTACGCCTCCGGGCAGGTGACGGGTGTCGTCGTCGAGAACCCGCAGGGCGCGGGTGAGTCGGTGACGGCCGACCACTACATCTCCGCGATGCCGGTGGAGCACGCCCGGCGAACCTGGGGCCAGGAGCTGCGTGCGGCGGATCCGCAGCTCGCACGCTGCGACAAGCTGCAGACCGACTGGATGACGGGCATCCAGTTCTATCTGACCGAGAGAGCCCCGCTGCTGCACGGTCATCTCAACTGCATCGACTCACCCTGGTCGCTGACGGCCATCCAGCAGGCGGCGCACTGGCCGGACCGCGACTTCCCTGCCGACTACGGCGACGGTGTGGCGGTGGACTGTGTGTCCGTGGACATCTCCGAATGGGACCGGCCGGGCATCCTGTACGGCAGGACCGCCAAGCAGTGCACCCGCGCCGAGGTCGCCAAAGAGGTGTGGGCGCAGCTGAAGGCAGCGCTGAACGACACCGGCAAGGTGGTCCTCAAGGACAGCTCCCTGCACTCCTGGTTCCTCGACCCCGGCGTCGACGGCCTCGGCACCCCGAACCCCACCAACGACGACGAGCTCCTCATCCACCCCGTGGGGACGTTCCACAATCGCCCGCAGGCCGTGACCCGGATCCCGAACTTCTACCTGGCCGGCGACTACGTCAGTGTCGACATCGACCTGGCGACCATGGAGGGCGCCAACGCCTCCGCCCGCGCTGCGGTCAACGCGCTGCTGGACCGCTCCGGCTCCCCGGCTCCCCGCTGCACGATCACCCCCCTGTTCCGCGCCCCGGAGATGGAACCGCTCAGACGGCACGACCGCACCCGCTACCGTCTCGGCCTGCCCAACGCCTTCGACCTCGGCTGAACCGGCAGGCCCGGCCGACGGCCCGGCCGGGGCCGACGAGCAGCCCGCGACGCCGAGTAGCGTACGGGCATGAAGCTCACCATTCTCGGCGGCGGCGGCTTCCGTGTGCCCCTCGTGTACGGGGCGTTGCTCGGCGATCACGCGGAGGGCCGGGTTACGCGGATCGCCCTGCACGACGTGGACGCCGGGCGGCTGGACGCCGTCGCCGGAGTGCTCGCGGAACAGGCGGCCGCGCACAAGGACGCGCCGGAGGTCGGGGCGACCACGGACCTGGACGAGGCCCTGCGGGGTGCCGACTTCGTCTTCTCAGCGATCAGGGTCGGCGGGCTGGAGGGCCGCGCCGCCGACGAACGGGTCGCGCTCGCCGAAGGAGTCCTCGGCCAGGAGACCGTCGGCGCCGGGGGCATCGCGTACGGCCTCCGCACGGTGCCGGTGGCCGTGGACATCGCGCGCCGCGTCGCCGAGCTCGCCCCCGACGCCTGGGTCATCAACTTCACCAACCCGGCGGGCCTGGTCACCGAAGCGATGAGCCGCGTTCTCGGTGACCGCGTCATCGGCATCTGCGACTCGCCGGTGGGACTCGGACGCCGCGTGGCCACAACACTGGGCGCCGACCCGGCGACCGCGTGGATCGACTACGTCGGCCTCAACCACCTCGGCTGGCTGCGCGGGCTGCGCGTCGGCGGACACGACCAACTGCCACGGCTGCTCGCCGACACCGAGGCGCTGGCCTCCTTCGAGGAGGGCAGGCTCTTCGGCCCCGAGTGGCTGCGGACGCTCGGCGCGATCCCCAACGAGTATCTGCACTACTACTACTTCAACCGCGAGACCGTGCGCGCCTACCAGGAGGCGAAGCAGACCCGGGGCGCCTTCCTGCACACCCAGCAGGCCGGCTTCTACGAGGAGATGCGGCAGCCCGGCACGCCTGCACTGGCCACTTGGCGGCGTACGCTCGCCGAGCGGGAGGCCACCTACATGGCGGCGAACCGCGAGGCCGCGGGGATCGGCGAACGCGACGATGACGATCTGGAGTCCGGCGGATACGAGAAGGTGGCGCTCGCCCTGATGCGGGCCGTCGCCCGCGACGAGCGCACCACGCTGATCCTCAATGTCCGCAACCGTGGCACCCTTTCGGTGCTGGACGCGGACGCCGTCGTCGAGGTCCCTTGCTTCGTCGACGCCAACGGCGCGCATCCGGTCGCGGTCGATCCCCTTCCCCTTCACGCCGTCGGGCTCGTGACTGCGGTCAAGGCCGTCGAACGCGAGGTGCTGACCGCGGCGGAGAGCGGTTCGCGGGCGGTCGCCGTGAAGGCCTTCGCGCTGCACCCCCTGGTCGACTCCGTGAACGTCGCCCGCCGGCTCGTCGACGGCTACCGGGCCGAACATCCGGGCCTCCGCTACCTGAACCGGCCATAGGGGCCCTGACGTGTCGGGCCGGTAGCGCCGCCGAGGGCCCCGTACGGAGCAACGCACTCCTTACGTACCTGTGACGCCACGGCGCGGACCGGCGATCCGCGGGCTCTCCCGCCGTAGCGTCGCACTCATGCGTGTACTAGTCACAGGTGGCGCGGGCTTCATCGGCTCGCAGATCGTCACGGCGCTCTCCGCGCGAGGCCACGATCCGGTCGTGCTCGACGCCTTGCTCCCCGCGGCCCATCCCGGGCCCCCGCAACTGCCCGACGCCGAGTGCCTCCACGCGGACGTACGGGACCGGGCGGCAGTGGCGGGCGCGCTGCGCGGTGTGGAGGCCGTGTGCCATCAGGCGGCCATGGTCGGCCTCGGCACGGGCTTCTCCGACGCGCCCGAGTACGTGAGCTGCAACGACCAGGGCACGGCCGTACTGCTCGCCGCGATGGCGGAGGCCGCCGTGTCCGACCTCGTCCTCGCCGGATCGATGGTCGTCTACGGCGAGGGCCGCTACGACTGTCACCGCCACGGCCGGGTGCGGCCCGGACCACGCGCCGCCGCGGACCTCGCGGCCGGCCGCTTCGAGCCCCTGTGCCCCCGGTGCGGCGAGGAGCTGTCACCCGGTCTCGTCAGCGAGGACGCTCCCGTCGACCCGCGCAATGTGTACGCCACGACAAAGCTGGCGCAGGAGCACCTGGCGGCCGCGTGGGCGCGGTCGACGGGCGGCCGCGCCGTCGCCCTGCGCTACCACAATGTGTACGGGCCGGGGATGCCGCGCGACACCCCCTACGCCGGTGTCGCCTCCTTCTTCCGGTCCGCGCTCGAACGCGGGGAGGCGCCGCGTGTCTTCGAGGACGGCGGCCAGCGCAGGGACTTCGTCCATGTACGGGACGTCGCGGAGGCGAACGCGATCGCGATCGAGGCGGCCCACGGCATGGGGACAGGGACGCTGACCACGTACAACACGGGCAGCGGCACACCGCACACCGTCGGTGAGATGGCGTCGGCGCTCGCTGCGGCTCACGGCGGGCCGGCGCCGGTCGTCACCGGCGAGTTCCGGCTCGGCGACGTTCGGCACATCACGGCGGACTCGCGGCGGCTGGGCGCCGACCTCGGCTGGAAGGCGCGCGTCGGCTTCGCCGAGGGCATGGCCGAGTTCGCGACGAGCCGGCTGCGGGGTGCGGCGTGCTGAGCGCGGACATCGTCCTTCCCTGTCTGAACGAGGCAGAGGCTTTGCCATGGGTGCTGTCCCGGATCCCGGCCGGCTGGCGGGCCGTCGTCGTCGACAACGGCTCGACGGACGGCTCGGCCCAGATCGCGCGGACGCTGGGCGCGCACGTCGTCCACGAGCCGCAGCGGGGCTTCGGGGCCGCGTGCCACGCCGGGCTGGCGGCCTCCGCGGCGGAGTACGTGTGCTTCTGCGACTGCGACGCGTCGCTGGACCCCGGGCTGCTGACCGGCTTCGTGCGGCAGGTCGCCGAAGGCGGCAGCGACATGGTGCTCGGGCGGCGCCGCCCCCGGACACGCCGTGCGTGGCCCGCGCACGCCCGCGCCGGAAACCTCGTGCTCGCCCAAATGCTGCGCCGGCGCACGGGGCTGCGGCTGCACGACCTCGGTCCCCTTCGTGCGGCGCGCCGCACGGACCTGCTGGCGCTCGACCTGACGGACCGCCGCAGTGGATACCCGCTCCAGATGGTGGTCCGCGCCAGTGACGCGGGTCTGCGGATCACCGAGGTGGATGTGCCCTACCTTCCGCGATCGGGCAGGTCGAAGGTCACCGGTACCTGGCGGGGCACCTGGCACGCCGTCCGGGACATGAGCGCGGTGCTCGCGGAGCAGCCGCGTTCACTGGCGGCCGGAGGTGTGCGATGAACGGCGGCCGGGGTGCGGGGAACGGAACGCTGCTCGTCATCGCCAAGGCTCCGGTGCCGGGCCGGGTCAAGACCCGCCTGACACCCGTGTATTCGCCGCGGGAGGCCGCAGCCCTGGCGGAGGCCGCACTGCGGGACACCCTCGACGCGGTGCTCGCCGCGCCCGCACGGCGCCGGGTCCTTGTGCTCGACGGCGAGCCGGGGGCGTGGCTGCCGCCGGGCATCGACGTGGTGCCGCAGTGCGGCGGCGGGCTGGACGCGCGACTGGCCGCGGCGTTCGGACTGTGCGACGGGCCGGCCCTGCTGATCGGAATGGACACACCGCAGGTTTCCGCCGAACTTCTGGCTTGCGGGCTCCAGTTGGCACCGGGGGAGGCCGTTCTTGGTCCCGCGGACGACGGAGGCTTCTGGGCGTTGGGACTGGCCGAGCCGGACGGCCGACTGGTACGCGGCGTGCCCATGTCCACGCCGGACACAGGTGCAGTGCAACGGCAGCGACTCCTGCGCGCCGGACTGGCGGTGCGGGGACTGCCTCTGCTGCGGGACGTGGACACGCCGGACGACGCCCGTGCCGTGGCCGCCGCCGCCCCGCACACCCGGTTCGCCGACGCACTGGCCGCGACGACCGGGGCCGGGGCGCGATGACTGCGCCGGCCTGGCAGGCCGACCCGTACACCGACGCCCTCCGCACCGGCCGCGGCCCACTGTTCCTGCGGCGCCCCGACGGCTGGCTGCTGCCGCTGGAGGTGGAACGCTGGTGCGCGGAACCGGACACCGCCGACACCACCGTCCTGTCCCGCACCGGCCGCTCGGTCCTGGACATCGGCTGCGGCCCCGGCCGCCTCGTCGCAGCGCTCGCCGCGCGGGGCCGGACGGCACTCGGCATCGACGTGAGCCGCGAGGCGGTGGCGCGCACGGTACGCATCGGGGGCAGTGCGCTGCACCGGTCCGTGTTCGATCCGCTGCCGAGGGAGGGAAGCTGGGACACGGCACTGCTGATCGACGGCAACGTGGGCATCGGCGGCGATCCGCGGGCACTACTGCGCCGCGTGGCCGAACTCGTCGCGACCGAAGGCCAGTTGATTGTGGAGACCGCACCGCTGGACGTCGACGAACGCGTCCAGGTCCGCGTCTTCGACGGCGTCGACGCCCAGGGTACGGCCTTCCCCTGGGCCCGGGTGGGCGCGCCGGCACTCCTGCGGTACGGGCGGGAGACGGGGTGGTCCCTCCGTGACACGTGGGAGGCGGCGGGGCGGCACTTCGTGGCACTGCGGCAGGAGGCGGCGGTGTGAGGGCCGGCGCGTGACGCTGCGAAGCTGTTGCCCTGGGAGGCTCCGCCCCCCGAACCCCCTGCGTCTCGAGCTCCAGGGGGCCTCAGCCGGAGACCGCCCGCAGCGCGCCCCGGCGGCCCGTGCGGGTGTCGAGGGCCGCGGCGGTCGGTCCGTCCGCCGGCAGGTGGACCAGCAGCCGCTGATCGTCCTCGACCGCCGGCTCGAGCGTCTCGTGGTCGAGCCGAAGCTCCCCCCACCTCCGGGCGCACCGGGCGCGTCGCACCGTTCGCCCGCGGCAGCCCCGGCAGCGTCTCCACCGGTCGGTGAACGAAGCACCCGTCGTGACGGTCAGCTCGTCCGCGAGCGCGGCGATGTGGTGGGGCTCCGTGCCGCACGAAGCCCGGCGCGAGCGCCCGTTCGCAGCCGCTTGAGTCGCCTGAGCCGCTTGAGCCGCCCGCGGTGACACGGCCCCACGACTCACCGCACCTGCGGGGTGTCCGGCGGGCCGGGGGCGGGCGGACCCTGGTGCCGTCCGCCCCGTCGTGGCCGCCACCGCCTCGCGCGCAGCCGTCGCGCCACCGGCACGGCGGCGGTGATGACCGCCACCGCGGCCAGCGACAGGAGCCAGTTGCGCGGGTAGTCCAGAGGCAGGACCGAGGGGTTGCGCGGAGTGCCCGGGGCGAGCAGCACCGGCAGGGCGATCAGGGTCAGGCAGCCGGCCGTGACGAGCGCGCCGCGGAGCAGGCCGCGGGCCGGAAGCACGGCGAGCAGCAGGCCGGTGGCGATCACCAGCGGGGCGATGACGGCGTCGTGCACGACGACCGACCCGATCAGCCACAGGGCGACGTCCTTGATCTGCCCGCCGGTGGCGAGCAGCGAGAGGCCGACGGCCATCAGTGCGACGCCCGCGGCACCGAGGAGAACACGCATCACAGCACCTCCATCCCGCTGACCCACTTGGTCTGCCACACGCCCGGGCGGTTGGGGGCGATGATCCGGGCGGGGAAGCCGTGGTCCCGGGAGAGCACCTGCCCGTTGAGGCGCAGTGCGAGGAGGGTCAGCGGGTCGTCGGTGTAGCCCCCGCCCATCTCCATCACGCGGTAGGCGCCGCGTCGTTCCAGCGACACGACCCGCAGGCGCGTCCCGGGCCGCGCACCGGCCAGTTCCAACAGGTCCATCACGCGTACACCGGTCCATCGTGCCGATTTGCTCCAGCCTTCGACGCAGGCGATGGGCAGGGTCACGGTGTGCTGGGGCAGGGCGGCGAGCTCGTCGAGGCCGAGCTCGTACGACCGTGGGCCTGTGACGGTGAGCCGCCAGTCGGTCAGCGGCATCCCGCTCACGCCCGCCGCGGCCGCGGTGCGGTTGACGGGCAGGCCCTGCGGTCCGTGGTCGGGGTGCCGGGGCGCGAGCAGGTCGAGGCGGCTCAGCGGTGTGAACGACTGGCCGACGGTGGTCAGGGTCACTGCCCCGACGGCCGCGGCCACACCGGTGAGCAGGGAGCGGCGATCGGGTCCGTCCTCGGCGGGCAGCTCGAGCGTCCCGGCGGAGCGCCGGCTCCAGTGCGCCTTGATCTGCGGGTATTTGACGGCGATGTGCAGGACGAGGGCGCCCAGCAGCAGCCAGGCCACGGCGAAGTGCACGGGGACGAAGGAGAACGGCCACGGGTACCACTGCACGGTGTTGAGCAGCCCGGTGGTCAGCTGGAAGACGGCCGCCGCGACCAGCACGGCCACGGAGAGCCGTTCGAGGGCGTGCCGCACCGAGCGCAGCGGGGGCCACACGAACAGCCTCGGGTACACCGTCCACAGTTTGGCCAGCAGCAGAGGGATCGCCGCGATGCCGCTCGCGACGTGCAGTCCCTGGGTGACCCGGTAGCCCCAGTAGGGCCGGCTGGGCAGCGCGTCGGCGAGCCAGTCGGGCGGGCGTTGCAGATAGTGGCTGGTCACACCGGTCACGAAGCACACGGCGATCGCCACGCCGAGCCAACGACCGATGGCGGTGGCCGTACGGGCGTCATGCAGCCGGCCTTGGAACCTCGGCGGTCGGACCGTGGTCGGTGGTCGAATCCTCATGCCTCCATGAGAACGCCGCCGGGCACCGCGCGGGGTGCTGCGACACCTTACGGAATACGGACGTCAGGGGGCGTCTGCGCCGTTCCGGCGGCGCCGGCTGCGACGCTGAGCACGTGATCAACATGCGCTCACTGACCGCCGGTGTGCTCGTCGCGGCCCTGACGTCCGTGCTCGCCGTGACGGTCCTCAAGGACGGATATCTCACCGATCCCGCGGGCCTGTCGTGGCTGTACGCCGCCTGCTGGGCGCTGTTCGGCGCGGCGGCCTTCGCCGTACGCGGGGCACCGGTGCGGCATGCGGTGGCGCTGATCCTGGCGGGCGGGGTCGCGGTCGCGGCGACCGGGCTCCTCGCACCCCCGCGGACCAGCACCGACTCGTACCGCTACGCCTGGGACGGCCGGGTGCAGGCGGCCGGGATCTCGCCGTACGACAGTGCGCCCTCCGATCCCGCGCTCGCCGGTCTGCGCGACGACTGGCTCTTTCCGACCGGCACGGCCTGCGAGCTGCCCGAACGTGCGCGGATCGCCGGGCCCCGAGGCGAGGTGCACTGCACGCGCATCAACCGGCCGCGGGTCCACACGATCTACCCGCCGGTGGCACAGGGCTACTTCCTGCTCGTGCACACGCTCTCCCCCGAGGACGCCCGGCACAAGGCACTGCAGGCGGGCGGTGCGCTGCTCGCGCTCGGCACCACGGTCACGCTCGTGCTCGTCCTGCGCAGGCGCGGTGATCCACGGGCGGCCGCGTACTGGGCGTGGTGCCCGGCGGTCCCGATCGAGGCGGTGAACAACGCGCACGCCGATGTGATGGGTGTGCTGCTGGCGGTCGCGGGTCTTGCGGTGGTGGCGCGGGCGCGTGTCGGGGGCGGGGTGCTGCTGGGGGCGGCGGTGGCGACGAAGCTGCTGCCCGCGGTGGTGCTGCCGGGCGCTCTGTCCGGTGTGCGCCGGTGGCGGGACGCCGCGGCCGTGCTGCTGCCGGCCGCGGCCGTCGTGGCGGT
Source organism: Streptomyces sp. NPDC096176 (assembly GCF_044763255.1). NCBI lineage: Bacteria > Bacillati > Actinomycetota > Actinomycetes > Kitasatosporales > Streptomycetaceae > Streptomyces > Streptomyces sp. NPDC096176. The sequence continues at coordinate 335,113 of NZ_JBIWFV010000008.1, read as the reverse complement.
GACGTACGCGGGGCACATGCTGTTCGCGAGCAGTTCGGTGCTCGGCTATCTGAGTGGCTACACGCAGGAGGAGGGCTACGCCGATCCGTCCGCGCGTAACCGCTACGCCCTGCTGCGCCTGGTGCTGCCCGACTCGTGGGCGCTGCCGGCAGTGGTGGCGGTCATGGTGGCGGTCGCGGTGTACGTGCTCCGGCGCGGCAATCCGGAGCGGCCCTGGAGCGGGGCGCTGCTGGTGACGGGGACGGCGTTCCTGCTGATGACGCCGGGCTATTCCTGGTACGCGCTGCTGCTGGTGGCGCTGGCCGCGCTCGACGGACGGTGGGAGTGGCTGGGGGTGGCCGCGGCGGGTGCGGCGAAGTACGTGACGGTCCACCTGGACGCGGACGGGGGGACTGTGGGCACGACGGCGTACGCGCTCGCGGCGGCGGCGGTGCTCGTGGGTTGTGTGGTGCGGCGGTCCCGCGCGGCGCTGCCGCCGGCCGCAGCGGTGGTGGCCGTGCCGGGGAGTGAGTCCGGGCGGGCCGCCGTGGGCAGGAAGGAGGAATGACCACTTCCGCCGCACGGTCCGACGTCCCGCGGACACGTTCCCGTCGTGCCCTGGTTGCCGGTTCCGTCGGCAATTTCGTCGAGTGGTACGAGTTCGGTGTCTACGGCTACTTCGCCACGATCATCGCCGCGAACTTCTTCACACCCGAGGGCGGCAGTGACGTCGAGGGGCTGGTGAAGACCTACGCGTCGTTCGCGCTCGCGTTCTTCTTCCGGCCCGTGGGGGCGGCGCTGTTCGGCCGGTTCGGCGACCGGATCGGACGCCGGCCGACACTGATCCTGGTCATCGGCCTGATGACGCTGGCCACCACCCTGATCGGACTGCTGCCCACGTACGCCACCGCCGGCGCGGCCGCGCCGTGGCTGCTCACCTTGTTGCGGATCCTCCAAGGTCTGTCCGCCGGCGGCGAGTTCGGGGGCGCGGTGTCGCTGATGACGGAGTTCGCGCCGCCCGGCAGGCGCGGTCTGTACGGGGCGTGGCAGTCGTTCACGGTGGCGCTCGGGCTGCTCGGCGGCGCGGGCGTCGCGGCGGTGCTGGCGACGGTGCTCTCGGAGGGCGCGCTCAACGACTGGGGCTGGCGGCTGCCGTTCCTGCTGACCCTGCCGCTGGGTGCGGTCGCCCTGTGGCTGCGGCTGCGGCTCGAGGAGACGCCCGTCTTCCGCAAGGCCGACGCGGAGCCGGTGGCGCCGCCGCCCACTGCCGAGGTGGTCAGGGCGATCCTGCTCGGTGCGGGGCGGATCATGGGCTGGGCGGCGGCGGGCTACACCTTCCTGGTGGTGCTGCCTTCCTACCTGCAGTCGGCTCTGAACGCCTCGTTCCAGGAGGCGCTGATCGCCACGGTCCTGGCCAACCTGGGCTTCGCCGCGTCGATCATCCCGGCGGGCCTGACAAGTGACCGGATCGGCCGGCGCACGGTGATGCTGACGGGGGCGGTGCTCGTCGTGCTGCTGGCGCTGCCGCTGATGAACCTCCTTCAGGACGCGGGCACTTCGACTGCGGCGAAGGGGGCCGCCGTCTTCGCCGCCGGAGCCGTGGTGGGCCTGCTGGCAGGGCCGGGGCCCGCGATGCTCGCCGAGATGTTCCCGACGTCGGTGCGCTGCACGGGTCTCGGTCTCGCGTACTCGCTGTCCAACGCGGTCTTCTCGGGGTGCGCGGGGCTCATCATCACGGAGCTGATCAAGCGTACGGACAATGTCGACATCCCCGCCTACTACGCCGCCGCGACATGCGCGGTCAGTGTGTTCGCGCTGCTCACACTGCGCGGCGACGACCACCGCAGGGCGCTGCGATGAGGGTTGTCGGGCTGATGTCGGGGACGTCGTTCGACGCGATCGACGCTGCGGCGGCCGACATCGCCCTGGTGGACGGCACTCTGGTCGTCACTCCGCTCGGCATGCTCGGCGAGAGATACGACGACGAGTTGCGGGCCGCGTTGGCGGCGGCGCTGCCGCCCGCCGCGACAACAATGGCGCAGGTGTGCCGGCTCGACACCCGCATAGGACAGGCCTTCGCGGCGGCAGCAGTCCGTGCCGACCGCGAACTCTGCGCGGGCCGCGCCGAGCTGATCGCCTCGCACGGTCAGACGGTGTACCACTGGGTGGAGGACGGGCGCGTTCACGGCACACTTCAGCTGGGGCAGCCCGCGTGGATCGCGGAGGCGACGGGCTGCCCGGTCGTCGCCGACTTCCGTCCGCGGGACGTCGCGGCGGGCGGCCAGGGCGCCCCGCTCGTGAGCCTGGTGGACGTGTTGTGGCTGCGCGGACGGCCGGGGGTGCCGGTGGCACTCAATCTCGGCGGGATCGCCAACGTCACGGCGGCGGGCGCGTCGGGCGATCCGGTCGCTTTCGACACGGGGCCCGCGAACGCGCTGATCGACGCGGCCGTCACGGACTTGACCGGTGGCCGGGCGGTGTACGACGAGGACGGAGCCCTGGCAGCGGCCGGACAGGTGCACGCACCGCTCCTCGAACGCCTGCTCCGCGAGCCGTACTACCGACTGCCGCCACCGAAGACCACCGGCAAGGAGCTGTTCCACGCTGACCATCTGCGTGCCGCGCTGTCCGGCTTCGAGGCTCTCGCGGCCGAGGACGTGGTCGCCACACTGACCCGGCTCACCGCGCGCACCGTCGCGGACGCCGTGCGCCCGCTCGGCGCGAGCGAGGTCATCGCCTCCGGCGGCGGCACACGCAACCCCGCCCTGATGTCGACGCTCCGTGCCGAGCTGGCCGGTACACCACTGCGCACCTCGGACGAGCTGGGTGTGCCGGCGGCGGCCAAGGAGGCGTACGCGTTCGCGGTGCTGGGGTTTCTGGCGGTGCACGGCCTGGCCGGGACCGTGCCCGCGTGCACCGGAGCGCGTGAGGCGCGGGTGCTCGGTTCTCTCACCCCGGGCAACCGGCCGCTGGTTCTCCCTCCCCCCTCGAAGCACACGGCCAACTCCCTCATCTTTACTCACCGTTGATGAGAGTCGTACGCTGCATCACCATGACCTCAGCCGGTTCTCCGGGCCGCCGGGCGGCCCTTCTCGCCACTGCGAGCGCTGTCCTGTCCGTCCTCCTTCTCGGCACGGGTACCGCGCCCGCGCGGGCGGAGGTCCGCGTGACCGACGCGGCGACCGTCGTGCCGGTGCAGACCACAGGGCCCGCGGACAAGCGCTTCAATCTCGTGGTGCTCGGCGACGGCTACACCGCGCGGGAGATGCCCGACTTCCGGGCGGACGTGGACAAGCATCTGAACGTGCTCTGGTCCACGGAGCCGTTCGCGTCCTACCGCTCGTACGTCAACGTGTGGGCGGTCGAACTGCCGTCGGCCGACTCCGGTGTGGACTGCGATCCCGGCCTCGACGCCCCCCGCCGCGACACACCGCTCGGCATGGGCTTCTGGGGCGGGTGCAACGCCGACAGCGTCCAGCGGCTGCTCACCGTCGACAGCGGCGCGGCGACCGCGCTCGCGGACCTGGTGCCCGGTACGGCCGACGCCAACCGGCAGATCGTGGCGCTCGCCAACAGCGACACGTACGGCGGCGCCGGAGGCACTTATGCCACCGCGTCCGGCGGCAACGCACTCTCGTCACTGATCACGCCGCACGAGATCGGCCACTCACTGGGCAAGCTCCAGGACGAGTACGACTACTACGCACGCGGCGTCCCCGGCGGCACGTACACCGGCGGCGAACCCGCCTCCGCGCACCACACGCTGCTCACCGAGGACCAGATGCGGCAGCAGCGCGCCAAGTGGTGGCGCTGGCTGGGCGAGGAGAGCGAGTCCGGCGGTGTCATCGGCCGCCATGAAGGCGGGATGTACAGCACCAAGGGCGTGTGGCGGCCCAGCAGGCACTCGATGATGAAGACGCTCGGCTACCCCTTCGACCAGGTCGAACGCGAGATCATGGTGCAGAGGATCTCCGCGAAGGTGAACCTGGTCGCAGACCACACGCCGAACACCGCAACCATCGGCGACGACCGCACGGTGTGGGTGGACACACTGCATCCGGTCGGGGGCGAACTCGACGTCGTCTGGCGGCTGGACGGCAAGCGGCTCCGTACTGCCGGTGACGCGCGCACGGTGGATCTGCGCCGGCTCGGGCTGGGGCACGGCACGCACACGCTGACGGCGACCGTCACCGATCCCACGCCGTTCGTCCGCGACCCGGCGATCCGGTCCTCCTCCGCACTGACCCGCAGTGTGTCCTGGACGGTGGACAGCTCCGTCACCACTCCCCCGGACACCGTGGCCCCCTCCTTCACGGGGCACACGGACACCGGCGCCCCGGTCGGCGCCGAGACGGTCGTCCACGCGGACACCACCCACCCCGCCCACCGCCGCGTGGCAGTGCGCTGGGCGGTCGACGGCCGTCCCGTGGCCAATCCGGGCAACGACCGCGACCTGGACCTCGGCGCGCTGCGCCTGCGGCCCGGGACCCATGAACTGACCGCCCGCATCCCCGGTACGAAGGCCTCGCTGGCCTGGACCGTGGACGCCTCCCCGGCGAAGGGGACGTACGAACTGTCCGAGCCGCTGCGCACGGTCCACCGGCCCGGCAGGCCCGTGGAGTACGTGTACGACGGCCCGTTCACGATGAAGCTGACCGCCCGCGACGACCACGAGGGCCATCCGGTGAGCGAGGTCCGGGTCGACGGCGACGGATGGCAGACGTACTACGGCTGGCCGACCGACGCCGACGCGCCCTACCGCTTCACGCCCGGCGGCACGGTGATCGACGACCTGGTGTACGGCAAGCTCGGCACGCCCAGGGTGGTGCCCTGGGACGACGCGACGCCGGACTACGGCACTCACACGATCGAGTACCGGACGGTCGACTCCGCAGGGAACGTGTCCGCTGCCAAGAGCTTCCTGGTGACGCTGCTGCCCCCGCGACAGCAGGTCAGTTGACGAGGAAGTCCGCCTTGCCGGACTTCGCTCCCTGTATGAACGCCTCGATCTCACCGGAGGTGTAGATCAGGGCCGGTCCGTCGGGGTCCGCGGACTGGCGCACCGCGACCCTGCCGTCGGCCAGTTTCATGGTTTCGACGCAGTTGCCGCCGTTGCCGCCGCTCCATGGCTTGTGCCAGCCCTCCTCACCCAGCTCGGCGGCCGGCATGCCGTTGTATATGCGTTCCATTCACAGCTCCTTGCGGAGATCGTCGAGGATCTCCTTCGTACGTTGCACCGACGCGGCCTGGGCCGCCATGCGGTCCATGACCTCGAGGTGCGTGGCGACCTCGGGGCGCGCGTCGAGATAGACGGCACCGGTCAGGTACTCGCTGTAGACCATGTCCGGGAGCTCGGGCACGGCGAACCGGAAGAGCACGAACGGCCCGTAGGTGCCGGGATGGTGACCGGCCGCGAACTCCGCGACCTGCAGGGTGACGTTGGGCAGTCGCGCACCCTCGAGCAGCTTGTCGATCTGGGCCTTCATCACGCCCGGTCCACCGACGGGACGGCGCAGCACCGTCTCGTCCATGATCACCCAGAGCTTGGGGGCGTCGGGCCGGGTCAACAGGGACTGGCGCTCCATGCGCAGCGCCACATGTCGTTCGATGTCAGCCGCTTCGGTGTGGCCGATCGCTCCGCCGAGCATGATCGCCCGGGCGTAGTCCTCGGTCTGCAGCAGGCCGGGCACGAAGTGGGGTTCATACGCACGGATGAGGCTTGCCGCGCCCTCCAAACTGACGTACATGCTGAACCAGTTCGGCAGAACGTCGTGGAAACGCTGCCACCAGCCCGGCCTGTTGGCCTCCTCGGCCAGCTCGACGAAACCGCGAGCCTCCGCGTCGGCGATCCCGTAGGCGCCCAGCAGCAGCTGCACATAGGGGATCTTCAGCGCGACCTCGGCCGTCTCCATCCTGCGGATGGTGCCGGGGGCGACGCGCAGCACCTTCGCCGCTTCCTCACGCTTCAGACCGGCCTGCTCCCGCAGATGCTGCAGGCGCTTGCCGAGGACGACCTGCCCCACGGTGGGGGCGGACCGCGGTTCACTCACTTCGAGACCTCCCCACGTGCTGTGTGCGAGCAGTGTGCCACGGGCCCCGGCGAATGAATATGCCCACTCTGAATTATTCATAGTGGGGCTTGCCAATGTGGTTGGTGCGGCGGGAGAGTGGTCGCGTGAACCGTGACGCGCTCGCCACCGAGCTCCTGGCACCCCACACGGAGCCCGAACCCCACCGGTACGCCTTCGAGTTGCCGGCGCGCGTCGAACAGGTCTCACGGGCGAGAAAGCTGACGTCCGCACGGCTGGAGAGCTGGGGCGTGGAGGGAGACCCTCACGACACGGCGCTGCTTGTCGTCTCCGAGCTGTTCACCAACGCCATCGTGCACACGGGTGGCCACCTGGTCGCCTGCGAACTCCTTTCCGGGGCCGACCGGTTGCGCATCACCGTGCAGGACCAGGGCACCACTCCGACCGGACCGCAGGTCTGCCGCGGAGCGGAGGGCGAACGCGGACGCGGGCTGCTGCTCGTCGAAACGGTCAGTTGTGCGTGGGGCACACACGACGCCGCGCCGGGCACCGGCCGTGTCGTCTGGGCGGAGCTGCCCCGGGAAGCCCGAACCACCCCGGAAGAAACGCCGTTGACCCGGGAATGGCCGTGACGAGGACCCTGCCGACGCTCCTCTCGCGGGGCGTTCGCCGCGACCACGCCGACCGGCTCACCCGGCTCGACGTGCCGGTCGGCCTCAGCGCCGATCTCGGGTGCGACGCCGTCGGCGTCCCGGCGCGCTACGGGTTCCGCCTGCTCGGCCGCACGCCGAGCAACGGCTGCGTCTTCGCCGACAGCAACTGGTGGTGGTGGCTCGTTCCGGCCGGCTCGGACCTGGATCTGACCTGGCCACTCCCTTCCCACTACGCCCGCGGTGCGCGGGTGCCGGCCCCCGACGCCCGGCTCATCCTCCGGCCCGAGGGGCCGAGCGTCTACACGCCGCCGATTCCGCTTTACCTGATGGCATGTCAGCTCACCGGCACGGCGCCGCTGTGGCCGGCCGGCGCGGGCGGCGCGGCACGGCGGTGAGCGGTTCGGACCACGGGGTCCGCCGGGCTGCGCGACGATCCGCCGGATAGGCTTCTGCCCATGTCAGAAGCCAATACGGGCCCCGAGCGGCAGGGCCTCACACCGCGCCAGGCCCGTCGTGTTCGCATAGCCCTCTCGGCCGCCATCATGATCGCCGTGGCGGCAACGCTGGTGCTGCGACTGGGCAGTACCCACTCGGTGCTCACCGTGGGCTTCTACGGCATCGCGCTGATCCTGTCCGGCAGCGCACTGGTCCTCAGCCGCGCGGGGCGCACACGGTGGGCAACGCTGGTGCTGGGCGTGGGCGTCGCGGTGGCCGTCGTGGCGGAATGGGCCGTGGCGTCGCTGCGGTAGGTGCGCAGTCCGGGCAGATCAGACCCGTCCGAGGTCCGCCGGGCGGATCGGGGACCGGACGGGCCACCGGGTCAACCGCTGGAGACCGCTCGCAGATGGGACTTGCCGCGGACGCCGCCCGGCACCGCGGCCGAGTGGTTCTCGCGCAGGACCAGCGTCATCCGGGTGAATCCCTTGGCCTGCAAGGTCGTCGGCGTCTCGTCGATGATCCGGCAGTCGGTGCGGCCCCAGCGCGGGTCGGGGTGGTTCACCGGCCGCACCGCCCCGTCGTGGTGGATCGCGAGGGCACCCACCGTGCTCATCCAGTGCGACAGGCCGCACCGGTAGGCGGCGTCCATGATGGGGTCGTCGGCGATGTCGTCACGAATGGCTTGAAGCGCACCGTCGTCACCGTGCTTGTCGAGTGCCGCGGCGAGCTGCGCCATCAGCGGCAGGCACCAGTTCGTCTCGTGCTCGACGAGGACCGTGCGCGCGTCGGGGTGGAACAGTGCGAACCGCAGGAAGTTCTGCTGCGGCATGGCGGTGGCGTGCGGCCTGATGCCACGGAACAGCGCATCGAACGCGGGGTTGCTGTGGGCGACGTCCCAGCGCCGGTCGAAGAGCACGGACGGCAGCGGCACCGCGTCCATCATCGCGGCGTAGTCGCGCAGGTACGCGGCCGTCGCGGAGTCGACGGAGTCGGCCGGCTGCGCGGGCTGCTGCGGCTCGGGCGGCCGTACGGGCACCGGCGGCTGGACGGGCGCGGTGGGACGGGCGGGCGCGGGTCGGCCCGGCGGTCCCGACGGCGGTACCGGTCCGGACGGCCGGACGGGAGCGTTCCACTCGGAGGTGCCGCGCTGCACCGTCGGCGTGTCCCGGTCGACGGCGAGGCGCAGCAGGCGGCCGCGCTGCTGGTCGTTCAGCTCCAGGGCGTCGATCAGGGCGCAGAGCGTGTTCTCCGACCACTCGCGGCCGGGCGTGCGCTCCCAAGTGGCGTACACATAGGCGGCGATGCCGAGACGGACCGCCACGTCCTCGAGGCTCAGGCCCAGCTCCTCGCGACGCCGCTTGAGCGCGTCGCCGAGCCGCTTCGTACGGGCCGCGACCCGTGTGCCTCCGGCGCAGCTCAGGCGCCCTGGACCACTTGGACGTTCGACGCCCGCCTCGTGTGTCATCGAGAACGCCACCCTTCTCGAAGCTTCTCGCAAGTCTTGCAAGTCCTGCCGCGGCGACGCCCCTTTGGATCTTCACCCCGTGTGGCGATCCTGCTACCGCCGACCGGAAGATGTCAACTATCGTGGCATTCAGCGCGACTGAGCGCATAATTCGCGCCACAGCTGTGGCAAGACCTGGCTGCCATGGCCCGAAAGGGTTAACCTCCGGGCAGCCCCTCAGGATGCGGGGCCACCTCGCGTGATCTAGGAGACCTACTGGTGACAGACGGCTTCTCGGTTCCGGGTCCGACGGCCACAGGCCCTCTGGCGGCATCGATTGCCCGGGTCTCCGAACTTGCGGACAAGCTCGGAATGAGCCATGGCGAGGTCTTCGACGTCCACAATCTGTCCGAGGCCTCGGGAGTGCCCACCGACGTCGTGCGTGCCCTCCTCGACGGACGGCCGGCAGGCGAACCGGACCTGCAGGCACGCTTCTTGCAGCGCTTCGACCTGCTGCGCAGCACCCGGCTCAAGCCCAACGGCCGCCGGTACACCCAGCAGGAGATCGCCGACGGAGCGGGCATGTCCCGTCAGCAGGCCGGCGCCCTGATCAACGGGGACCGCCGACCGACGATGGAGCACTGTGACGCGATTCAGCGCTTCTTCAAGGTGCATGCCGGCTTCCTGACCGCCGACGACGCCGACGCGCTCGACAGCGCCCTTCAGCGCACCGAGCAGAGTCTGCTTCAGGACTTCGCCGGCGACGGCGACCCGCTCGAGCGGCTGCTGCAGGACCACGGCGTGCGCGGGATCGCGTGGCGCGCGGCCCAACTGCCGACGGACAAGCACCGGGACAAGGTGACCGAGTGGCTCGACATGCTCCTGGAGAGCGTGAAGCCGGGGCCGGGCACCTCCGGAGAGCGCTGATTTCCGGACAGATTTCCTTTTGTACGTGTCTCAACAGGTTCTGACGGGGAGAGGAGAGCGGTGAGCATAGGCAAGGAGATGCGCCGGCTGTGCGGCGAGTTGGTCGGCGGAATCGATCTGCCTGCCCCCGCGGACCCGGCCGACCTCTACACCGCCCTGTGCGAGGGCATGAGCAAACGGCGTGGCAGGCCCGTCCGCTACCGCATGGCCGCCTTCCCGCCGGGCACCGCCAGTGGCCTGTGGCTCGACATGGCGGAACAGGACCTCGTCGTCATCGAGGAGCGCACCGCCCCCGACCACCAGCTGGTGATCCTCGGCCATGAGCTGTGGCACATGAACGCCGGGCACTGCAGCCACCACGTCGAGGGCGCGGCCGTCGCCGCACGGCTGTTGTCCGACGAAGCCGATCTCCAGGCCACCGTTCTCAGGGTCGCCGCACGTACCCGCTTCGACCAGGAAGAAGAGAACCAGGCGGAGAGCTTCGGGCTGCTTCTGGGCAGCAAGTGCCGGGCCTGGCTCGCCGGTGCGACCGGTCGCGGGCCGGTGCGGCGCGACGGACTCGCGGGCCGTATCGAGGCGTCCTTGGGATATCGCGGGCCACAGGGCTGAGGCGTGGAAGGTCCGGACTACTACATACCCGCCGCCGCTCTGGGATTCGCACTCGCGTTCAAAATCCCGGGGATGCGGCGCGACTGGCGCGACCCGCTGCTCCGCTCCGTCTGCGCCCTGCTGGTCCTCGGCGCGTCCACGTTCTTCTTCGCCGCTCCGCCCACCATCGCCGCCGTCAACCGCATCACCGGCGTACCCAACTTCTCCGCGCCACTGGTCTACTGCATCCTGACCGCGTTCAGCGCGTCCTGCCTGGTACTGCTCGTCAACTGGCGCGGCGGGCCGCCCGCGGAGACCCGGCGGATCTCCCGCCGCTGGATCGGCGCCTACAGCGTGGTCGTCGTGGCCCTGCTCGTCCTGTTCATGCTGGGCGAGGCCCCCGTCGAACGGCTGCGGGACCTGGACACGCACTACGCCACGACGCCGTACATCCGCGAAATGATCGTGCTCTACCTCGTCGCCCACAGCGTGGCGGCCGTGGGCATGACCGCACTGTGCTGGCGCTGGTCCCTGAAGGTCAGCAGCTGGCTGCGCGGCGGACTGGTGATCATCGTCATCGGCTCGCTGTTCAACCTCGCCTACGGGGTGAGCAAGTTCTCCGCCGTCTTCGCCCGCTGGGCGGGCCTGGACTGGGACGCGCTCTCCACCCTGGCCGCGCCGCCGCTCGCCTCGGTCGGGGCACTACTGAGCGCCGTCGGCTTCATCCTGCCGCTCATCGGCCAGCGCATGTCGGACACCTGGCACGCCTGGGCCTCGTACCGCCGCCTGGGCACCCTCTGGCGCGAGCTGCGCACCGCTTCTCCCCAGGCCACGCCCTCCGTACGGATCTCGCTGTTCTCCCCCGTCGAACTGCGCGTCACGCAGCGCGAGTCCGACATCCACGACGGGATACTGCAGCTCGGCCCGTACTTCGACCGGGAGCTGCGTGCCCGGTCCTACGACCGGGCCGTCGCCGCCGGCGCCGCCCCGCGGCAGGCCCAGGCGGTGGCGGACGCGGCCATGGTCGCCGACGCCCTGCGGGCCCGGGCCGCCGACCCCGAAGGACAGATCATGAAGTCGGCCGAGCTTTACCCATCCGCGACAGCCGAGGGACCGCGCGATCTCGTACGGATGTCCCTCGCGCTGCGTCATTCACCCGTCGTCGAAGCAGCGCGCACGCGTGCGGCAAGGTCGGAGAGCGGCACCCCATGAGCAGCGACCCTCTGAGCAGCGATCCTCTGAGATACGGCCGGGCCACGGCCCGCAGAGCCGTCGTGATCGGCGGCGGCCTGGTCGGCATGCTGGCGGCCGGTGTGCTCCGCGAGTACGTCGACCAGGTCACGGTCGTCGACCGCGACACCCTCCCCGAGGGGCCGCGGCCGCGCAGGAGCCTGCCCCAGGCCCACCACGCCCATCTGTTGTGGTCCGGCGGCGCGCGGGCGATCGAGTCGCTCCTGCCGGGCACCACCGACCGCTGGCTCGCTGCGGGCGCCCGCCGTATCCCGCTGCCCACCGGGCTGGTGTCGATGTCGGCACACGGCTGGTTCCGGCGCTTCCCGGAAATGCAGTTCGTCATCGCGTGCAGCCGGGACCTGCTCGACTGGGTCGTACGGGAACAGATCGTCACCGATCCGCGGATCGTCGTCCTCGAGCGCACCGAGCTGCTGGGCCTCGAGGGCAACTCCGGGATCGTCGACGGCGTACGGCTGCGCGGCGAGGCGGGGGACGAGCGGGTGCTCGCCGCAGACCTGGTCGTCGACGCGAGCGGACGCGGCTCGCGCGCCCCGGAATGGCTGCGGTCGCTGGGGCTGCCCAAGGTGCGCGAGGAGAAGGTCGACTCGGGCCTCGCGTACGCGAGCAGGATCTTCCGCGCCCCCGACGGCTCCGACGAGTACCCCGTCGTCAACGTGCAGGCCGACGCCCGTGAGCCGCGACCCGGCTGCACCGCCACCATCGTGCCCCTCGAGGGCCGGCGCTGGCTGGTGACCTTGTCCGGCACCCGCGGCGGGCAGCCGACGAACGCCGCCGACGAGTTCGAGGACTTCGCCCGCTCCGTCCGGCATCCCATCGTGGGCGAGCTCATCGCCCGCGCGGAGCCGCTGACCGAGGTCGTCGTCTCCCGCAGCACCGTCAACCGGCGGCGCTACTACGAGAAGGCCGCCGACTGGCCGGAGGGCTTCGTGGCGGTCGGTGACGCGGTGGCCACCTACAACCCCGTCTACGGGCACGGGATGTCGGTCGCCGCCCAGGGCGTCCTCGCGCTGCGCCGGGCACTGGCCGCGCACGGCGTGGCGTCGCCGGGACTGGCCCGCCGGGTGCAGCGGTCGCTCGCCGGGCCGGTCGGCACGGCGTGGGACCTGGCCACCGGCCAGGACATCCTCTATCCCGGCGCGATCGGCAAGGACCCCGGCATCGCGGCGAAGGTGCTGCGGAGTTACGTCGACCGGCTGATGCTGACGGCGACGGGCCGGCCCCTCGTCGCCAAGGCCCTGTTCGACGTGATGACGCTGTCCGCGCCGACGAGTTCGCTGCTTCGGCCGGAGGTCGCGCTGGCGGTGCTGCGCGGGCCGAAGCTGCCGCCGCTGCAGGGTCCGCCGCTGAGCGACGACGAGCTGCGGGTCGCGAACGAGCGCCGCGGCGAGCGGGAGGCCGACCCGGCGGACGCATGAGGTTCGGGGCGCGGCGGGTGCGTGCGTGACCGCTGCACGGGGCGTTTCCCCGACCCCGCCCCTTCCCCTCGGTGCCGACGTGCGGCTGGGCCGCATTGCGGGGCGGCCCCGGGCCTCGCAACGCGGCTCCGTGCTGTGCCCTCGGGGTTTCTGCCCGGCACATCCAGCCTCGCCGGTGGTACCTCCCACGGCCGCCGCCAAGCCGCAGGAGGAGATCAAGGCGCGGGGGTTCGGGGCGGAACCCCGACGAGGGCGCGCGTCGAGGCGCGGGGCGCCCGGGGCGGAGCCCCGGGGATCAACCGGCGGCGGGGCCCCCGCATCGCCTAGGCTCGGCGGCAATATGAACGGCAATCCATCACGCGGGCTCGGCGGCCACACGGCCCGCCGGACGCCGCTCGAGCCGAAGGCGGACCGGGAGACGGTGCGACGGCACAACCTCAGCCTGGTCCTGCGGGCGGTCCGCGACCAAGGCGAGGCGACCCGGGCCGGCGTCTCCGTGCGCGTGGGACTGACCCGTGCCGCCGTCTCCTCGCTGGTCGAACAGCTGCTGGAGAGCGGCTTCCTGTCCGAGTCCGGCAAGACGTTCAGCGGCCAGGCGGGGCGACCGGGCACCGTTTTGAAGGTCGCTCGCACCGGCCTCGCGGGCATCGGCGTCGAGATCAACGTCGACTTCGTCTCCGTCTGCGTCGTCGACCTGGCCGGCACCGACCGGGTTCGGCTCGTCGAGCACTTGGACAACCGGGGTTCGGCGCCCGAGGAGGTCTTCGGCCGCGCCGCCCGGATCGCCGCGCGGGCGCTCGCGTCCGCCGCCGAACAGGACCTGCGGCCGGTCGGCGCGGCGCTGGCCCTGCCAGGTCTCGTCTCCGACGGCACGGTGTGCCAGGCGCCCAACCTCGGGTGGACCGCGGTGGCCGCGGCGGCTCCGTTCGCCGAGGCGCTCGCCGCGCTGCGGCCCGGGCTGCCCGCGATGGCGGTCCGCTCGGAGAACGAGGCGAATCTGGCGGCGCTGGCCGAGCTGTGGTTCGGCGGCCTCGGGGAGGCCCGCAGCTTCCTGTACCTGACGGGCGAGATCGGCGTCGGCGGCGCACTGGTGCTGGGCGGCGAACTGCTGCGCGGGGTCAACGGGTTCGCCGGCGAGATCGGTCACGTCTGCGTCTTTGACGACGGCCCCCTGTGCCGCTGTGGTTCACGCGGCTGTCTGGAGCAGTACGCGGGCCAGTCGGCGCTGCTGCGCGCCGCCGGTCTCGACGAACACGCCGGTGCCGCGGGCGTCGCCGAGCTGGAGCGCCGCGCACGCGCGGGTGACGACGCGGCGCTCGCGGCACTCGCCGGGGCGGGCACCGCGCTCGGCCGCGTACTGTCCGGCGCGGTGAATCTCTTCGACCCGGACGCTGTCGTGCTGGGCGGCATCTACCGCCGGCTCGTGACATGGCTGGCTCCACCGGCGGACGCGGAGCTCGAGACCCGTGTGGTCTCCGGCCTGTGGCGGGCCGCCGGTTCCCGCCTCCGGGCCTCCTCCCCCGCCGCGGACGCCGCCCGCGGCGCGGCGGCCCTCGTCGTCCAGGACGTCCTCGCCGACCCGGTGGCGTACGCGCCGCGCACCCCGCACTGACGCCGCCGGCGCCCCTGCGCGGCGTGGGCGGGTCAGCCGGCCGCGTGCGGGGGCCGGGTGCCCGGTTCGGTGAGCGGCAGGCCCAGTTGTGCGCGCTCCGTGATCCAACGGGTGGGCCGGTGGCGCGGGTCGCCGGTGGTCTCGTGCAGCGCCCGGTGCAGGGCGAGCATGCGGCCGCCGCCGATCCGGTCGCCCCACGCGAGGGGTCCGTGCGGATACCCGAGACCGGCGGTGACGGCGAGGTCGATGTCGGCGGGCGTGGCGATGGCACGTTCTGCGATGGAGGCGGCGACCGAGACGACGGAGGCGAGCAACCGCTGGGCGACGGAGCCGGCCGTGTCGCGTACGACGGAGACGGCGGGCCGCTGCCCGGTGCCGACCGGCCGGGCCAGTACGGCACGTGCGTCGCGCACCGCGTCCTGGTCCGAGGCCGGGGTCATGGCCAGCACCCGGCGGCGGGTGGTGAGGGAGAGCGGGTCGACGCCAAGAGTCCGCCCCGGCGGCAGGCCGAAGCCCGCGACGGCCGCCGCGACGGTGGTTCCCCAGACCGGCACGAGCACCAGGGTCGTGTCGGCGGCTCCCGGAGCCGGGTCGAGCACGCCTCCGGCGGCGCGGAGCACGCGGCGCAGCTCCCGGGCGTCCGGTGTGTCACCGGGCACGTGGACGGCTCGGGCGGCGTCACCGGTGACGGGCGCCTCGGCGGGGACACCGGGTGCATCGGACCCGTAGTCGAAGAAGCCGCGACCGGTCTTTCTGCCGAGCAGGCCGGCGGCCACCCGGTTCGGTGTGAGATAGGAGGGACGCAGACGGTCGGAGTGGCGGAAGCCCTGCCAGACGGTGTCGATGACCGAGGCGGTGACGTCCAGTCCGGTGAGGTCGGTGAGTTCGAACGGGCCCATGCGCAGCCCGAGCACGTCGCGGGCGATCCGGTCGATGCCGGCCACGTCGGCGATGTCCTCCTCCAGGAGGGCGAGCGCCTCGGTGATCAGCCCTCGCCCCGCGTGGTTGACGAGGAAGCCGGGGGTGTCGGCGACAACGACAGCGCGGTGTCCGCCGCTCTTCACGAGTTCGACGAGGAGGGGCACGAGGTCGGGGCGAGTGGCGGCACCGGGGATCACCTCGGCGATCCTCATCAGCGGCACGGGGTTGAAGAAGTGAAGCCCTGCCACGCGCGTCGGGTCCGCCAGCTGTGCCGCGATCCGGGTGACGGACAGCGAGGAGGTGTTGGTCGCGAAGACCACCGAGGCCGGCAGCACCTTCTCCAAGCCCGTGAGCAGATCCGTCTTGACCGCCAAGTCCTCCAGGACGGCCTCGATGACGAGGTCCACCGCGTCGCCGGGAGCCAGTGGTGACTCCAGCGGCACCAGCCGCTTGACCGCGGCCTCGGCGGCCGAGGCGCCGAGGCGGCCCTTCTCGACCGCGCGGTCGAGCATCCCGGCGATGAAGCCGACGGCTTCGTGCACGGACTCCTGCCGGGCGTCGGCCAGTTCGACGGTGTGTCCCGCGGTCGCGGCCCATTGGGCGATGCCACGCCCCATGACCCCGGCCCCGACGACTCTGATGCGCATTCGGTGTCCCTCGTCTGTCGTGTTCGGTCGCACGGTCTCAGCGCCCGTCGGGACGCGGCTCGGCACACTGGCCCCGCCCGTCGGGACGCGGCTGCGCACACTGGCCGCACCCGTCGGGAACGCGGTCTCGCCGGCGGCGTCCGCGTCCGTGGCAACGCGTCCCTCGGTGGTGCTTCAGCGCAGGTAGACGCGGCCCGGGTCCACGTCCTCGCGCAGCAGCCGCAGTTCCGCCGCGGTCGGCGGCTCGATGGTGGTGACCTCGTCGGCGGCCTGCAGGTCCCAACCCGTGGCGGCGCGGACCTGGTCGACGGTGACGCCCGGGTGCACGGCCACGAGCCGCAGTTCCTCCCCCACACCCGGGCGGGCGAGGATGCCCAGGTCGGTGATGACGCGGGTGACACCCGCGCCGAGCGGCGTGATGCCGTCGGCGAGCGCGCGGTCGGGTCCGGGCGAGGTGCAGAAGTCGAGTTCGGCCATGAAGGAACGCGGGTCGTGGCGGCGCATCACCACGAACACCTCGCGGGAGTTGGCCATGACCTCCATGGCGCCGCCCGAACCGGGGAGCCGGACCTTCGGTTTGTCCCAGCCGCCGATGACCGAGGAGTTGAGGTTGCCGTGGCGGTCGATCTGGGCGGCGCCGAGGAAGCCGACGTCGATGTGGCCGCCTTGGAGTACGGAGCCGAAGAGGGTGGGCATGGAAAGGACGGCCTCTGCGCCGGTGATGAGGACCGCGTCGGCGATCGTCTCGGGCAGATGCGAGGGGTGGGCACCGCAGACGCCGGACTCGTAGACGATCTCGAGGCTGGGCGCGACGGTGAGGTGTGCGAGGGAGGCGGCCAGGGTGGGCAGGCCGATCCCGGCGAAGACGGTTCGTTTCCCGGCGAGTTCGCGGGAGGCGACGGCGGAGAGAAGCTCCGAGGATGTCGCGGTGGCGGCGGTCATGTCCTTCTCCCGGTCGGTCGGTCCGTCCACTCGTGTCGATGTGCTCACAGCCGCCGTCCGTAGTTGACGGGCACACTCATCGCTTCGCCGACGGCCAGGCCGGCCCAGAAGTCCTCGCCCTGCTTGGCGACGTATTCGGCGTGGTCGCGGGTGCCGTGGATCCACTCGTCCATCCAGTCCCGCAACCGCTCGGGATCCTTGCTGATGTGCGACCAGCCCCGGTAGAAGGCGTTGTCCCGGTCGTAGTAGCCCTGCGCGAAGGACGGGTGGGCTCCGCGCGGGCACGCCACGACGGCGTCCACGGCGTGAGAGGGGATGATGGTGCGGTTGGGGTCGGAGCGGACGACTTCGTCCTCGACGATCTCCTCGACCACGACCACCGCCTTCCCGGCGGCGTAGACGGCCTCGGCCTGGACTCCGGTGAGGCCCCAGACCTGGGTGTTTCCCGAGCGGTCGGCGCGCTGCGCGTGAATGATCGTCACATCCGGGTTGACCGGCGGCACGACGTAGATCTGCTCGGCGGAGCCGTCGGGGCCCGGGTAGGGGGAGGTGACCTTGCGGATGCCGGGGTTGACCGACGGGAGGTCACTGCCGGCGTAGGAGCGCAGCGGATAGAAGGGCAGCCGCTGGGCGCCCGCGAGGTAGCGGCAGATCATGCCGTAGTGGCTGTACTCCTCGAAGGCCAGCGGCTCGGGGTCCGCCCGCTCGATCCGGCGCCGTAGTTCTCCCAGCGAGCCGGCGGAGGAGTTGCCCACGAAGGAGGAGACGAGCTTGGTGACGCAGCCGCCGGCGAGCAGCTGGTCCACCACGATGTCCGCCGTCATCCGGACCACCGTGAGGTCCTTGCGCTCCTGCCGGATGATCTCGTGTCCGGCGGCCGTCGGAATGAGATGGGTGAAGCCTTCGAGGGACACCGTGTCGCCGTCGTGCACGAAGGCGGCGATCGCGTCCTTCATCGTCATGGTCTTGTCCACGGCGCACACGCTGCCAGCAGCATTGATTACTGTCCAATACCGAATTAAGGTCGCATTGAGACGCTGAACGAAAAAGACACGGCGTCCAGCGGAATCCGGACGGAACAGAACGGGACGAGGACGACCGTGGAACTGCGCTACCTGACCTCCTTCCTCGCGGTGGCCGAGGAGCTGCACTTCGGCCGTGCCGCCAAGCGGCTCCAGATGGCACAGCCGCCGCTGAGCCAGCAGATCCGCCAGCTGGAGAAGGAGCTGGGCGTCCAGCTCTTCGAGCGCAACACCCGCTCCGTACGCCTCACCAGCGCCGGCCAGTCGTTCCTCGAGCCGGTGCAGACGGTGCTCGCCGACCTGGACATCGCCGTACGGGTCGCGAAGGCCGCGGGTCGCGGGGAGTACGGGCGGGTCACCGTCGGCTTCGCCGGCGCCTCCTCGCATCACACGCTGCCGCTGCTCACCCGGGCGGTACGGGCCGCCCACCCCGGCCTGGAGCTGGTGATGCAGGGCCAGACCTACGCCGACGTCGCCCTGGCCAAGGTCGCGGACGGCTCTCTCGACCTCGGCTTCGTGCGGCTGCCCGCCGGCCGGCCCGGTGTCGAGACGCGGGTGATCGGCGAGGAGGAGCTGCTGTGCGCGCTGCCGCAGGACCATCCTCTGGCCGGCAGCGAGCGGATCTCGGTGGCGGACCTGGCCGCCGAGCCGTTCGTCAGCTTTCCCGCCAACGCCGGGTCGACACTGCGGGACGCCACCTTCCGGGTCTGCGAGGAGGCCGGCTTCCATCCGCGGGTCGTGCAGGAGGCTCCTGACTCGTACACCATCCTGGCGCTGGTGGCCGCGGGGGTGGGCGTGACCCTCACGCTCTCCTCCTGTCTGCACATCCAGCAGACGGGTATGGTGCACCGGCCGCTGGCCGGGCCACCGATCCGCCTGCAGGCCGCGCTCGCCTGGCGCATGGACAATCCCTCGGCCGCGTTGCGAAGTGTGCTGGCGGTGGCCGCCGAGGCGCTGCCGACCCCCGCGGGGCTGAACGGCGAACACCGGGATTGAGTGCCCTGGCGTCTCAATCGAGCCGGAATCGGATATTGGACCGGGCCAGTCGGCCGGTGGAAAGGTCGGCAAGAGCATCACCCGTCCGCCCAAGGAAGGCCCTCCGACATGTCCGGTCAGCCCGATGTCGTCATCTGCGAACCGCTCCGCACCCCGATCGGCAGATTCGGCGGTGGCCTCTCGAGTCTGCGGCCCGCCGCTCTTGCCGCGCACGTGATCGCGGAGATCGTCAGCCGAACGGGCATCAACCCCGAAAGGGTCGACGAGGTGATCCTCGGTCATGCCTATCCGACCTCGGACGCCCCGGCGATCGGCCGGGTCGCGGCTCTGGACGCGGGGCTTCCGGTGTCCGTGACCGGAGTCCAGATCGATCGCCGCTGCGGCTCGGGGCTCCAGGCCGTGCTGGATGCGGCCATGCAGGTCCGCTCCGGCTTCAGCGACGTGGTGATCGCCGGCGGCGTCGACGTGATGAGCGCGGCTCCCTACTACACCCATGACGGCCGCTGGGGCATCAAGGGCCCGAGCCTTCAGCTCCACGACTCGCTCGCGCGCGGCCGAGTGACGGCGGGCGGCGTCAACCACCCGGTGCCGGGCGGCATGATCGAGACCGCGGAGAACCTGCGCCGCGAGTTCGCGATCAGCCGCCAGGACCAGGACGCCCTCGCCCTGCGTTCTCAAGCGCGGGCCGGGCGGGCCGTCGAGTCGGGTGTGTTCGCCGAGGAGATCGTGCCCGTGCCCGTACGCACCAAGAAGGGCGAGACGCTGGTCTCCGCGGACGAACACCCGCGTCCCGACACGACGGCGGAGAAGCTGGCCGCGCTGCGGCCCCTGACCATCAAGTCGGACCCCGATGCGACGGTCACCGCTGGAAACGCCAGCGGGCAGAACGACGCGGCCGCCGCCTGCCTGGTGACGAGCGCGGAGACGGCGCACCGGCTGGGGCTGACACCGCTGGTGCGGCTGGTCTCCTTCTCCAGGGCCGGCGTCCCGGCCGGCACGATGGGCCTCGGCCCGGTCCCGGCCACCCGCACCGCGCTGGAGCGCGCGGGCCTGAAGCTCGCGGACCTGGACCTGATCGAAATGAACGAGGCCTTCGCCGCGCAGGTCCTGGCGTGCACCCGGCAACTCGGCCTGACCGACTCCGACCACGACCGGATCAACGTCAACGGCTCGGGCATCTCCCTCGGCCACCCGGTGGGCGCCACCGGCGCCCGCATCCTGACGACGCTGGCCCACGAGATGCTCCGCCGAGAGGCCCGCTACGGGCTGGAGACCATGTGCATCGGCGGCGGACAGGGCCTGGCCGCGGTCTTCGAGCGCGTCTCCGGCTGACGAGCCGTCCGGCGCGCGGCCTGGGCCAGGGGCCCAACGGTGGGCCGCTGGGTGATGGCGTCACCCAGGGGTCCACCTTGTCCTGCGGTGAGCTCTGCCGCATGAGGCGGTGAACCGCATCGACTTGGAACGATGCGTTCCGGCCACTCGATCCAGACGGAGAACCTCTCACTGCGGCAGCTATTCGGTATTGGACCCGTCTAGGTCCCGACTGGCACCGTTACGCCCATCACAGCGGGAGGCCCCACACGCCGGGACGGCGCCCCCTCCCACTCCCCCTTGATCACCATCCCCAGGGAGCCGCAGCATGAGCGCGTCCGCCGCACGCGAGCAGAAGAGAACCGCGAACCGCGCGGGGCTGGGAGCCTTCATAGGCTCGACCATCGAATGGTTCGACTTCTACATCTACGGAACGGCCGCAGCCCTCGTCTTCGACGAGGTCTTCTTCCCTGAACTCGAAGGCCCGGTCGGCACCCTCGTCGCCTTCGCGACCTTCTGGGTCGGCTTCCTCGCCCGTCCGCTCGGCGGCATCATCTTCGGCCACTTCGGCGACCGGCTCGGCCGCAAGAAGACCCTGGTCATCACCCTGCTGATGATGGGCATCGCCACCACCCTCATCGGCCTGCTCCCCGGATACTCGACGATCGGTGTGGCGGCACCGATCCTGCTGGTCTGCATCCGCATGGTGCAGGGCATCGGGCTCGGCGGAGAGTGGGGCGGCTCGGTTCTGATCGCCTCGGAGCACGCCCCCAAGGGCAAGTCCATCCTCTACGCCGCCTTCGCCCAGCAGGGCTCCCCCGTCGGCAACACCCTCAGCACCGTCAGCTTCCTGGCGATCAGCCAGCTGCCGGACGACGACTTCGTCTCCTGGGGCTGGCGCATCCCCTTCCTGGCGTCGGCGCTCCTCGTCTTCGTCGGCCTCTTCGTGCGCATGCGGGTCGCCGAGTCGCCGGCGATGGCCAAGGCCATCAAGGCCAACAAGGTCGCCAAGATGCCGCTCACCGAGGTGCTGCGCACCCAGCCGACGCTGATCCTGCTCGGCATCGGCGCCTGCACGATCGGCCTCTCCGCCACCTACTTCAAGTCCACCTTCGCCCTCTCCTGGGCGACCAGCAGCCTGGACTTCGACCGCAGCTCCTTCCTCACCATCATCCTGGTGGCCAACGTCCTCCAGGTCCTCGTCCAGCCCTTCGGCGCCGTGCTCGCCACCAGGATGAAGAGCATGACCCGCGCGGTCTGCGTGATGCTGATCCCCGAAATCGTCCTCATGCCGCTGATGTTCATCCTCATCAGCACCGAGAACTACGCCCTGGCGATGGTCGGCGTCGCCGTCGCCACCGTCCCGCACTGCCTGTACTACGCGGCCCTCGCGGGCATGCTGGCCAGCCGCTTCCCCGCGAACGTCCGCTACACCGGCATCTCCCTCTGCTACCAGCTGTGCGGCACGATCCTCGGCGGCACCACCCCGATCGTCGGCCAGTCCCTGCTGAACTGGACGGGCTCCATCGCGGCCGTCATCTGCTACGCCGTCTTCCAGGTGCTGCTGACCCTCGGCTGCATGGTGCTCATCCTGCGCCGCCCCGACTACGACGAACTGGCGGAATCGGGCGACGAACAGCAGCCCGAGCCGGCCACCACGGCCCCCGCCACGGCCGTCCGAGGCGGAACGGCATGACGTTCACCGTCAACGGCATCCCGGAGATCAGCGCACTGGCCGGCCAGGACCTCGGCCACTCCCGCTGGCGCGAGGTCACCCAGGACCTGATCGACATGTTCGCCGCGGTGTCCGGCGACCATCAGTGGATCCACACGGACACCGAACGCGCCGCCGAAGGCCCGTACGGGCGGACCATCGCCCACGGTTACATGGTCCTCAGCTGGGGCATCCCGATGTTCGCCGAACTGCTGCAGGTGACCGGCGTGGGCATGGCGCTCAACTACGGCGTCAACAAGGTCCGTTTCCCGGCCCCCGTCCCCGTGGGCAGCCGCGTCCGCCTCCACGCCACGGTCGCGTCGGTGGCCCCGGTGAGGCGGGGCGGGGTCGGCATGACGCGAGGCTTCACCTTCGAGCTGGAGGGATCCGCGAAGCCGGCGTGCGTCGCGGAATCGCTGACGCACTTCTATCCGTGATCCGCGACAGCTTTGACATCCCTCACATCCCTGACGTCGCTGACAGGTGAAACGGCGTTCCATCACCGGCGGGGCCGGAATTGCCTGGCAACTGCGGCCCCGCCGGTGATGGAGGCGCGAGGCCGGGGCTCAGCAGCGCCCCCCGCTCACGCCGCCCGCTTCCCCGACACCTCCGCCAGCACCGACGAGACCCGCTCCCACGTCTCCATGTCCCGTTCCACCGGCTCCAGTTCCCTCCCGGAGCCGCTCTGCCAGCCGGCCGCCAGCTCCACCGCTTCCGCCCCCGCGGCCCCGGCCGCCGCGGCAGCAGCCAGGGCCGCCGCGCCCAGGGCGACGAGCTCCGTGGCGGCCGGGATCAGCAGCGGGCGGCCCGAGAGACGGCGGACGGTCTCCACCCAGTGGCGGCCCTTGGCGCCGCCGCCCACCAGTCTCAGCGGGCGCGCTGCCGTCTCCGGAGCCGCCGGATCCTGGCCGCAGGCACGCATGACCTCGTCGAGGGCGCGCAGTACGGTCACGACCGCGCCCTCGTAGGCCGCGCCCAGGATCTGTTGACGGGTCGTCGTGTGCCGCAGGCCCGTCAGCAGTCCGGACGCGGCGGGCAGGTCGGGGGTGCGTTCGCCGTCGAGGTATGGCAGGACGACCACCTCGCCGCCCGCCTGTGCGGCCTCCCGGTCCAGGCCCAGCAGGGATGCGACCTTGTCGACGGCGAGCGTGCAGTTGAGAGTGCAGGCGAGCGGCAGATACGTGCCGTCTGCGGCTGCGAACCCGGCGAGCGCCGGCGAGGCGGGCCGCGTGCGGCTCGCGGCGAACACGGTGCCCGACGTACCGAGGCTGAGCACCGGGTGGTCCAGCAGTCCCGCCCCGCCGAGACCGAGACCGACCGCCGCGGCCATGTTGTCGCCCGTTCCGGCCGCGACCGCGATACCGGCCGGCAGGCCGAGTTCCGCGGCGGCCGAGGCGGTGAGGGAACCGACGCGAGTGCCGCCGGTCGGCGCCACGGACGGCAGCAGCGCGGCGTCCAGGCCAACGAGGTCGAGCAGTTCTGGGTCGTAGGAGCCGGTCGCCGTGGAGTACCAGCAGGTGCCGGACGCGTCCCCGGGGTCGGTGGCGGCGACGCCCGCCAGGCGTTCGGTGAGAAAGTCGTGCGGGAGGCGCACCGCCGCTGCGGCGTCCGCGGACGCCGGGTCGTTCTCCCGCAGCCACTGCCACTTGGCGGCCGTCATGGAGGCGACGGGGACCGAGCCGGTGCGGGCGGTCCAGGCGTCGGGGCCGCCGAGCTCCTCGGTGAGGGCCGCGGCCTGGGGTGCGGAGCGGGTGTCGTTCCACAGCAGCGCGGGGCGTACGGGGGCGCCGGTGCGGTCGAGGACGACCAGCCCGTGCTGCTGCCCGGCGACCGCGATGCCGGTGACGGCGGAGGAGCCGACACCGAGCCCGCCCAGTTCCTTGAGGCCGAGGGCGACGGCCTCCCGCAGCGCGTGCCACCACACCTCGGGGTCGCTCTCCCGTGCGCCGCCTTCACCGGTGACCCGGTGGGGCGCCCTGCCGACGGCGATGAGCCGGCCGGTCGCGGCGTCGGTGAACGCCGCCTTTGTGGACTGGGTGGAGCTGTCCACCCCGATGACGACCGTGTTCGCCGGCATTGCCGCACCTCTCCGTCCGTACGCCCCGGCCATTTGGCCGAGCTTGGAACAAATCCAGCCGGGGCAAAACTACGCCACACTGCTCGACGACAACAGACATGGAATGGAAGGGAGACCGGAGGTCTTCTGTGATCGGGCACGGGCGTGCATGATTAGTAAGGACAGAAAACAAACCGAGGATCCAAGGCGGACACGGCCATGACGGAACGCTTCACCCCCACCCCGGAGGACAAGTTCAGCTTCGGCCTCTGGACGGTCGGCTGGCAGGGCCGGGACCCGTTCGGCGACGCGACGCGGCCCCACCTGGACCCCGCGGAGTCCGTCCGGCGGCTCGCCGAACTCGGCGCGTACGGTGTGACCTTCCACGACGACGACCTGATCCCCTTCGGTGCGACCGAGACCGAGCGGGACGGCCACATCAAGCGCTTCCGGCAGGCGCTCGACGCCACCGGCCTGATCGTCCCCATGGCCACGACCAACCTCTTCACGCACCCTGTCTTCAAGGACGGCGGCTTCACGGCCAACGACCGCGACGTGCGCCGCTACGCGCTGCGCAAGACCATCCGGAACATCGACCTCGCGGCCGAGCTCGGCGCCAAGACGTACGTCGCCTGGGGCGGACGCGAGGGCGCCGAGTCCGGCGCGGCGAAGGACGTACGTGTCGCGCTGGACCGGATGAAGGAAGCCTTCGACCTGCTGGGCGAGTACGTCACGGAGCAGGGTTACGACCTGCGCTTCGCGATCGAGCCCAAGCCGAACGAGCCGCGCGGCGACATCCTGCTGCCGACGGTCGGCCACGCACTGGCGTTCATCGAGCGCCTGGAGCGGCCGGAGCTGTACGGCGTGAACCCGGAAGTGGGCCACGAGCAGATGGCCGGACTCAACTTCCCGCACTCCATCGCACAGGCGCTGTGGGCGGGCAAGCTCTTCCACATCGACCTGAACGGCCAGAACGGCATCAAGTACGACCAGGACCTGCGCTTCGGCGCCGGCGATCTGCGGTCGGCGTTCTGGCTGGTCGACCTGCTGGAGACGGCGGGGTACGAGGGGCCGCGGCACTTCGACTTCAAGCCGCCGCGCACGGAGGACTTCGACGGCGTGTGGGAGTCGGCGGCGGGCTGCATGCGCAACTACCTGATCCTGAAGGAGCGTGCCGCGGCGTTCCGTGCCGACCCGGAGGTCCAGCGGGCGCTGAAGGCGTCACGCCTGGACGAGCTGGCGCGTCCGACGGCAGAGGACGGGCTGGCGGCGCTTCTGGCGGACCGGGCGGCGTTCGAGGACTTCGACGTGGACGCGGCGGCCGAGCGGGGCATGGCCTTCGAGCGCCTCGACCAGCTGGCGATGGATCACCTGCTCGCGGCCCGCTGACTCTCCGCGCCTCGCACGCAACCGCCCCACGGGTATGCGGGCCGTTCCACCTCCCGGTCGGGACGGCCTGCACGCCGGTGGGCCTCAGTGCGGGCGAAGTCACGCATGCGCCCCGCCCCTGGGGCAGTATGCGCGCCCCTCAGACGCTCGGCCTCACAGGTCGTGCCCCCGGACGCGCGGCCTCACAGGTGTGCGTCGAAGCCCGGCAGGGGATCGCACGGGACCGGCGGCGTGCCGTGCAGCGCTATCTCCGCCAGCACGACACTGCCCACGTCCATGCGGTGCGCCATGGTCCGCGTCGCGTACGCGTCGACCAGGCGCAACCCCCTCCCGCAGGACACGTCCGCGTCCAGTGGTTCCTGCCGGCGGTTCACGCGGTGTTTCCAGCAGCCGCCGTCCATGACCTCGACCGTCAGCGCCTCGCCCCGGACACTGATCACCGTGGACACCCAGGGGCTCCCGCTGTGCAGGATCACGTTGGTGACCAGTTCGGTGACGATGACGGACAGCGCCTCGTCGAAGTGATCGGCCAGTCGCCATCGGCGCGCGACCGCCCGGGCGAAGCGCCGCAGAGTGCGCGCGGCCTCCGGCGTAGCGGGCATGGCACAGTGTGCCAGGCTGCGCAGAGCGGAGGTGGGTCCGGCCCGGTACGGGGCAGGACTCGGGGCACGTTCTATGGCGATCACTTGGGCTCCTGTTCGGTCGGGCGGCGTCGCCCTGACTCAGGTCCAGCGGCCGGGAGTCCTTGGCTCACCGGGCCGTCGAAAGCCATGCAGATGTTCTGCGGCACCTCAACACTCGTATCCGGACACCCGCTGTTCAATCAGGGACACTGAAACCCGTATACGTAATCAATCGAAATGCCCGGGAAACACCGAGGAGAGTGATTCGGTGGATACGCTGAGTGACGAGACAGCGGGCCGATGGCTGGGGCGGGTCGTCTCGGACGCGTCCACCGGGGCCGACGTCGAAGGATTCCGAGCGGACCGCCCCTCTCTGCTGTTGCTCGAGGGGGCGGCCGGAACGGGGAAGACCCGGCTCGCGAAGCGGCTCGCCGACGCCGCAGTCGCAGAGTCGATACGCTGCGTGATCGTCTCGTTCTCGGCGTTCGGGATGTCCGTCAGCCGGCCGCAGACGCCCGCAGCGCCCCCGCCGGAGCCCGCGGCACCTCCGTCCGTCCAGGCCGATCTGCCCGGCGCCGTGTCGTCCCTCCTCGAACGGGGCGAACGGTTCCTGCTCGTCGCGGAGGACGTGCACCGCGCCGACCGCGCCGCCCTCGATCTGCTGCGCAGGCTCCTGGACCGGCCACCGACCGGCCTCGCCGCCGTCCTGACGTACCGCCCCGAGGAACTCCGCGAACCCGGCCTCGTACTGGGCCGGGGCGCGCACTTCCCCTCCTGCCTCTCGGTGTTCCGCATGCGGCTCGGCCCGTTGGACGCACAGCAGGTCCGCCGGCTCGTCGAGGAGGGGCTGGGCGAGAGCAGTTGTCCGTCCGAACTGATATCCCGGCTCCTCGACCGTTCCGGCGGCATCCCTCAGGTCGTCACCGATGTGGTGCGGTTGCTGCGCGAGTCCGGCAACGGACGGGAGCACTACTCGCTCAGGGACCTGGACGCGGCGGGCGTGCCACCTCGTCTCACCGAGCTGGCCCTCGCCCGTACCGCGGCGCTCAAGGAGCACGCAAAGGACGTCGTGTGGGCGGCCGCCGTGCTCGACGAGCCGGTGGAGGCCGAGGAGCTCTCCGCGGTGGCCGGTCTGGACGGCGGTGCGGGCAACCGGGCCCTGGTGGAGGCGCTGCGCGAGGGCGTCCTGAGGGAGGTCGACGAGGGCCGCTACGGATTCTTCGTGCCCATGGCGGCGACAGCGGTCTACCCGGAGGTCCCCGGGCCGGTGCGCCGCGAGATGCACCGCCGGGCGGCGACCGCCCTCGGCCGCCGGCACCCGGTGCCATGGGTGCCGCTCGCCCGCCACCGCCGGCACGGGGGCCAGGTCAAGGCGTGGCTGCGGGCGGTGGAGCAGGGCGCGCTCCAGTGCGCGGAGTCCGGTGACCACCAGGCCGCGGTCGACCTGCTGGAACACACCCTCTCCCGGCCGACCGTGCCGCCTGCCGCCCGCGCCCGGCTCGCGCCGCTGCTGGCACACAGTGCGGTGCTGGGGCTGCGCAGCGACCAGACGGTGTCGGTGCTGCGGCAAATCCTGGACGAGCAGACGCTGCCGGCCGCCGTACGCGGCCAGATCCGCCTCGACCTGGGGCTGTTGCTCTGCAACCAGGCGGTCGCCGGTATGCAGGGCTGGCTGGAGCTCCAGCAGGCGGTGGAGGAGCTCCAGGAGCGGCCGGTCATGGCGGCCAGGGCGATGGCGGCGCTCGCGATGCCGCTGCTGTCGACGGTCCCTCTGGAACGGAATCTGTACTGGCTGGAGCGCGCGGAGAAGGCAGGCGCGGACAGCGGCGACGAGGAGGCCCGCACGGCGGTCGCCGCCAACCGCGCGGGAACTCTGATGTACATCGGCGATCCGGCCGCCTGGCAGGTGCTGGAGCAACTGCCGAGGGACACCGACGACCCCGCCTGCCGTCAGCATGTCGCCCGCGGTCTGTGCAACGCGGCGGACGGTGCGCTGTGGCTGGGCCAGTTGGGCCCCGCCCGCGGGCTGCTCGCGGAGGGGATCGAGCTGGCGACGCGCAGTGGCGCCTCGTACGTCGAGCAGGGCGCGCGGGGTACGGCGCTGCTCCTCGACTGGGCGGAGGGCGACTGGTCGGACCTGACCACCCGTGCCCGCGCGTACGTGGCGGAGGCCGAGACGATGCCGGGCCAGGGCCTCGACGGCCGGACGGTCCTCGGGCTGATGGCGCTGTCCCGGGGCGAGTGGCAGCAGGCGACGGCCTGGCTGGCGGGCGAGGGTGCGCGGGAGACGGACGGCTCCGCCGTCCCGCACGGGGCTGCCGCCTCCGGCGCCCTGATCCGCATGGCGCTGGTCCGGGACGACATCGAGTCCGCGGTGGCCGAGGCGTCGGTGGCCTGGGACCGGGTCCGTGACAAGGGCGTGTGGGTGTGGGCGGCCGAGCTCGCGCCGTGGGCGGTCGACGCGACGCTGCGCGCGGGCCGGCCCGACACGGCGCGGAGGATGGCCGACGAGTACGCGGCGGGTCTCGAGGGACGCCAGGCGCCCGCGTCGTCGGCGGCGCTGAGCTGGTGCCGTGCGCTTCTCGCGGAGGCGCAGGGCGACCATCGCACGGCGGCGGACCTGTTCCGCCGGGCGGCCCTCGTCTACGCGGGGCTGCCGCGCCCGTACGCCACCGTCCTGGCCACGGAGGGGGTGGCGCGCTGCCAGTTGGCGTCCGGGATCGACACGGATGCCGCGGTCACGGAACTCGCCTCGTGCGTCGAGCAGTTGACCGAGCTCGGCGCGGTCTGGGACGCGGCACGCATCCGGGCCGCGATGCGCGCGCACCAGCCCGCCGACGAGCAGCGGCCGCGTGGCCGGCCCAGCTACGGGGACCAGCTGTCGCCGCGCGAGCAGGAGGTCGCGGACCTGGCGGCGACGGGTCTCACCAACCGCGAGATCGCGGCGACACTGCACCTGTCGCCGCGCACGGTGGAGCAGCATGTGGCCCGGGCCAGGCGGAAGCTGGAGTCGCAGTCCCGGCAGAATCTCGTACGGGCGCGCAACCAGCGCCACGAGTGAGCATCCGAGGAGGCCAAGAGCCCGGTCGGGCCCTTGGTCAGGGGCCTGGAGCGATTCTTTGCGTATAGGTAAATCGCGGGTCCGTATAGGCAGCGCCCGTCCGGCGGCCCTAGTTTCCTGGGCGTGCCCGGGTGTGCCGGGATGCCGACCGATCGCACCGCACCCCCACAGCGGCCGCCGTCGTGACGCCATGGGAATCCCGGCCCCGGGCACCACTGAACCTGCCGGCAGCTCACCACGCGGCTCCGCTCATCCCGCCAGCAGCACCACTCCGGCGTACGACGCGCCGACGACGACCAGCCATGCGGAGAGCCCGACGGCCGCGACGCGGGCACCGGTGCGGGCGAGCGACGGCAGGTGCACCGCGCTGCCGAGGCCGAACAGGGCGGCGGCGAGCAGGAGTTCTTGTGCTGTGTGCGCCGCGTCCAGCACCGCGGAGGGCAGCAGACCCGTGCTGCGGACGGCCACGGCGGCGAGGAAGCCCACGACAAAAAGCGGCACCAGCGGTATTCGCGCCCGGCCTGCTCCGCCGGACCCGGTCCGCGCCCTTCTGCGCCGTACGGACAGCGCCACGGCGGCGACCAGGGGCGCGAGCAGCGCGACCCGCATCAGTTTGACCAGCACGGCTTCGCCGAGTGCCTCGCCCCCGGCGGTCTGCGCGGTGGCGACGACCTGACCGACGTCGTGCACGCTCGCACCGACCCAGCGGCCGAACTCGGCGTCGCCGAGGCCCAACAGACCCTGCAGCAAAGGCAGTACACCGATGGCGAGCGTCCCGCAGAGTGTGACCAGCGCCACCGAGACGGCCGTGTCCCGTTCGTCGCTGTCCCTCGCCTCGCCGACGGCGCCGATGGCCGACGCGCCGCAGATCGCGTAGCCCGTGGCGATGAGGAGGGGCTGGTCCCCGGGGAGTCCGAGACGCCGGCCGAGCCACCACGTCCCGAGGAGGGTCGCCGTCACGACGCCGAGCACCATGGCGACAGCGGCCCAGCCGAGGCCGCGCACGTCGTCGAGGCTGAGTTTCAGCCCGAGGAGCACGATGCCGACTCGCATCAGCCGCTTCGCCGCGTACGACAGGCCCGGCCGTGCCGCACCCCTCGCAACCGGCCGCATCCGGGGCAGGTGCGCGGCCACGACACCGAGCACGACGGCGGCGGTGAGCATCGGCACGCCGGGCAGCAGCCGGTGGACGGACCATGCGACGGCGACGCCGAGTGCGGCGAGCGCAAGCCCGTGGCGCCGCGAGGCAGCGGGCGGGACGCCGGGCCTGGCGGCGGGCCGCTCCCGCAGGAGGGCCATCAGCGGTCGGCCGGCAGTTCGTAGACGCGGCGCACGCTGGTACCGAGCCGGGATATGTCGGCGCCGTAGACGTGCAACGAAATCGCTGCGGAGGGCCCGTCGTTCCAGACGCGGTGGATGTCGCCCGGCGGGGCGAAGCCGCAGAACTCGCCCTGCCGGTTGACGACGTCCCCGGTGGCGACCAGCCGCGCGGTGCCGCCGTTCTCGACGGCCGGGACGAGCCGGAAGCGCCGCTCGCGCTCCTGTCCTTCGTGGACGCCGGTGGTGCACCAGGACACGTGGTCGTGCACGGTGGTCCCCTGCCCCGGCAGCCAGACGAGGGCGACGACGGAGAAACTGCCGTCGTGTTCGGCGTGCAGGAGGTGCTGGCGGTAGCGGGCGGGATCGCTCTCGCGCTGCTCGTCGGTGAGCAGGTCGTCGGCGCCCAGGTGCGGCGCGAGGCACTCCCCGACCAGGTACGCCGTCAGTTCCGGCGGCAGGCCCCGGCCGACGGTCTCGCGTACGCCGGCGATCAGCGCGTCCAGGCGGTCGGTGGTGCGGGCGGCGGTGTAGGCGGTGGTGCAGTTGGCGGGGCAGGCGCTCCGGGCGGCCGAGGCTTGGGTCATACGGGCAGCGTCGGACCGGGGACAGATGGCGTCCAACGACGGTTTCTTCGCACCCTCCAAGCGGTGTTTATGGGTGCGAGCCGTGTTGACGGGTGCGCGTCCACGGGGGCGAGGGGCTGTCAGCAGCCGGTCTTGTTCGCGGCGACGGCCCTGAGCTCGTCCAGTACGAGTGCCGTCGCGGGGATGCGCAGATGTTCCCGCAGGACGTACGCGGAGATCTTGCGCCGCGACGCCGGCTGCAGCGGGCGGCCGGCGACCTTGGCATGGCGCATGAAGTTCAGCACGAGCGACGGGATCATGGCGATGCCGAGCCCTTCGGCGACCAGACTCTGCACCGCGAGGTTGTCGTCGGTCATGAAGGCGATGTCGGGGACGAAGCCCACCTCGGCGCACTCGTGCAGCAGGTTGGCGCGGCAGCGCGGGCATCCGGCTATCCAGCGCTCGCCTGCGAGGTCGACGAGCCTGACGACCCGCCGGCGGGCCAGGGGGTGCCCACCGGGCAGCAACACGGTCAGCTGGTCCTCGAGCAGCGGTATCTCCACCAGTTCGTCGGGAACGTCCTCGTGCAGACCGGGATACGTGAAGGCCAGCGAGATGTCGCACTCCCCCCGAGCCAGACGTTGCAGCGACTCGGGCGGTTCGTTCTCCAGCAGGTCGACGCGGATGGCCGGGTGGGCGGCCGTGAGCCGAGCCAGGGTCTCCGGGACGAGGGTGGAGTTGGCGCTGGGGAACGCGCAGATCCGGACCCGCCCGGCGCGCAGCCGGGTGAGGGCGTTGATCTGCTCCTGGGCCGCCGACATGGAGTCCAGGATGGCCGTGGCCTGCCGGGACAGCGCCTCACCGGCCTCGGTGAGCCGCATGCCCCGGCCGACGCGGATGAACAGGGGCGTGCCGACGTCCCGTTCGAGGGCCTTCATCTGCTGCGTGATCGCCGGCTGGGTGTAGCCGAGGGCGCGAGCGGCGGCCGAGTAGGAGCCGGTCCTGACCACTTCGTGGAACGTCTTGATGTGCCGGGAATCGAACACCGGCGCATCATATCCGGCGAGTCGTGAGCGCCATTGTCCGGCGAACCATAAGCAGAATTTGGAGGACCGCCCCCGGGGCGAAGGGCCCTCGGCCGTCAGGGCTTGCGGGCCACCCCGCCGTACAGCGAGATCACCGCGTCCTCGTTGACCGCCTCGTCGACGGCGAGTTCGGGGTGCCAGTCGGTCAGCTCGACGAGCCCGGGCTCCACGAACTCGAGCCCCTCGAAGAAGCGGGCGATCTCAGCGCGGGTACGGGGAGCGAGGGTGACCCCGCCTGCCGCGTACATCTCCACGCCGCGATGGACGGCGACGGGGTCGAAGTCGGCGGTGAGCTGCGAGAGGACGAGGTAACTGCCGGAGGGGAGGGCGTCGACGAGGCGGGCGACCAGGTCCTCCGGGCGGTCGTCGGCGCCGAGGAAGTGCGTCAGCGCCACGAGCGAGAGGGCGACCGGCCGGGAGAGGTCGAGGCTCTTGCGAGCCTGCTCGAGGATCCGCTCGGGGTCGCGCACATCGGCCTGGACGTAGTCCGTGACGCCCTCGGGGGTGCTGCGCAGCAGCGCCTCTGCGTGGGTGAGCACAATGGGGTCGTTGTCGGTGTAGACGACGCGGCACTCGGGCGCGGCAGCCTGCGCCATCTGGTGCAGGTTGGGCTCGGTCGGGATGCCGGTGCCGATGTCGAGGTACTGCCGGACACCGGCACTGCCCGCCAGCCAGCGGGTGACGCGCTGCATGAACCAGCGGTTCGTCCGGGCGACGTGCTTGGCCGTCCCGTCGACGTCCATGATGTGTCTGCCGAGCTCTTCGTCGACCGGGTAGTTGTCCTTGCCGCCCAGGAACCAGTCGTAGACCCGGGCCGGGTGCGGCCTGCTGGTGTCTATCCGCGCAGCAGTCGACTCGGTCCCCGCCATATCGGCGCTCTCCCTCGATGCTCGACGTCCGGTGCGGTGTCGCGTCCCCGGCCCCTCCGGGGGACGGAGGCGCACATGATCCTCGCAGGACGACCTGCGCGCGGCAAGTAACTCCCCTCCGGCGCAGGGGACTTCACGGAGGGATGCGCTCTGGACACGGAGCGCTCCGCGCGAGTCAATGCACAGGAGTCACTTCACCTGCCACATGCGCCCGGATCGCATCGGAGGTCACACGGAGCATGCTCAGATCCTGGTTACGCCCGCCTCTGTCGGCCCTGTCGGCTCTGTCGGTCCCGTCGGTCCTCCGCGGGACACTCGCCGCGGCCGTCGTGACAGCAACTGCCATGACGGGAACGGCTCTTGCCACCGCGACGGCCCATGCGTCGCCCGCGTCGACGTCGTCCCCGTCTTCGGCCTCCTCCGGAGCACCTGCCGCCTCCCCGTCGTCCGAAGCCGCGTCGCGCGGCACGTCACGGGTCGTCTCCTGGGCCGCCGGCACCGACCGCCTCGGCACGGCCGCGCAGGACCGTACGTACCGCCTCGTCGTCCGCACCAGCGTCGGCGGCTACGGAGTGCGCGTCCGTCTCTCCAACGCCTTCGGCGAGCAGCCGGTCACCTTCGGCCGGGCCCATGCGGGCCTGCGCGCGTCCGACGCCGCGCTCGAACCGGGCAGCAATCGGCCGTTGACCTTCGGCGGCTCCCCCTCGGTCACCGTCCCGCCCGGCGAATCGGTCTACAGCGACCCGCTGCGGGGCACGATCCGTCCGCAGTCCGACCTGGTCGTCAGCGTGTACGTACAGCAGGCGGCCGGCACCGCCACCGGCCACCGCATGGCGCTGCAGACCTCGTACGTCGCGCCCGTCGGCGACCACTCCGCCGACGAGTCCGCCACCGCGTACACCCAAACGGTCAACTCCTGGTTCTACCTCGACGCCGTGGTCGTCGACGCCCGGCGCGGCATCGGCGCCGTGGCCGCGCTCGGCGACTCCATCACCGACGGCGCCTCCTCAACGGCCGGCACCAACCGCCGGTGGCCCGACTTCCTCGCCCGCCGCCTCGAGGGCGACCCTCGCTCTCGCATCAAAGGCGTCGCCAATGAAGGCATCTCCGGCAACAAGGTGCTGAGCGACGGTTCGGGCGTCAGCGCGATCAAGCGACTGGACCGCGATGTGCTCTCCCAGCGGGGCGTGCGCACGATGATCCTCTTCGAGGGCGTCAACGACATCAAGGCCACCCCGGCCCCGACCGCCGCGCAGATGATCGCCGGCTACCGCCAGATCATCGACCGGGCACACGCGGCAGGCGTGTGCGTGGTGGGGGCGACCGTCATGCCCTACGAGGGGTGGCGGGAGTGGACCCCGGCCGGCGAGACGGTCCGGCAGGAGGTCAACGCCTTCATCAGGAACAGCGGCGCCTTCGACGAGGTCGTCGACTTCGATGCGGCCATCCGGGATCCGGAGCGCACGTCGCGGATGCTGCCCGCGTACGACGGTGGCGATCATCTGCACCCGAACGACGCGGGGATGGAACTGACGGCAGGCACGGTGAGGGCGGACCACCTGCGCTGCTCGAGGAGGTAACAGCCGCGCCGCACGCGGCGCACCCGGGGGTTCCCGGCTTGCTCGCCCGGTGATTTCCCTCCCGCTCGTCCTGGGGGTTCCCGGCCCGCTCAGCTTTCCCGGGCCGGGACAGCCCGACTTTCCCGGGCCGGGACCGCCCGACCTCCGTAGACTGATCGCACTCCCCGCAAAGCGGCTCTACCATGCCTTCTCCCCCTGGGAGACGCTCCGGGAGGCGATCATGACAACCCGTCGTACCCCCCTGCCGGGAGTCGGTACCCAGTACGACTTCGCCACCGAGAGCGGCCACCACGTCTCGGTCGTGCTCCACAACGACGGCCGTCGATTCCTCGGCTTCTACGCCACCGACGACCCCGACGCCTGTCTGCTCTCCGTGCCGCTGGAGTCGGAGGAGGCCACTGCGCTGGCCCATCTCCTCGACCCGGCCCCGCTCGACGCCGTGCAAACCGACGGCATCGATCTCGTCACCGAGCACATTCAGGTCGGTGCGCGGTCGCCGTACTCCGGACGGCTGCTCGGCGACACCGGGGCCCGTACCCGCACCGGCGCCTCGATCGTCGCGGTGCTGCGCCGTACCGGGGCGTACCCGTCGCCCGGGCCCGGTTTCCGGTTCGCCACGGGCGACACGCTCGTCGCGGTCGGCACCCGTGAGGGTGTCGACGCCCTCGCCGAGATCATCGCCGGGGGCTGACCGTGCACAACACGACGATGCTGCTGATCGAGCTCGGCGTCATCCTGCTCGGGCTGGGCCTCATCGGCCGCTTCGCCGGTCGCGTCGGCCTCTCGCCGGTGCCCCTCTACCTGGTTGCCGGGCTCGCCTTCGGCTCCGGCGGGCTGCTGCCATTGAGCGCGAGCGGTGACTTCGTGGCCGTCGGCGCAGACATCGGCGTCATCCTGCTGCTCCTCATGCTGGGCCTCGAGTACAGCGCGTCCGAACTGGTCGGCAGCCTGCGCACCCACTACCCCTCGGGCATCGTCGACTTCTTCCTCAACGCCCTGCCCGGCGCGGGAGCCGCGCTGCTGCTGGGCTGGGGGCCGGTGGGCGCGGTCGCGCTCGGCGGCGTCACATGGATCTCCTCCTCCAGCGTCATCGCCAAAGTCCTCACGGACCTCGGCCGCCTGGGCAATCGCGAGACACCGGTCGTCCTCGGCATCCTCGTCATCGAGGACCTGTCCATGGCCATCTATCTGCCGCTGCTGACGGCCGTGCTCGCAGGGCTGGGACTGGCGGGTGCCGGCCTCGCACTGCTGATCTCCCTGGGCACGGTCGGAGTCGTGCTGTACGTGGCGCTGCGCCACGGCCGTCTGATCAGCAGAGCGGTCTCCTCCGACAACCCGGAGATGCTGCTCCTGGTCGTCCTCGGACTGACACTGCTGGTCGCGGGCGTGGCTCAGGAGCTCCAGGTCTCAGCGGCCGTCGGTGCGTTCCTGGTCGGCATCGCGCTCTCGGGCGAGGTCGCGGAAGGCGCGCGCAGGCTGCTGGCGCCGCTGCGCGACCTGTTCGCCGCGGTGTTCTTCGTCTTCTTCGGCCTGTCGACCGATCCCACCAAAATCCCCCCGGTCCTGCTCCCGGCGCTGGCACTCGTCCTCGTCACGACACTCACCAAGATCGCCACGGGCTGGTACGCGGCACGGCGCGCGGCCATCGGCCCGCGTGGCCGCTGGCGTGCGGGCGGAACGCTGGTCGCCCGCGGCGAGTTCTCGATCGTGATCGCGGGGCTCGCGGCCGGTACCGGGCCCAGGATCGGTCCGCTGGCGGCGGCGTACGTCCTGATTCTGGTGTTCGTCGGCCCGCTGACGGCCCGCTGGACGGAGCCCCTGTGCGCACGCCTTCGTCGCCGCTCGCCGCCGTCGCCCGACCCGGCCTCGCCGCCGGGCGGGTCCCACGAGCAGATCACGCCCTGGGCCGGCGGCCGGCGACCGGACGGCGTCGATCCCTAGCGACGGCCCCTAGCGACGGCCGTTCTTCCCACCGGCGTTCTTCCCCCCACCGACGCGGCGAGAACGGGGGCGGAGGGCGCGGATATCGCGCACGAGCACGTGGACGGCGCTCGTGACGATGAGCACGCCCAGGCCCACCCAGAACGGGAACGCGCCCTCCCGGTACTCGTACACCGCGCCGATGAGCAGCATCGAGGCTGCAAAGACGCCGAGCGCCGAGATCAGAGTGCTGATGCGATTGACCACTCGCACATCCTGTACGACCGCCTCGATCCCGCCGACGCCGGGGCGGTCCCGCTACGGGACGGTCGTTGGATTCACTGCTCGCTCGGCTGCTCCGTGCTCTCGTCCCGAGGAGGAAACACGAGGTCTTCCCACGCCTGCATCGCGAACAGCAGCACCATCATCACCAGCGGTACGCACAGAGCTATCACGACCACGAGACCTCCCTGAGGACACCCGGTGGCTCCACGGCGGATCGCGGTGCAGTGGCGAAGAGGGCCTGCACTCCGCCCGTGGCTGTGTGACCTGGCCTTCCTGTCCACGGCCAGTCTCAGTGTGCAGCCGAACGGGCTAATGCGCACGGTGAACCGCCACCCCTGCGGAGCAACCGACCACTACCTCCGACGACGCCCGCCTCGTGGCCGGCCACCACGTCGTCGCGACCGGCGTCCGGGCAGCCGTCACCGCCCTGCCGGTCGACGGCGCGGCCGTCACATGCGGTCCGCCGCCGGTCAAGGGAGGGGTCTCTGCCCGCGATCGAGGTGGCGTGTCCGCCCACGATCGACGAGGCGGCCCGTACGGGGCCGGGCCAAGCTCCGGCGCCGTGGCTCAGCGATCGGAGTAGCTGAAGTCCCCGACGGTCCAGCCGCTGACGTCCTTGATCGCAACGCGGTACATCCCGCCCGTCTCCGGGATCCCGATGCTGCCTTGCAGGATCCGGGCCACGTGGAAGTGCAGATGCGTGGGCTGCCTCCCGCGGTCATTCCCTCCCCCCGCCCGGTCGGTGAAGACGCTGGAGAACGAACCGAGACGGGCCGAATCCTCCAGGACCTCCGACACACGCTGCTTCCACACGGCTTCGGGAGCCAACCGTCCGGTGATGACGGTGCCGCCGGTCACCACGGTCAGGGACATCTGGTTGCTCTGCTCCGACTCCACCTTGGCGGCGAGCTCAACCAGCAGTTCGTCGATGTTCGACATAAAAGCCGATTCTATTCGCCGACTGCGCTCGCCTGGACTTGCGCCACCGAAAACGTCCTCGTCGTCGCGTTGCCGGCGAGACGCCGACACCGCTGCCGTTCCGTATGCGGTTGCGGTTGCCGCTGCCGTTGCCGCTTGCCGTTTGCCGTTGCCGTTGCCGTTGCCGTTGCCGTTGCCGTTGCCCAAAGGTTGTCGCGTATGGCGGCCTCGGGGAACATCGGTACAGCGGTTATCGGTGAGAACGATCACGGTCAGGGCGTGATGGCGCTGACGCGGTTCTCGTACTCGCGGCGGGCCTTGCGCTGTGCCGGGATCACTGGGGTGTCCGGGGTGCCGTCGAGGGGCTGGCAGCGGGCAAGGAGCTGGCGGTGTACGGCGGGGATGGCGGTGACGCGCAGGGTGTAGCCCTGCCCGCGCCGTACAGTGACGCCCTGGTCGAGCGCGGCCCGCTCGGCGGGCTTCAGGTCGACCGCGCGGAGGAAGTCGGCGACCTTGCCCGGCATGTCGAGGGTGACCGGCAGCTTCGGGGCCAGGACCTCCTCCTTCTCGATGGCGGTGTGGCCGGGCATGAGGTCGGCGACGGCCGTGCGGATCGCGCCGCGGCTGACGCCGTGGTCACGGGCGAGGGCGGCGATGGAGCGGCCCTCCAGGTACGCGGCGCGTACGTCGGCGGTCTTGTCGGCCGGGACGGCGGGGCGGCGGCCGCCCTTGCTGCCCTTGGCCTCGGCGGCCCGCAGCCCGTCGTAGGTGAGCTCCCGCTGGAGGTCGCGCTGGAGTTCGCCGGCGGCGGCGAGGGTCTGCACCATGAACTTCACGGTGGACAGCAGCTCGCCGGTGCGCGGGTGGCGGGCGGTGAGGTCCATCGCGGAGAACGCACCGTCGTGGATGCGCAGGGCGATTTGGTCGCGGTGAAGGACGTCGAGCACGTCGAGGATGTGCCCGGTGCCGCGTACGAGGCGGAACATCTCGGAGATGTGCACGGTGTCGCCTGGCCGCGCGTAGGTGAGCAGGTCGCGGAACTTCGGGCGCTGGAGGGGGTGGAGGCGGCTGGAGGTGCCCGGGTCCTCCTCGAAGACGACCGGGTCCTCGATCCCGGCCTCGTCGAGGACGAGGTTCTGTCGGGCGGTCGACTGCTGGTCGATCGAGACCCGCTTGTAGACCAGGTTCGCCACCGAGGGGTCCCTTCCGTACGGAGGATCGGACCCTATCTGTCGTCAAACCCTGTCAGCAATCACCATCGGATCTGATTGGATTCGCGGCGCCATGAGCCTCCGGATTGCACGGGTTCATTGGACGCGTCGGCCGCCTGTCGGCAAACGATCGTTTGCCGACAGGTTGATTACGGGGTCTCGTCGCAGTTCTGGCCGGACGGCTGGCAGGCTCCGGCCAGGCATGACGGAGGCTGGAGGAGTTACGCCTGGACGGCGGCTTCAGTCAACCGGCTTAAGCGCAACCGGGCGGTCGCCAGGAGGTTCGACAAACTCGCGGTCTGCTTCGGTGCGAGCGCACTGATGGCCTCGATCTGTGAATGGCTTGCAGCGCGCCGCCCCTGTCGGACCCGCGCTGCACACGCGGCTGATGGCGGGGCTCCAGGATTGCCCGGTTCGAGTCGGGCAGCAGGTTCGGCGCAGGGCCCGGTCGCATTTGGTCAGAGCACTCTTACGGCGCCGGCCGTCTGATCGAATTCCTCCTGACCGAGTGCACGATGAGGCAGGGGGGTGGGGACCTGACGGCTCGTGCGGAGGCCGTCGAGAATCAGGGTGAGGTAGCGCTCCCAGAGGCCGGGTGAGACGGCCTGGCTGAGCTGCGTCGCAGTCCCGAGCATCATCTGGATGAGCGGGAAGTCGGTCACCTCGATGTCGTCGCGGAGTGCGCCATGCCGCTGGGCGCGCTCGATGACGGCAGCGATCGCAGGCGAGAGCCGTTCACGGGCGGCGGCGACCCGGTCCTTGCCGTGTGTACCGATCAGGAGTACTTCTCTCAGTCCGCGGTCGTCGGCGAAGTCCTGGCTGGCCGTGGTGAAGAAGTGGACGAGCCCGTCCCAGGGGTCTTGGTGAGTGAGGGCCTCTTCCGCTCTGTCGGTGATGCGCTGGATCTCTGTGTCGAAGATCGCTTCGACCAGTTCCTCGCGGTTGGCGAAGCGCCGGTAGACCGTGCCCACGCCGACGCCCGCGTGGTTGGCGATGTCGTCCAGGGTGACGTCGAGCCCTCGCTGGGCGAACACGTGCTGAGCTGCGGCGATGATCCGCTGACGATTGCGTTCCGCATCGGCGCGCAGCGGGCGGGCCGACGCCTCATCGGCGGGTGGGGCGGGGGCGGTTTCACGGTTCATGCATCCATTATAGACGCCATGTGGAGATGCCTTCTCCGCTTAGGTGCTACAGTGGAGACCTAAGCGGAGATTAGTTCTCCGTTTCCTGTCGCTCGGGGCACCGTCGCCACCCCACAAAGACCGCCCCCCACACGGAGGAGAGACCCTGATGAACAAGCCTCGCGCCCTGATCGTGGGCATGGGTATCGGAGGACTGGCCACGGCCATGCGGCTGCACGAGATCGGCTGGGAGCCCGTGCTCATCGAACGCGCACCCGGACGCCGTGCCGCCGGATATTTCGTCGGCTTGTTCGAGACCGGCCGCGCGACCGCTGAGCGGATGGGCGTCCTCGACGCCATCGGCAACCGGACCGACCCCGCCAGCGTGACCTATGACATCGACCGCGAGGGCCGCCGCCG
Organism: Streptomyces sp. NPDC096176; assembly: GCF_044763255.1. Taxonomy (NCBI): domain Bacteria; kingdom Bacillati; phylum Actinomycetota; class Actinomycetes; order Kitasatosporales; family Streptomycetaceae; genus Streptomyces; species Streptomyces sp. NPDC096176. The sequence continues at coordinate 294,800 of NZ_JBIWFV010000008.1, read as the reverse complement.
GCCCAGCATGGGCTACGGCGACCTCCCCGGCGAACCCCGCCTCATCCTCCGCGGGGACATCGAAGCCGCCCTCTACGACCAGGTCGCATCCAAGACCGAGATTTGGTACGGCACCACCCCCGTCGCCATCGACGAGCACCCCGACGGCGTGGACGTCACCCTGGCCACCACCACCGGCGAGAACACCACCGAGACCACCGAACGCTTCGGCCTTGTCGTCGGCGCCGACGGGCTGCGCTCCACCGTCCGCCGCCTGGCCTTCGGACCGGACTCCGATTACCTGCAGCCCTTCCACCACATCATCGGCGCCACCATCCTCAAGGAACCTGTGCCCGGCTTCCGGCCCAACGACGGCATGATCCTGGCCGAGCCCGGCCGTTCCGTCTGGGTTTTCCCCTTCACCGACCACCAGCCCAGCGTGCTCTTCAACTACCGCACCGACGACGAGGACGCCCAGTTCCGCCGCCCGCCCGTCGAGTCTCTGCGCCACGCCTTCGGACCCGAGCCCACCGGGTCCGTGCTGGAGAACCTGCTGACGCAGTTCGAGCGGGCCGACGACGTTCTCTTCGACTCCACCCACCAGGTGGTGATGCCGGCCTGGCACACCGACCGCGTCGTCCTCCTCGGCGACTCCGCCTGGTGCCTGACCCTCTACTCCGGCATGGGCTCTTCCAGCGCTCTGGCCGGCGCCGACTTCCTCGGGACCACCCTGCAACGCAACCCGGACAACATCACCAGGGCCCTACGCGAATACGACCAGAGGCTGCGGCCCTTCATCGCCACCCAGCAACACCTCGGCCGCACGGACGGCCTGGCGATGTTCGTTCCCCAGACCCGCCGGGACATCACGGTTCGCCCCCTCATACAGAAGCTGACCAGCAACCCAGTCGGCAAGCGCGTGATGAAGACCGTCATCGCGGGCCAATTCAAGAGCAAGTCCGTCGACATTGCCGCACCCTGACCACCACCGCCGGCGCTTACTCCTGGTCACCGCCATCGTCGTCCTCGTCCAGCTCCGGTGCGTCCGGGTCGCGCAGCGGACGCAGGGCTCCGGCGGCCGGGACGCTTGCGGTGAAGCTGTAGCGTCCGAGCAGGTTCAGGTTGCGGTGCTTGAGCGGGGAGAGCCGGGCGGTGTCCTCGTCTCGGAGCTCGTGGCCCTCGGAACGGAGCTGTTCAACGGCGGCGTCGATGTACTTCGTGGTCCAGAGCACGATGGCGTTGAGGACCAGGCCGAGCGCGCCGAGCTGGTCCTCCATCCCGTCCCGGTACGCCTGGTGGATGGTGCCGCGCTTGCCGTGACACACGTCCCGGGCCAGCTTGTGCCGGGACTCCTGCACGGTGAGCTGGCGGTTCATCTGCCGGCGGTAGGTGTCGTCGACCGGGTCGACCACCCGCAGCAGGTGCTCGGTCTTGGCGATCCGCCCATACTCCGCGAACGCCGCCCCCAACGGGGTCGGGTGTCCCTCGCGGCCGAACATGCGCAGCAGGTCGTAGGCGCGGACCTGGTTGGTGACCAGGGAACCGGCGACCTTCAGCATGTCCGGCCAGTGCGTGATCACCTTGTTCAGGTTCACGCGGTTGCGGGCCAGGTTCTCCACCGCGCCGTACGTGCCCGCCTCGACGCCGGGCATGGTGGCCCGCCAGAACCGCTGATCGTCCAGATCGCGAAACCGCGGGCTGAAGTTGTAGCCGAGGATCTTGAACAGGCCGAACACCATGTCGGAATACGAGGCGTTATCGGTCGCCACCATCTCCGGCTTGACCCCGCCGTCCAGGTTCAGCAGCGCGTCCAGGATGTGCAGGGAGTCGCGCGGGGTGCCCGGGACGACCATCTGCCCGATGCCCGCGACCTGGTCGTTGACGGCGTTGAGCCAGGTGATGCCCCGCTTGAACCCGAAGTACTTCGGCGACGGCGCCGCGCTGACCGTGCGGACGGGGACGACGAACCGCAGTCCGTCCACCGAGGCGAGCAGCCCCTCGCCCCAGAACTTCACGATGGGCACCTCGGCTTGGGCCGCGATCAGCCGCGCGTTTGCCGCGGCGATGGTGTCGGCGCGCAGGTAGTACTGGTCGACGTGCACGAGCCGAGCCCGGGTCAGCGCCTCATAGCCCGGGTTCACCACCGGCGCCAGGCCGATGTTGCACGCCTCCGACACCAGCAGCGCGACCACCGATGTGGACAGGTCCTTCATCCGGGTCGTGCCGTCCCCGAGATGCACGAAGGCGTCCAGGAAGCCGGTCCAGGCGTTCACCTCAAACAGCAGGTCCGGCAGGTCGATCTTCGGCAGCATCCTCTCGACCCGCCCCCGCAGCCAGGTCAGGGACTTCGGCTCGCCGAGCGCGCCGAGCCCTGCGACGTTCAGCTTCACCCGCCCGTCGTCCCGCACCTCGACGGAGACCTTCGCGGCCGGCCCCGCCTCCTGAAGGCGTTCGGCGAGCTGCTTCCACGCGGCGTCCAGGCCCCGCACCAGCTCCGCCATGTGTTCCTCGACGGGCATGTCCAGGCTCAGCCCGGCCAGCACGTCCTCCTCGACCGCCTCCCACTCAGGACCGTCCAGCAGCCGGGCGCGCGGGTCGGCCCAGCGGTGCGAAGGCGAGGCGAAGACGTCGCGGTTGTTCAGGGCCCGGTGCAGCTGCTCCAGCACACACACCACGTACGCGTCCCGGTCCACCGCGCCCTGCGGCAGAGCGGGGTTGGCATAGACCGCCTTGCGCCAGGCCGGCGGCACCAGCTTGTCATCGACCTCGCGCGGCAACAGCGGCTTGACGCCCACCTTCCGCCGCGCCAGCGCCGGCAGGCCCCGCACCCCGGCCAGGACCCGCTTGCCCGCGCTCGCCGCGTCCAGCGCCTTCGACTCGCCCAGCAGCGACAGGAACGGCCGCACCGTGGCGTACCGGTTCGTCAGCGCGGCCCGCATCGCGACCTCGGCCGAGTCTTCGTCCTCGGGCACCAGCGAAACCACCGTGGCCGCCGCCGTCAGCACCGCGGCGCGCGGGGCGACCTCCTCCAGCGCCGCCCACAGCGCGGCCACGTCCACATCCGCGCCGTGCTCCTCGACCAGCTCCAGCTCCTCGAACAGCACCTTCGCCGCCCGCGCGAGCATGCGCGACGCCTTCTCCAACTGCGGCAGCGTCGACAGCCGCTCCCTCTCCGTCTTCCGCTTCGCCGTGTTCAGCAGCCGGGTGGCCATCAGGACCTGGAACAGGTCCAGGGCCTCATCGATCGCCTTCGCCTCCAGGTGCCGCATCACCGCGGTGAGCATCGCCGTGCGCTTCGGCTCCGACGCCCGCTCCAGCAGCGGCGCCTTCGACCCCAGCGCGTACCGGGCCAGCGCCGCCATCCGGTTCGGCGGGATCTGCGACAGCCTCAGCCGACCGAGCCGGTACGCGCCGATCTCATCCACCCGCTCCAGCGCGCGGGCGAACGCCGTCCCGGTCGTCCGCGTCGGAGGCCGGCGCAGCCGTTCCAGCTCTGAGAACCGGGAGCGCTCCGGCGTCTTCAGCGTCGCCACCAGGTCACCGGGCAGCGCCGGATCCGCGCGGCGGGCGGCGCCCGCGACGGTGGCGTGCAGCCGCTTCTCCGCGACCTTCCGCGCCTCCGACACCTGCCGGGCCAGCACCGACACCCCAGGCAGCAGCACCCGGTGACGGCGCAGCCAGCCCACCGCGTGGTCGAACAGCGCCTTCGGGCCCTCGGCGTGCGTCCAGGCCCGGCCGTGCAGGAACGTACGGAAGCGCCGGCCCCACTCGCCGTCCTCGTACGGGTGGTAGCCGTAGGCGTCCCGGATCTCCCACGCGTGGTCGTACAGCGTCTGGCGCCGCTCCGTGTACCGCTTGACCACCGACGGGTCCTCGATGCCGAGCTGTGCGGCCAGGTGCTCGACCACCGGCCACGGCACCGCGAGCGGGTCCTCCAGGAACAGACCGATGTACCGCACCGTGCACATCTGGAGGGCGAACCCGAGCCAGTGATGCTCCGTCCGCCGCAGAGCGATCAGATCCCGGTCCACGTCATCCAGGAAGAAGAACCGCTCCAGCTCGGGCCTCGTCGGCTCCTCGGCGAACGTCCCGTACGCCTCGGCCTGCTCATCACTCAGAAACTCCACCGGCACGAGCCGGACCGTAGCCAGCCCCAAAGCAGACCCGGAGCCGTTTCACCGAACCCCAGCGGCGAAGTGGATCACTGTGCTAGACGGCCATGATCGTTCTCACCGATAACCGCTGTACCGATGTTCCCCGAGGCCGTATGGGGCGGGATGGGCCCCATCTGGGACGACACTCACGGCGGACAGGGAAGCCGGACCGTGACGAGGAGACCGCCGGCGGGGCGGGGGACGAGGTCGAGGGTCCCGTCGTGGGCGCGGACGATGCTGTGCACGATGGCCAGACCGAGGCCGACGCCGGCGTGCTCGTCGGTGCGTACGCGTTCCGTTCCTCGCTGGAAGGGTTCGGTGAGGGTCGGTACGAGTTCCGGTGGAAGCCGACGGCCCGTGTTCTCGATCCGCAGCACGCTCGTGTCGCCGTGCGCCTCCGTGTGGACCGTCACGGTGCCGCCGGCGGGGAGGTTGTGGACGATGGCGTTCTGGACGAGGTTCATCACCAATCGCAGCAGAAGCTCCGCGGAGCCGCTGGTCCGGGCCGGCCCACCGGAGACGTCGAGCGTGATCCGGCGCTGTTCCGCGAGGGGAAGCAGCGTTTCGGCGGCTTCTTCGGCGACGAGGGAGAGGTCGACGCTCTCGCGGGTGAAATTTCCGCGGTCGCCGCGGCTGAGCAGCAGGAGGGCTTCGGTGAGGTCGATCGCCCGCGTGTTGACAACCTGCAGGCGCTCGATGAGTTCACCCCGCTCCCGCGTGGGGTCTTTGCGGGCGACGTCGAGGAGCGTCCGCGAGATCGCCAGAGGGGTGCGCAGTTCGTGGGAGGCATTGGCGGCGAACCGCTGCTGCTCGGCGACGTGGGACTCGAGTTGTTGGAGCATCGAGTCGAACGCATCGGAGAGTTCACGGAATTCGTCCTGGCGGCCCTTCATGCGGATCCGATGGGACAGCGACCCGTTCCCGGCCATTCTTGCCGCATCCGTGATCTGTGTGAGTGGTGCGAGCATCCGGCCGGCGAGGATCCATCCCCCCAGGAGGCCGAACACGAGCAGGAAGACCAGGCTTACGGCTGCGGCGGGGGCGAAGGTGCGTACAAGGAGATAGCGGTTGGGCGCGATCCCGAGAAGGCCCTTGGGGGTGTCGGGTACATAGCGCAGCAGGAACACCCACACTACGGCCAGCAGGAGAGCGCCGGCGACGGCGAGGAAGCCGGCGTAGCTGAGGGCGAGTTTCAGTCGGGTGCTGAGCCCTGGGCGTCTATGCATGCGTACTGCCGGGGGCGATGGTGTCCCCGCCGGGTTCGGTGGTGTCCGTACCGGTGTCGATCCGGTAGCCGACGCCGGGCACCGTGGCGATGATCCATGGTTCGCCGAGCCGTTTGCGCAGTGCGGAGACGGTGATGCGCACCGCGTTGGTGAGAGGGTCGGCGTTCTCGTCCCAGGCCCGTTCCAGCACCTCTTCGGCGCTGACGACCCCGCCCTCGGCGGCGACGAGGACTTCCAGCACGGCGAACTGTTTGCGAGTGAGCGCGACGTAGCGTCCGTCGCGGAAGACCTCCCGGCGGAAGGGGTCGAGCCTCAGGCCCGCGATCTCGCGGACCGGGGGCCGGGCGTACCCGCGTCTGCGGTCGAGCGCCCTCAGCCGCAGGACGAGTTCCCGCAGCTCGAACGGTTTGGTGAGGTAGTCGTCGGCGCCGAGCTCGAACCCGGAAGCCTTGTCGTCGATCCGGTCGGCAGCGGTGAGCATGAGGATCGGGATGCCGCTGCCGGAGGCGACGATGCGGCGGGCGACCTCGTCGCCGGAGGGGCCGGGGATGTCGCGGTCGAGGACCGCGAGGTCGTAGGAGTGGACGCTGAGCAGTTCCAGGGCGGAGTCGCCGTCGCCGGCGGTGTCGGCGGCGATCGCCTCCAGCCGCAGACCGTCACGCACGGCTTCGGCCAGGTAGGGCTCGTCCTCCACGATCAGTACGCGCATGTCCGAAGCCTAAGCAGCACGTCATATCGCCGACGTATGCAAAGACGTGTGCAAGGACGTGTGCACAACAGACACGCGACTCAGCCGACTGGTGCCGGCGCGGGGCGAGGCCGGCCAGACGGCGCCTCCGCCGTAGTGCGCCACCAGCGGCGCGAGGCCAGCCCGGCCAGCACGGCGCCGGTGGCGTTGACCAGTACGTCGTCCACGGAGGACACCCGGTCCAGCTGCAGGACGTACTGTGCGGTCTCCACCAGGATCGAGCAGCCCGCCCCGAGCGCCAGGATCCGCGGCACGGACGCCGGCGCCGCGAACCTTATCGGGGCGAAGAACCCCAGCGACGCGAAGACCAGCAGGTTGCCGACGATCCCGAGCGGCCCCATCGTGACCAGGTCCCGCAGCGGTACCAGGCTCACCCGGGCGGGGACGATGCCGGCTCCGGCGCCCGGCATCATGGTCAGCCAGAGGAACGGCACCGTCCCGTGGACCATGCCCACCTCGGCCAGCGACAACCGCCACGCCGACGCGACGCCGGCGGCGCGAGGCCGACGCGACAGAGCCCACGCCACCAGCACGGCCAGGGGCAGCGTGACCAGCGTCATGAGCACGACCCCGTTGAACGTGTCGTAGCAGCCGTGCCACCGCCCGGCCATGCACCTCGGTGCGGACATCATGAGCGGCCCACGCACGACGAACAGGGCGCTCGCCAGTCCGAGGACCGCCAGGCCGAGGGGCACGATCCTGCGCGTGCGGCGGAGCCGTTGTGACAGGGATGGGTCGTGGTTCATGCCCCCATTGGAGACGGAGGGCCGTTGCGGTGGCGTATGCGATTTTCGATACGCCCGCGATACACAGAATCTCCGGCATCAAGGAACTGGCGCAACCCGGCTGTGAGATGGTCCGGCCGCTGGTGATCGCGCCGGTCCAGCTGCTGCAGGTGCTGGACGACTCGTCCGTGAACATCGCACTGCCGAGCGTCCAGGACGAGGTCCTTGTCCCGGCCGTCAGCGGCGACGTGAGCGAGCGTGGCCACGCAGTTGAACTCCTGCCCGCGTGGCCACGCAGACGGGATCACGCCGCCACCTGAAGCGCGACGCTTTGACCCCCGGGCGGAAAGCGGCGGCCACGCCAGGCCTCGGGCAGCCCCGCAGGCCTCAGGCGGCCGACCGGGCGGCGCGGATGTCCAGGGCGGCGCACAACCAGTCGTGTGCTGCGCCGGGCATCGGCTGCGACGGGCCGGACACCTCGGCGGTGAGTTCCCAATAGTGGTCGATACGGGGATCCATGGCGAGCTGGCCGCTGAGCATGCGGCGGAAGTCCGGAGTGTCGCGCGTGCCGTGCGAGCCGGCGTAGGCGGAGACGAAACAGTCGAGTGCTTCGCCTTCATGCGGCGGCCGCTGCGCGAGCAGTTGTTTCCCTGCCAGCTCGTAAGCCTCGCCGAGACCGTCGTAGAGGACAGCCGGGCGATAGCCCTTGTCGGCCTGGTGTGCGGCGGGCTGGCAGAGTTCGCCGCCGTCGCAGTCACCGGTGACGAGGACGTGCAGCCGGGCGAAAGCCAGCACCTGGGCCGGGGTCGGATCGGCGGGTGGTTGCGGAACCGCCTGCTCGATGATGGCCCCCGTCAGTCGGGCCGGAAGCCGTGCAGGAAGCCAGCGCCGCCAGAAGCGGGCCAGAACAGCCGTGCTCGGCGGGGCGGTCACGGCGCCGATCAGGCGCAGTCTGTCGGCACGTTCCGAGGGGGTGCATTCCTGGAGCAGCTGGAGGGCGGCCTCCCGCCAGCGCAGTGCGGCGAGTTGTGTGCCGAGTTCCCTCAACTGCCCGGCGACGACCTCCTCGAGCGCGTCCTCGTGCTCGAGGACCCGGCCGACGTCCGGCACCGGCAGATCGAGGGTGCGCAGGGAGCGGATCAGCCGCAGCCGGTCGAGCGCCTCGGGGCCGTACCGGCGGTGGCCCCCGTAGCTGCGGGCCGCTTCGGGCAGCAGACCGCGATCGGAGTAGAAGCGGACAGTCTTGACGGTGACACCAGCGAGCTCGGCGAGTTCTCCGATGCTCCACTTGCCATCAGGGGACAAGGCTTGAACCTCCCTCAGGGGGAGTTCCTACCGTACCGGCGACGACGGACGGCCCGTGCGGCTGGCCGTGCGAACCGCGAGTGGCGAGGAGATGTCCATGACGGCATTCGTCCTGGTGCCGGGCGCCTTCACCGACGGCTGGCTCTGGCAGGAGGTTGCCGACCGGCTTCGGGACTGGGGGGAAGAGGTGTACCCGGTCTCACTGACGGGGATGGGCGACCGTCGCCATCTCGCAGGCCCGGAACGGCCCTGGAGACGCACCGATCATGGTTCCGCTGCCCAACTGGGGCCTCCCGGACTCCCGTTTCGGCCCGGCCGAGCGCGGTGCGCAGGGAGGGCAGGGCAGGGCAGTTGCCGATCGCCCGTCTTCTGCCCCGGGCCGCCGGCGGCCTGCGGCCCGTGGCGGGCGGTCAATTGCGGCGGCGGCCGTCCGTGTCCCTCGTGTCGTAGTCCGCCCGGGCCTCTTCCACCATGCTCAGGTGCTCCGCAGACCATGTGGCCAGCGAGGCGAACAGCGGCGCCAGACTGCGGCCGAGTTCGCTGATCTCGTACTCCACTCGCGGCGGAACCTCGGCGTAGTACGTGCGCACGACGAGTCCGTCGCGCTCCAACTGCCGCAGTCGCTGCGTCAGTACCTTCGGTGTGATCGTGACGAGGCGGCGTTCCAGCTCCACGAACCGCTGGCGCCCGTACTCATGGAGCGCCCACAGGATCGGTGTCGTCCAGCGGCTGAAGACGATGTCCACCACCGGGGCGATCGGGCACGCCTGCTCCGGATCCGCCCCCGCACGACTCCCCTGCCTCATTGTGCTGTCGGTCACAACTGCCCCCTGTCCCCACTACTTTCCTCTAGGTACCTACTATCCCGGCGCCGGTAGCTTCCTTCACGTCCACAGCGAACAGCGAACAGCGAACGTGACAACAGGAGCGAACATGATCGTGGTGACAGGAGCGACAGGCAACGTCGGGCAGCCGCTCGTCCGTGCACTTGCGGAGGCCGGTGAGGACGTGACTGCCATCTCCCGAACACCCTCAGCTGTACCGGGGCTTGACTCCCCAGCGGGTCTGCGGCATAGGCAGGCCGACCTGACCGATACGGCAGGTCTCAAGGCCGCGTTCGACGGCGCCGAGGCGCTGTTCCTTCTTCTCACCAGCGAGTGGCTGGCGACCGGTGGTGACCCGAGCGGCATCCTGGACGCCGCGCGCAGCGCCGGCGTCCGACGCGTCGTCCACCTGTCCTCGCAGGGCGTGGGGACGGATCGCCACTCGCCCCACATCGAGGACGCCATCAAGCGGTCCGGGCTCGAGTGGACCATGCTGCGGCCGGGCGGCTTCAGCTCCAACGCCTTCCAGTGGGCCGAGTCGATCCGGACGCAGCGCACGGTCATGGCGCCGTTCGCCGATGTCGCACTGCCGGTCATCGACCCGGCCGACATCGCAGAAGCGGCGGCCGTGACCCTGCGGGAGACCGGCCACGCCTCCAAGACGTACGAGCTGACCGGCCCGGCACCCGTGTCCCCCAGGCAGCAGACCGCCGCGATCGGCGAAGCGCTGGGGGAACCGGTGCGGTTCGTCGAGCAGAGCCACGAAGAAGCCCGCACGCAGATGCTGCGGTTCATGCCCGAGCCGGTCGTCGATACGACCCTCGGCATCCTCGGCACCCCGTCGCCCGCCGAACAGCGCGTGAGCCCGGACGCCGAGCACCTCCTCGGCCGCCCACCCCGCACGTTCGCCGCATGGGCAGCACGGAACACGGTTGCGTTCAGATAGCCGGCCCCCTGGAACGTCTCACCGACGTCGGTTGTCAGTGGCTGCACGTACGGTCTGTGAGGTGGAAGGGGGCGCCACCGCCCCTCGGACCGGACTGGACCGGACAGGAGGGTGAGGCGACGTCATGGCCGTGAAAGCGCTGGCCCATTCCCCGCTGACCACCGCAGCCGTGCGGGAGCTGCTCGAGATCCCCACGTTGCCCCCTGTTCCCGACGACGATTTCATCGCGCACAGCGAGAAGGTGCTGGGGTGGGGCTTCACGGACCTGGTGTGCGACGCCGACCTCACACGGCACGGCCACGTTCTCTCGTACGACGTGGACAATCCGCTGGGCGATCCGGCAGCCACGTTGTGCCTCGTCTTCGGAGAGGCCTATCCCTACCAGCCGGACATGCCGGACGACGAGCAGAGCCTGACGGACAACGTCCGGGCCTGGGCGGAGACGCCCGGTTGGCGTTTTTGCACCGACCCCGGCCTCGATGGCTGCGAGACCGTTCTGGCCGAGGCCGCGCTCTCCGTCTCCGAAGTGCTCGGCTGCCCACCGCAGCGGACCGTCCGCACGGACAACCAGTTCAGCCTGGGCCCGCACGCCCTGTGCCGAATATGGTGCACCGGCGATCACGCCGTCGTCCTGGGCCCCCAGGCGGACGAAGGTCCGTACGGCTACCTCACCCACTTCGCGCTGGTCCTGATCCCCTGGCCGTCCGAAGAGGAACTCCCTGCCGACGACGCCGCCCTCGGGGTGTGGGTCCGCGAGCGGATCGACTGGTAGCTCGGCAAGAAGGAACAGATGGGGGTGAGCCAGGTCCGTCGACGCTGACGCCCCGTTGCCCGCAGCCGCCGTACGGGCACGGGCCGGGAGCCGTGGCACCCCGGATTGTCAGTGGCCGGTGGCAGACTCCGTGGCATGAGCAACCAGGTGCGTTTGAGAGATGTCGGACCCGCCGATCTGGAGGTGTTCTTCGCGCAGGAGCACGACCCGGAGGCCGCGCGGCGGTCGAAGTTCCCGCCCCGGGAAAAAGACGCCTTCATGGCTCACTGGACGACCAGGGTCCTCGGGGATCCGACTGTCTTCGTGCAGGCCGTCACGGTCGACGGAGAGGTGGCGGGCAACCTGGTGGCGTGGTGGGACGAGGATCGGCGCTTCATCGGGTACTGGTTCGGCCGGCAGTACTGGGGCCGGGGCATCGGCACTCAGGCACTGGCGCTCTTCCTGGAGCGAGAGAAGACCCGCCCTCTTCACGCCGATCCCTTCCTCGGGAACACCGGCTCGGTGCGACTGCTGGAGAAGCACGGCTTCCGGCGCACCGAGACGGTCCGGCACGGCGAGAACGAGCACATCATGCTGGTGCTCGACGAGGACCGCTGACGGATCCTGGATCTCCGACGCGTTGACGCAGATCAGCGGTCGGACACCAAGCTCGCGTTCCTGTCCCGCAGGATGTAACCGCCGTCGACGACGGCCATGTCGGCAGCAGGTGCCATGCACCTGGTCAGCAGGGGTGCCCCCTTGGCCGTCGCCCCGGACAACCCGACGCGGGCCTCCCCGTTCCTGGGGACGTGGAAGCTCAGCCCCATGCGGGTGTGCGGGTCCAGGTGCGTCTGCCACGGGTGGACCGGGCTGGTACGGACCAGCCGGCCGGTCACCGTCGCGGTGGGTCCACCGGTGGTGAGGCAGTCGACCTCGAAGTCGCCCCAGTAGTCACGGCCGTCGATGACATGGGAGATGCGGAAGGAGCCCCAGGAGCGGGTGGGGATGCTGCCCAGATCGAAGGTCGAGCGGGCGTCGACGGTGACGCGCACTTCCTCCCCGGCGACCTCGTAGCCCAGCCGGGCTTGCCCCTTGAGGGCGGAGGCCGAAGTGACCGCAGGAGCGCCGTGCGCAGCTCCGTGCGCCAGGACGGCGATCGCGGCGGGAGTGGGTGCGGACTCGGATGCGGGTGCCGCGACGGCGACGGGGGCGGCGACCACCGCGACGAGGGCGAGGACGGCGGCGGCGCGCAGTGCGTGCTTCAGCATGGTGGGGCTCCGATCCGGGTGTGGGACGGCCAACGCGTTGATCCTCGCCAACGCCCCAATGCCCAGGGATCCTTCGCAGGTCGCGACCGCCTCCGCCGCACGGGCGAGGCGGCTTTGCCGCCCCGGCAGTCCCGAGGGTCGTGGCGAAGTGTGGTGAAGTCGGGCCGGTTACCGGTGCAGCAGAGCATGTTCTGAAGTCGCCGGCGATGTCTCGGCCGATCCGCATTCCGCAGCACGGGGACTGAGCATGGTGAACCAGGATATATATCGCCGCGAACTGGGTTATCTGACTCAGTACGCCGAGGACGACTGGCTCGGATTCTCAGTGATCAGCGGGTCCGTGGGCGACCTGCTCGGACGCGGCGCCTCGTTCCAGGAGCAACTGACCTTGCTCCTGCGGATCGTCGGCGACCTGTACGAGGCCGGGGCGCGAGCGGGCGATCTGACGGAGTCGACGGCGGAACCTTTCCTGTCCTGGACGATGGACAAGACCGAGGCCCTGACGCGCATCGCGTCACAGGTCGAGCAGAGTTCCCGGCTGCCCGAATCCGGTGACATCTGCTGGTTCACGGTGCCGTGATGCGGGGGCGTAGCCATCGGCCGGTCTTCGCCGCGATGCCGTCACGGCACGCGGCTCGCGCTTCGAGCGGATGCCGGCGGGCAGACGGTTCGACATCCGGGTGAGCGGCCTCACGGAATTCAGCTGCCCGCTCACACTTCCAGCGAAGATCCGTATCCTGATGCCCGCCCGGCACATGACCGTCAGTTCCGCATCGGAGGCAGCCCTGTTGACCACGGACCTGAGTTCCGTCACCGGCGTCCGGCAGTCGCTGGCGGTCGTCCTGCCGGTCCGCCTCACCGCCTCCCCCACCTGGGCGACCGGCCCCATACCCTTCGACCTCGGCAGCCGACACACCGATGCCACCACCCGGCAGACGTACTTCACGCCAGCCGCCGCCCGCGCCCTCTACGGCACCCCGGAACGGCCGTGCCGCTGGCACCGGTTCATGGATGTGCGGCATGGGTCGCTGCATCTCAGGGGGATCGAGTTACTGCGCACCGCCACCGCCCGCCACCCGGATCACGGGCTGGCAGTGCTGCACTTCGATGTCGCGGGACCCGCCCTGCTGGAGACACTGCGCGCCATCGGCCACCGCAGCCCTGCCGCACACGACCCCCTCGACGGCCCGCTCTCGCCCTTGGTTCTGCTCGACGGGATCGCGGAGCCGCGCGGAGCCACCGCTCCGTTCGCCATCGCCCGCCCGTACACAGTCGCGTTCTTCACGCCCGACGTACAGCACACCGCCGCGCTACGGCAGGACGGCCGGCTGCCGGACACTGCCGACCGCTGGCTCTGGTACCTCGCCTCACGGTCCACGGACACCGACTTCCCCACCCCGCTCGAGCAGTGGCCCGACCGAACGGGGCACGCGCTGCGGATATCCGCCGACTGGAGCGCTCTTGTGCTGCGCCACGGCGCCGCCTTTCTCGGACATCGCGCCGACCCGGGGGACGGTGACTTCTACGCCTTCGCGCAGCTGCACTGCCGCACCGTGTGAAGGCCGTCCTGCTCGGGTGCGGCTTGGAGAAGGCGCTGTCACGGCGGAACCACCGTGTGGCGCCGGTGCAACTGCCCTGGTCCGACAATCTTGTGCGGGACGTGTCGACCCGGCTCCTCGATGCCGCGGTGTACAACGAACAGCGCGTGCTCCGCCTGATCGAAACGGAGCAGGCCGTCCGTGACCAGGTGGTGCCCGTAGGGCGGGTCGGATACTCGATGGGCGGCCGCAACTTCTACCTGCTCGCCGCCCGCGGCGGCCGATGGGGCGGCGTGACGGCAGAGGAATTCCTCGCGGATCCCGCTGGTGCGCAGGTCGCGGTGCCCAAGCACAGCGACATGTTCGACAACCTGCTCGCGGCTCTGTCGACCGACGAGGCGGGCCTGGCGGACATGGGGTGAGCGTCCTCGACGTGCCGCACCATCTCGGGCTCGAGTTGTTCCATCTGAACCGGGACGTGCTGGCGGTCGGCGGGCGGCCAGAACCTGCGCATGCACGCGCGGGAGGACGATGCGTACTTCGAACTCCTTAACTCCGACATGCTGCCGGCCCCGACCCAGGCACGGCTGCGTTCGGCGGCCGCCAATGTTTTCGTCGCGAACCGGGCCTGGCTGGAGGAGCTGGATCTACATCCCGGGGAGCTGCACCGTGAGCTGATGCGGTCGTTCCACGAGTGCGGGTCGGACGACGAGACGTACGAGCGTCTGGTCCTCGATCTGGTGGCACACGCCTCGTTCCCGCTCGAGACGCTTCCTGACAGCCGGGAACGGCTCGTGCGCCACGTCCTGTTCGAGAGCTACCGGTGGGGTCGGCCGTGAGGGGGCCGAAGCGCGTGCTGGTCTTGGGCGGTGTGAACTTCGACGTCATCGCCCAGGCCGACCGGCTGCCGGCGGAGCACGAGAAGCTGCGGGGCAGACAGTGCCGCGTGCTTCCAGGAGGCGCGGCGTCGAACACTGACGTGGGGCTGGTGCGGCAGGGCTGCTCCGTCAGGCTGGTGTCCGCCGTGGGGGACGACACCGCAGGCACGATGTGCCTGGAGGTGCTGAACTCGGCCGGTGTCGAAACCTCGTTGGTGCAGGTGCAGGGCAGGAGCACTGACGAGCATGGCCGTCGTCGTCTCGTCGGGCGACGGTAAGCGCATGCTGACGTTCCCGGCGCGGACCGGGGTCTCGCCTTCGATGCCGTCACGGAAGAGGACGTACGCACAGCGGATCACGTCCATGTCGTCGGCGAGCCCACTCCAGCGCTCAAACGCGTCGTCGAACTCGCGCACCGGGCCGGACGGACCGTCTCGATCGAATGGAACGGCAGGGACATGAGCCCGCTCGCACAGGGGGCATCGCTCCACTTCATGAACGCCGATGAAGCAGCGCGTCTGCCCCAGGCCGACGAAGCGTCGGGTGCCGCGGGTACCGCAGGGCGCGTGGCGGAGCTGGTCTCGGGTGATGTGATAGTGACGTTGGGCGCCGAGGGCGCCGTATGGGCCACTGCCGCCGGGGAACTGTTCCATGAACCCACCATGCCGGTGGAACCGTTGGACAGAACGGGCGGAGGTGACGCGTTCGACGCCGGCGTCATCGCGGGCTGGCTGAACGGCGAGCCGCCGACGGCCTGTATGCGGCGAGGACTCGACGCGGCACTTCATGTGATCACGAAACTAGGAGCTCACCCGTGACGAGATGGCTCGGTGTTGCACTGCTTCCACGGGCGGACCATCTGCGTGCCGCTGTTCAACTGCAGCAGGACATCGGCGGTGGGGTGCCTCTGCAGCCCCCGCTGCACCCGGACGGCAACCTCCCCCATGTCACGGTCTTCCAGGGCCCGTTCGCCGATTCGCTCGCCCTGGAGGAGGCGCTCGAGCTCATCAGCGCCTCGGCGGTCGAGAGCGGCCTGCACGGCGCGGTGTCCCTGTCCACTACGGGTGTGGTCTACCAGCCCACCGGTTGGCTGTTCCTTGCCCTGGAGCGGCCGCCGCTGCTCGAAGCGCTGCAGGAGGCCGCGCTTGCCGCGCTGGACCGGCACCTCGACCGGGCGTCCTTCGACGGGGACAAGGACGTCTCCCGTTTCACCGACGACGAGCGCGCCAGCTACGAGCGCTACGGCTACCGGTACACCGGCGACGCGTACGCCCCGCACGTGACGTTGGGCCGCGCCGAGGAGGAGACCGCCCTGGAGCTGGTCCGCACCGCGCGGGACCGGGTCAGCCTGCCGAAGGAGTGGGTCTTCGACCGGCTCAGCTTCTACGTCATGGGAGAGCACGGCGCCCATGCGGAGACGCTGCTGGAACGGCCGCTGGGCCGGACGTGACGGACCGGAACGCCCTATTGACGATCGCCGAGGCGGCCGTGGACGAGGCGGTCGCCTGGTTGTCGACGGCCGGCGAGGAATGGTCGGCCGCGCGGTTCAAGGCGTCCGGTGAGGAGGTCACCGCCGCCGACATCGAGGTGGAGTCCCGGGTGACCCGGGTGCTGGCCGCCCGTACGCCGCGGATCCCGGTCGTCGGCGAGGAGTCGTCGGCCGCCGGGGGCCCGCTTCCGGTGCGTTGCTGGCTGCTGGACCCGATCGACGGCACGACGAACTTCGCCCGCGGCGCGCCGATGTATGCCGTGTCGCTCGCCTACGTACAGGGCGGCGTGCCACTGGTGGGCGTGGTGCACGCGCCGGCCCTCGGCCGACGGTGGACGACACCCGGCCGCCCGAATGATGCACGCCCCTTGGCCGAGGACCTGGGCCACGCGGTCGTGGGCGTCTCCGGCACCGGCTCGGCACGCGGAGACATACGACGCTTCCTCGACCGCGTCCAGGACGAGGCCTACCGGGTCCGCAAGCAGGGCTCGATGGCGCTGGACCTGGTGGGCGTGGCAGAGGGCTGGCTGGACGCCTGCGTGTGCATCGCCCCCCAGCCGTGGGACGTCGCGGCCGGGGTGGCGCTGTGCCGTGAGCGGGGGCGGGCCGTGCTCGGGGCGGGCGGCGCAGAGTTCACCTTCGATTCGCCGGTTCTCGTGGCGGGGGCGCCCGGCGTGGCACAGGGGCTCGCCGACTTGTGGGGCAGGGGCTGACGCAACGGGCCTTGGCCGGACCTCGGTGCTGATCCCCCTGCGAAGGCCATTCAACGACAGGTTGCCCACGGCGGGTCCGACCCCATGACGCGCGTCGCCGACGACGAGGACGAAGGGGCTGTCCTCGGAAACCTCGTCGCTTTGCTGCGACCGGACCCCGACCGCCTGGACCCCTGGTTCCTGGCCGGCTTCCTCGATGCCGACGACAACCTGGCGGGCGCGTCGACCGGCAGTACCACCGTCCAGGTCCAGCCGGGCCGACGGCGTCTCCCGCTGCTGCCGCTGGAGGAGCAGCGCCGATACGGCGAGGCGTTCCGCCGCGTCCGCGAGCTGCGTCACGCGGCCGACCAGGCCGCCGACCTCGCCCGACGGTCGGCGGACGTCCTCACGGGCGGACTCACCACCGGAGCACTTGAGGCGCCTGGGGGCGGGCAGGGTAGCCGTCCTGGTCTCGGCCCGTCCGTCGTCAGGCCCGCTCGTCGACCGCGCGGCTCAGAGCTCGTCCCGCTCCTCCCAGCGGTCCCGGAACCAGGCCAGGGCCTGCGCCAGCAACGTCCGGCTCTGCTCGTTCTCCAGCAGTGAGAGCCGGAACCCAGGGCGCAGTTCCAGCTTGCCCTCGGGGATCTCGACACCGTCCAGTTCGTTGAGCCGCCGCAGGAGTTCCGCACGCAGCGCTCGGTCGGTGAACGGCTCACGTGCTGCGAGATGCTGGAACACCACTTCGGCCGAACCGCCGCGGCCGCTGCCCGGGTACAGCGTCATCGGCCAGATGCCGCGACCCGGATGCCCAGCCTCGCCGAGCATCAGATACGCGCTGGTCGTCACGTGCCCGGCGCCGTGGCCGACCCAGCCGCCGAGCCCTTCCCACGTGGCGAAGAGTTCGTAGACCGCTGCCACCGTCTCGGGGCTGTCGTCCGCTGTGAGCTGGCTGCGGAACCGTTCGGCCCGCGTCTCCTCCCCCTGTTCCGACGTGGCGGCGTGCGCCTGGTCTTCGTCCTCGGCCCCGTCGTCCTCGGCGCCGGTGAGCAGCAGGGCGAGGTCGTCCCCGACCAGCCGTTGGGCGGGATCGGCGGCGCCGGTGACCGTGAAGTGGATTCCGTCGGCGACCAGTCGGGCCCGGACGTCCTGGTCCTGCTGCTCCTCCTGAGGGGCTACCCAGCGGAAGCCACTGGACACCCGCCCGTCGGCGTTGAGTACCCGGTGAGCGTTGGCCACGCCGGCGGTGTTGGCGAGGTGATTGCCTACGGCCTGGGCACCCGAGCCGAGGAATGCCGCAAGGTCCCCGTAAGAGGTCCATGTGCCGTGAGGCAGCGCGGCAAGAGCCTGGTGGGCGAGGTGCCAGTTACGGGAGCGTTCGGCGCGGCGGACGTCGCGTAGCGGAGCGGGCCACAGCGCGGTGGCGCGGTCGGCGAGATCGTCGGCGCGAGCGAGGATCTCACGGGCGCCCCAGCGTTCGGTGGCGGCGATGCGGCGGTTCATCTCCAGATGACTGCCGTCGAGAAGGCCCTGTTTACGTTCGAACGGGTGGTTGGACAGTTCGGAGTTGAGGGCGGTGAGCGTCAGATTTCCGAGGGTGTGGTGCAGGCGGGCGTGCAGTTCTTCCGCGCTCTCCTCCCCTGTCCCGTCCTCTGCCAGCATGCGGAGCCACTCGTCTCCCGGTGCCTGCGGCATGACGTGCTCGATGGTGAGCTGCGCGGCGGCGAAGTCCACCGGTTCCGGGTGCCCGTAGCTCTCCTCGAGCCGCTGGAGCACGAGCTTGCGCTGGTGCCACCGCCCGTACTGGTAGAACGGCGCGCTGCGGATCTTGTCCCGCAGTTCGTCGTCGTCGGGCCAGAAACGGTTCGGGGACGAGAGGAGCTGACGCAGTCCGTCCGCGACGGGCACGTCGAGCGGAAGCTGAGCAGGCACGGACTGGAAGATTCGGTTGAGATTGTTCGCCGGCACCCGACAGATGGTCCGGCGTACCAGGAAGCTCTCGATGTACGACAGGGCGCGGGCGGTCTCGACCGCGTCGAGATTTCCGCGTTCACGTCGGTCGAGCAGCAGCATCAGCGCGGGGTAGGTCACCATCGCCTGCCAGTCGTGCAGTCGGCGCAGATGAGCACGGACCGACGGGTCCACCTCCTCCTCAGGGTGGATCATCTTGCGGAAATGGACGCTGCGGCGGTGGAGTTCCTTGATGTAGGCCTCGATTTCCTCCTCGCTCGCCGTTCCGTTCTCGAAACGCTGCTGCTGCGAGGTATACAGGTCCTGGCGGCGTACGCGGTCGTCGCCCTCGAGAACCAGTTGCAGCCACATGAGCTGCTCGAGCTCCTCGTTGCTGAGGCTCTCCTGCAACGGCAGCCAGTACGTCTCGTACACCCGGTCACCACGCGCGGGCAGCCCCATGAACAGGTAGTTCCGCAGCAGGTCGGCCTGGCTGAGCTTGAGACCCGTGTTGTTGAGCGACTCGAAGATCCGATGGACGTTGTCGCCGCGTTCTGCGGTGACCGAGACGAGCGTCAAGCGGGAGGTGATCGCCTCCTCGATACGGCACACGTCCTGCGGTGCGGCCGGGTCCTCAGTCTGTACGAGCTTGCGGCGGAAGAACTTGTAGGCGGCGGCGACGCTGTCCCCCGCCCCGTGTTCCGCGTGGGTGCCGCGGACATGCGCGGCGTACTGGGCTCGGTCGGCCTGGGTCGGCAGCAGACGGAAGTGGTCGTTCCCGCTCTTCCGTTTGTTGATCAGGTACTCCTCGCCGATCCGCTCGGCCTCGTCCGGGCGTGCGTCGGCGA
Source organism: Streptomyces sp. NPDC096176 (assembly GCF_044763255.1). Taxonomy (NCBI): domain Bacteria; kingdom Bacillati; phylum Actinomycetota; class Actinomycetes; order Kitasatosporales; family Streptomycetaceae; genus Streptomyces; species Streptomyces sp. NPDC096176. The sequence goes on along the minus strand of NZ_JBIWFV010000008.1, from coordinate 275,482 downwards.
TGTGGTCCCGGATCGCGGTCAGAGCGAGGGAGAGCGTGGTGAGCCGCTGCTGTCCGTCGACGACGAGCCATCGCGGGAACGTCGCCTCGTTCTGTGGGGACGGTGCGAGGACCACAGAGCCGAGGAAGTGGGTGCTGGCCTTGTTGTCGGACTCCAGCAATTCGGCCTGCTCGAGGATGTCGCTCCAGAGCTGAGTGAGTTGCTTCTCGGTCCAGGAGTACGTCCGCTGGTAGAGCGGCACTTGGAACTGCTGGGCCCTGCCCTGCACGAGGTCGGCGAACAGCGTCTCTTTGGCCTGCATGGGTGGATTCGTCTCCTGTCGCTACGCCCTGCGTATCACGCGAAAGCGACGATATGGTTTCCTGCCAGCTGTCGGGGCGTTCTGCCATAAGTCGCCCGCGCTCTCCTGCCGTCCTGCTGTGGGTCATGCAGAAGCCAACGATGGCTCGACGCCTCGTGAATGCCCGCACCGGGCGGGCCGACGGCCGTGCCCTGGGGTGAAGTCTCGAGCGCCCGGACGAGCACTGGCCGGTCCCGTACTCCGCCTGACGGCGGCCGACCGCAGGCGGCGGAAGCCGCGACCGGGGAGCCCTGAGCTCGTCTCCGGTCCTCTCGGACTGTCACCATCGCGCCGCGCGCCCAGCTCCCGTCCCTGTTGGGCGGTAGCGCCCACGCGTCCGCCCGGGAGGAGCCACCCGTCAGATCAGGGCTGCTGCTTCAGGTCCAGCCGAAATGACGGACAGGTGTCCGGGTCGTAGTTCTTGTTTCGTCCAACACACCCAACACCGGGGCTGGACCGGGCGACTGAATGACCCATGCCACGAGCAAGCCGCCGGCCGCCCGCGCCGCCTGGCTACGGCGGCGCCGCCACCCGCGTAGCGCCGACACAGCGGGTAACACGTCGGTTGCCTTTGATCCCGAGCGGCGAGACGTGCAGCAACGAAGTCCGCCAACGGTCAGGTATAGATGCCGCCTTCAAGGTTGTCGAACAGTTCCACCCACTCGCTGTATTCGTTCGCGAACGGCAGCGGATCGGCAGGCACGCGACTGTGCCAAGAACACACTGCCTCAGGTGCTCCCTCAGGGCCTGCGGGATCAGCTCTTTCACATCGAGGTCTCCCTGAGCGTTACGGGCCGCCGCCTCCGGGCCGTCTGCCTCGACGCGGCCACCCGCGAGGACATCCTCTATGTCACCGCCCGCGCCGAGATGGCCTTCGACCTCGCCCATCCGACCGCGGCGCAACGAGAACTCGATCGTCTCAAGGCGATCGCGCGGCGCTGGGGCGCTGAGCGCTGAGCGCTGAGCGCTGAGCGCTGAGCGCTGAGCGCTGAGTTGTGGTGGCACCAACCGTCGGCCCGGTGACGATGCGAACGAGGACCCGCGAGTGGGGCATGATCGAGCCCTTGGCGTCGACCGTCGGCGCCGAGGGAGTGCGGAGGTTCGTGCATGGCTCCCGGTAGTCCTTCCCGCCCCGGGCGCGCGCACCCCACGCCCAACGGGCTCATCGGTGTGGGCGTCGTTGTGCGTGACGCGCGGCAGCGGGTGCTGCTGGGGCTCGGGCACGACGAGCTGTGGGAGTTGCCCGGCGGCAAGGTGGACGCCGGGGAGGTATTCGAGGATTCCGCGGTTCGTGAACTCGCTGAGGAGACCGGGCTGCTCGCGGACGCCGCCGACGTGCGGATCGGCGCGGTGCTGGTCGACCCGGGCGCGAGCATCCCGCACGTGACGGCTGCCGCGTACGTCGAGCGGTTCACGGGGGCGGCAGTCGTCAGGGAGCCGGACAAGATCGTCCGATGGGAGTGGTGCGAGCTGAACGCGCTGCCGGCAAGTCTCTTCGCGCCGTCGGCAGCGGTTCTGCAGTCGTGGCTGCCCGAACTGCGCCTGAAGAACGACGCGTTCCGTTCGTACGCGGAGACCGGCCGGTCGACCGAGTAGCCGGGTGACGCAGGTCAGGACCCGTACATGAAGCTGTCGTACGGTGCGATGTCGATCAGGTGGTAGAGGCCGAAAGCGCCGGGGAAGAGGACGAGGGCGAGGACGCCCGTGCGGACGAGGGCAGGCCCCATGACGGTGACGCCTTCCGTCTGGCCCTTGATGGTGCGCCAGTCGCGCCACCGCCTGACGTCGCGCCCGCACACGGCCCAGAAGAAGCCGCCGAACACAAGGCTGAGACCCGCACCGACCATGGAGAACCCGCCGACAACAGCCACGAACGTCTCGCGGTCGTGGTGGTCGGCGATGAACAGCGAACCGACTGCCAACAGCACCACGGCGGCGAGCCCGTGCACGGCGCCGCGCACGACCACGTCCTTGAAGCGCAGGCGCGGCAGCCGTACGCCGTCCTCGTCGGTCGTCGGTGCGGAGGCCGTCTGCGGGCCGGTTCGCTGGTCGCGCATCATGCGGGCACGCTACCGGGAGCATATGCGGCGCGATCAGGGTGGTGCCCGGGGCGATCGACGGGGTGCCGGGGCGATCAAGGTGGTGCTCGGGCGATCGATGGGTGTCTGCGAGGTGCGGAGTCCGGCCGGTGTCAGACCCTCCCGTTAGAGTTTTTCGCAAGGTCGCTCGCGCTTCGCGGGCCGATCCCGACCACCTGGCGGGGAGGCGCGCTTGCCTCTCCGAGTTCGATCCACACCACAGCGAGGAACTCCGCGTGAACGACACCTCAGAGTCCTTCCGGCTCCTGCCCGGCGCTCCCGACTCCCCCGTCATCCTGCACGTGCCGCACTCGTCCCGCGCCATACCCGCGCGGGCCCGCGACGGCATCGTGATCGACGACGCGGCGCTCGAGCGGGAGTTGGACCACATCACCGACGCGCACACCGCCGAGATCGCGGCCGCGGCGGCCGGGCGTGCGCGGGTCGCGCCCTGGCGGTTCGTCAACCAGCTGTCGCGGCTGGTCATCGACCCCGAGCGCTTCCCCGACGAGCGCGAGGAGATGCTGGCCGTCGGCATGGGCGCGGTCTACACGCGGACAACGCGCCGGGAGGATCTGCGTGACGCCGGGTTCGACGGACAGCCGCTCATCGACCGGTACTTCCACCCGTACGCGGCTGCAATGACGGCGGCCGTCGACGAGCGGCTCGATGCCGTCGGGCGGGTCGTCGTCGTCGACGTGCACTCGTACCCGACCGAGCGACTGCCGTACGAGCTGCACGGCGACGGTCCGCGGCCTCCGATCTGCCTGGGCACGGACGCGTTCCACACCCCGCCGGCGCTGGTCGCCGCCGCTCAGAAGGCGTTCGCCGGCTTCGGCGGGACTGGTTTGGACAGCCCGTTCGCGGGCGCGTACGTGCCGTTGAAGCATTACGGCACGGACCGGCGCGTCGGCGCGCTGATGATCGAGATACGCCGCGACGTCTACATGACCGAGCCCGGCGGCCCGGCGGGCCCGGGACTCGGTGTGCTCGCGGAGGCGCTGGCGGAGCTCGTGGACGCGGTGGGGGCGTCGGCCTGAGGGCGCCGTCGGCTCTGCATTCCGTTCGACGCTCCGTGCTGCGGTGCAGCGATGCGCAACCACCCGGACCACGGCCTGTAGTCGCTCCTTCTCGCATCCCTGGGGCGTCATCGCAAATCGCGCGCGTCACCGCCGCGGCGTACGTCGAATGCGTCAAAGGCACGACGGAGGTGCGCGAGCCGGACAAGATCGTCCGCCGGGAGTGGTTCGCGGTCGACGCGGTGTCACGCGGGCTGTTCGCCTCATCGGCCGCGGTTCTGGGCAGCAGGCTGCCGGAACTGGGCATGCGGGTGAGGCGTTACGGTCTATCGGGTGGCGTGCTGACACCGCTTCGGGCTCGCCCGTGGGAAGCCACCCGGCCGCTCAGGGCCCGACTACCGCGTGCAGGACACGGCCCGGCCGGTCGCCCGAGGCGACGGACGCACCTGTTGCGCTGCTGTTCGAGCAGCCGGTGTATGCCCCGACCACGACCAGCCGGGGGTGGCATGCGCTGGGCCGTACGCTGCCGCTCGACATGGGCGCCGGGCTTACGTATGTGGGACCGGTAGGCTCGCGACGTGGCCGCGCTCACGCGCGGCGTGGGCGGCGCGACAGGGCAAAGCTTGCCGGGAGGGGCACCAGTACGTGAAGGACTGGGACCCCGAGTGGGAGAACCGCTGCCGGGCTCGTGAGCGCGGACGGCCGGGCCACGGCTCCGCTCAGGAGGCTACCGAAGGCCGGCATCACGAGCCTCCGTCCGATCTTCCGCAACCCGCTTGGGGCCCCTGGAAGCAGGGCAGCCAGGCCAGCACCTTCAGCACCGGCGACGGCACCCAGGTCACCAGCACGCCACCCGAGGCATCCCTGGTCTTCGGCGATAGTCGACGGCGACGACCGGTCGCGCATCAGCACAGTGTTTCCCTTGCGTTGTCGAAGTTGCCCACCAGCCGGTTCCCGTAGCCATGGGTCTTACGGCTCCAGGTAGGGCCGCCGTTGAAGCGGACAGCATGCTGCGGGCGTGAGGGCCAATCGCCCGGTACGCATTCGCGGCATACACCCTTCGGCTCCAGCTTGGCCCAGCCATGGATCACGCGGGTTCCAGCAGAACGGCCGGCAGAGTGCCGTGCACGATCGGGTCTTTCGGCAGCGAGAGCCCGAAGAAGCGCTCGACGATGCCCAGTGCGGTGCGGTGCACCTCCTCTCTGTCCCGCTCCGGGTCCGGCAGGCCGGCAGCGGTCAGCAGCTCCTGCAGACGGGCGGCGGTCGCAGGGTCGCCGACTACGCCCTGGTAACCCCACGAGGCGTCCAGGTGCAGATTGAAGGCGCTCACCGGGCGGCCGTCGTGAAAGTAGGCGAAGTGCGGCGGGACCGGCTTGCCGTTGTCCTCGTCGTACTCCAGGAGGCAGACGTGCGCACCGCCGTGCGAAACCGGTTCCAGCGAGTCGAACTCGCCCGGCCAACCGCCGTACGCCACCGCGTAGGTCCAGTCCCCGTTGCGACCGAGGCGCAGGCCGATGCCGTCGTAGTAATCGCCGTACGTGTCGTTGATGAGCTCCAACAGAGACTCCCCGGTGTGCTCCCCGACCGTCACGGCGGTGTGCTCCGTGTCGTATAGGACGGTCGCCGCGAGGCGGTCGGCGAGCTCGTCCGGGGACAGCCCGCGGGCGAGCACCACATAGTGGCCCCCGAAGGCGATGGATTGGCGGGCAGCGAGCCATGTCGTTCCTTCGGTCATGGCGACCATCCTGACCGGTCCCTCTGACAACACGGGGGCACGCGCTCGCGTCGTACGCAGCCTGGAAGTCGATCCCGTCGGACCAGACCACGACCGGCATGTCAGCGATATCCCCTTGTAGAGCCCGCCCCCTCCCCCGGCAGGTGCTCGGCTACGACCCGCACACCTGCCGCAAGAGCCGTACGTTCAGCTGGCATGCCGTGGGACTGGTCCGGGTGAATTCCGGGCCCGTGGAAGCCCGCAGCGGGGACGGGCGTTCTAGCCTGTACAGGGCATTGTCGGCACGGACAGTGTGCGCACTGGTGCGGGTGGCGGTGCGCGTGCCGGTTCTTCGGGTGAACGGGGGCGTTGCTACATGTCCGAGTCGGACACAGGGCACGGGCGGCGGCCGGATCCGCCGGAGGACGAGGACGGCGCGTCGGACCTGTTCCGCACCATCGGCCGCCAGGTGCGGCTGCTGCGGGAGCGGGCCGGTCTGACGCAACGGGAGTTGGGCGACCGGCTGGGGTACGGGGAGGACCTGATCTCCTCGCTGGAACGGGGACGGCGTACGCCGCAGCCGGAGTTCCTGGCGGCGGCGGACGAGCTGCTGGGCGCGGGCGGGCTGCTGCGGGCGGCGACGGAGGACGTACAGCGGGCGAAGGCGCGGGCGCGGGTGAGGCATCCGGCGTGGTTTCGGGACTACGCCCGCCTGGAGAGCCAAGCAGTGGAGATCAGCTTCTTCAGTACGGTCACCTTCCCCGGACTGCTCCAAACCGAGCCCTACGCCCGCGCGACCTTCACCGTGCGGCAACCGCTGCTCGACGAGACGACGATCGAGGACAGAGTTGCAGCGCGACTGGATCGGCAGCAGATCCTCACCCCTTGGCCAGCTCCAGTAGTCACCGTCGTCGTCGACGAGTCTGTCCTCCGGCGTGAGATTGGCGGACCGGAGGTGCAGCGGGATCAGCTGAAGAGCCTGCTTCAGTCGAGCCGGCTGCGTAGCACGACGATTCAGGTGCTTCCTTTGACGTGCGAGGGAATGCGGGCCTGGACGGTCCGTTCATCCTGCTCACGCCCAAGGGGAAGCAGCAGCTCGGCTACCTCGAGGTACAGGGTGTTGCCAACCTGGTCACGGACCCGGAGGAGGTACGTATGCTGGCCGTGCGCTACGGAACCATCCGAGGCCAGGCGCTCACTCCGCACGAGTCCATGGCCCTGATCGAGAAGCTGCTGGGAGAACGATGGGCACGCAGGCATCACCGTCAACCGGTTCGTCTGAACTGGCCTGGTTCAAGAGCAGCTACAGCGGTGGCGAGGGCGGCGAGTGTGTAGAAGTCGCCGCTGCCAACGACGGGGTGTTCGTCCGCGATTCCAAGAACGTAAGGCTCCCCCATCTCGTCGTGGGCGCCGCTGGTTGGGCTTGTTTCGTGCGGTTCACCGCCGCCCGATAGACCCGGCTCCGGATGGCCGCGGAACAGGCGGCCACCGAGCACAGCCGGTCGTGCGGTACGGAAGCATCGGCAGCCAGGCATTCACTCCGCGGGAGTCCATTGGTGAACCGCCCTCTGCTTCTGGCTCCTCGGCCACTCGGCGATGGCACGCCCGCTGTAGAGGTGATCGGCGCTGGATTCCGAGGCGGCGATACCTTCCGCCCCGACCTAGCGTAGGCAGGCCGCGTGTGCACGGACGAACTGCCCGTCGCCTGGGCGCCCTCGGCCCGGTTCGCCCAGCAGGCTACGGCTTCCGGCCCGCCGCCAGCTCGTCCAGCATACGCATCGCCTCCGAGTGGGCGCTCATCCGGCGGCTCACCGCGCCGAACGTGAACAGCGCGATTCCGGCGCCCGAGACCGGTACGGACAGCCCGAGCACGGCCAGCGCTTCGGGCCAGTCGCGTTCGTCCTGGCAGTAGTCGCCCCTCTGGAGGCCCTCGTTGGCCGTTCCCCACTCCGTGAACAGCCGAGACCGGCACTCCTGGGGATAGCGGTCGTCGGGTTCCTCGTCGACCTCGTAGGGCGTCAGGAGCAAGATGGCGCACCACCCCCACAGGACGGTCGCCACGGACAGCAGACCCACACCCCAGGCGCGTATGCGGCTGGACTGGTCGCGGAACTCTAGATCGTATTCGCGTGATCGCACGGCGGGCGAATCTATCAGCGCCCACCATGTCGGCTCCTGCCGGTCCGCTCCTTGTGACGGACGGCAGTCGCACGTCTGCGGACCGGCCGAGCCGGCGAACGGGACGGCGCGCACCGTCGTGGGCCCCGGCCAGGCCCCCCGGCGGGTGGTCCGGCGGCCGTCCCTGCCGGAGACCCGCGATCCGGAGTACAGGCAACCACTTTGTCGTGACGGGTACTTGGGCCACTTTGGCCCTTCCCACGTCATGCCGTCGTCTGAGATCTTGCGTCGATCCCGTTCGACCAACAGCCCGGCCGGCGCCACCAGCGCCCCGGGCTCTCGGAGGATGTCTTGACAACCCCCCTCATAGCCGGCGGCATGTCCCGCCGCCTCAGACGGTCCCTCGTCGTCGGCGCCGCCCTCGGCGCGGCCGTCGCGTTCGCCACTCCCGCCGGTGCGGTCAACACCGCCGACCGCAGCACTCCGGCCGCGGCCACCGCACCCGCCGCGCCCGCCTGGGCCACAGGTACCCGCGCGTATCTGGTCATCACCGCGCCCGGCGACACCTCGGCGGTGCGGAGCGCGGTCACGGCCAACGGCGGCACCGTGTTCGCCCACTACGACGCGATCGGCGTCGTCGTCGCGCACTCCGCCTCCGGCACCTTCGCCGCCACCATGCGCGGTGTCGGCGGTGTCCAGCAGGTCGGCGCCACCCGGACCTCGGACGTGCCCGCCGACGCGTACAACCCGGCGCTCCCCGCCACTCCCCCGCAGTCCCCCACCACCCTCACCGAGACCAACCGCTGGGACATGACGCGGATCAACGCCGACAAGGCGTGGGCCGTGACCACCGGTTCCTCCTCCGTCAAGGTGGGCGTGCTCGACACCGGCGTCGACGACCTGCACCAGGACATCGCGCCCAACTTCAATGCGGCCGACTCCGTCTCCTGCGCCTACGGCAAGGCGGACCCCCGTACCGGCGCGTGGCGTGACGTGGGCACGCACGGCACGCACGTGGCGGGCACCATCGCGGCGGCCAAGAACGGCAAGGGCGTCATCGGGGTAGCGCCCGGCGTGAAGATCTCGTCCGTGCGGATCGCCGAGCCCAGCACCAGCATGTTCTTCGCCGAGAACACCATCTGCGGTTTCATGTGGGCGGGTGACCACGGCTTCAAGGTCACCAACAACAGCTACTACACGGACCCGTGGATGTTCAACTGCCCGGACAACGTGGACCAGGCCGCCATCATCGAGGGTGTGCGTCGCGCGCAGGAGTACGCGGAGGGCAAGGGCTCGCTGCAGGTCGCCGCGGCAGGCAACTCGAACTACGACCTGGCGAACAAGCGGACCGACACATCCAGCCCGAACGACTCGACGCCGGTCACCCGCACCATCACCAACGCCTGCATCGACATCCCGACCGAACTGCCGGGCGTGGTGACCGTGGCGGCGATGGGCAACGGGAACGTGAAGGCGTCGTACTCCAACCTCGGGCGGGACATCATCGACGTCGCGGCCCCGGGCGGCGACGGCGCGTACGGCGTCTACTCGACAATGCCGGGCGGCAAGTACGGGAACATGAACGGCACGTCGATGGCCTCCCCGCATGTCGCGGGTGTGGCGGCGCTGCTGGCGAGCACCGACCCGGCCGCGACGCCTGCCCAGCTGAGGACACGTCTGGCGGAGCAGGCCACGGACATCGCCTGCCCGTCCGACAGCCGGTGCACGGGCACGACGGCCAAGAACGCGTTCTTCGGTGAGGGCCAGGTCGACGCGCTGAAGGCGGTCGGCGGGACAACCCCGCCGCCCGGCGGGTACTTCGAGAACACGGCCGACGTCACGATCGTCGACAACGCCACGGTGGAGTCCCCCGTCACCGTGACCGGCGTCGTGGGCAACGCGCCGGCCACGCTGAAGGTCGGTGTGGACATCAAGCACACCTACCGCGGCGACCTGGTCGTGTCCCTCGTCGCACCGGACGGGACGGTCTACACGCTGGAGGACTTCCCGAACGGCGACAGCGCCGACAACGTCGCGAAGACGTACACGGTGAACGCCTCCTCGGAGGCGGCGAACGGCACCTGGAAGCTGCGCGTCCGTGACATGGCGTCGCAGGACACCGGCCGGATCGACGCCTGGAACCTCACGTTCTAGGCCTGTCCTGAGTCGTAATCACGTGGCGGGGCTGAGGCTGCGCAGCCAGAGGACCGCGCCGCGCAGCCGAAGCCCCCTGCCGTGTAGCTCTCGGGCTTCTTGTCGAAGCGTGTGGCCGGCCCTCTCCAGTCCTTGATCTTGTTGATGCAGCGCTCCACGCTGCCGCGCTCCTTGTACAGCTCGGCGTCGTATGAGACCGGCTGCCCGCCCCTGGACCCCCTTCTTGCGGTTGGCCGCCTGATCCGCCTTCTCCGGGATCACCGCCCGGATCTTCCGTTTCCGCAGGTGGGCTCGGTTGGCGCGGGAGGAGTACGCCATGTCGGCGGCCACCGCGCCGGGGCGAGTACGCGGGCGCCCGACCGGCCCGCGCACCTTGACCTTCTCCAGCACCGCCGCGAACTGCGGGCTGTCGGCGGCCTGCCCGGCAGTAACCACGAACGACAGCGGGCGGCACCGCCGGCCAGCCGACGGATGAACCTTGCAGGTCAAACCGCCTCGGGAACGCCCCAGTGCCGCTGCCTTCAAGCGAGCCCGGCGCCGACGCCGCAACCGGCGGCGCTCCTCGCGCTCCGGATTGGTCGGGGTCACTGCCTCGGCTGCGACCTGCCGCTTGCGCCTCTTTCCCGCCTTTTGCGTGCCCCCTTTCCAGCCTCGGCAGCCTTCTCCAAGGCGGACAGGACCTCCTCGCCCACGACCATGCCGGGCGCACGGGCGGCCCGTGGCTCGGCGGCCTGGTCATCGACGCGGACCTCGGCTTCGCGTCGACGGCCCGGGCGGGCGCGGCGATGATGCTCGCCGCGATCGCCCACGTCGCGCTCGCGATGCGGCTGCACGGCAGGTGACGGGAGAGACGGCCGATGCCCCGGCAGAGGCCCTGCGCACCGAGAGGGTCTGATTCCACGCGCCGGCCGGAGGCACATGGGTCGGGGGCGCCCCCCGCCCGCTGCGGAAGGGGCACGGTCTACCGCAGTGAGCCGTGGTGACCGGTGGTGGTGCCTTTGCGGCGGGCGCGGTGCGCGGCGGCGCTTGCGCGGTTTCCACAGATCTGTGGACTGCAGTAGCGGCGTGACTGGTTGCGGGAGACGTCCACGAACACCTCTTCGCAGCGGTTGCCGTTGCAGATGTGCAGGCGGCTCATTCCCGTGGTGGTGATGACGCCGAGGAGGCCCATGGCGGCGTTCACGGCGTACTGATCGACGGGCGGGGCCTGCGGGTCGGTGACGTGGAGGTGCCATTCGCCGTCGTGATTGGTGTAGTGCGGCAGTGCGTGGTGCTCGGCGAGGATGCGGTTGAGGAGGGCGACGGCAGTTTCCTCGTCGGGGGCGCCGAAGACTTCACGCAGGGCCGTCCGCAGGGTGCGTGCCTTCTCGAGGTCCTTGCCGGTGGGCACGTCTTTTATCCGGATTCCGTGCGCGACGAGGAGTTCGGTCAGCGCGGCCGAATCCGGCATCTTCTCCTTTCCACGGACCATGTTGTAGGTGTTCACCAGGTCCTCGGCCCATGTCGCCGGATCCTCGGAGTAACTAGCAAATCTCATCATGGCTCCGTACTATCTGTCGCAATGGATCGTCTCAGGATTGGAGGGTCGATGGACTCCCAAGAGGCATTACCCGCTCCCGCCACCACATCTGAAGGGTATTATCCCCCGGCCGGCTTCAAAGAAGAGTGGCTCCGCGGACTGCGCATGGCAATCCCGCTGGCGATCGCCGTCTTCGGCTTCGCCGTGTCCTTCGGCGTGGTGGCACGGGCCGCCGACATGGGAATCATGGCGCCCATCGCCATGTCCTTGACGACCTTCGCCGGATCGGCCCAGTTCGCGGCCGCGTCCGTGGTGGGCACGGGCGGAGGCATCGCCGCGGCCATCGTGGCCGCCGTTCTGCTCAACTCCCGTTACCTGCCGATCGGGATCAGCGTCGCCCCGGCGATGACGGGCAACGCCGTCAAACGCTTCTTCTCCGCGCAGCTGGTGGTGGACGAGTCCTGGGCCGTGGGACATCTGGGCGAGGGCCGCTACTCGCGCGGCCGGCTGCTGGGCGCGGGTGTGGTGGTCTACTGCGCCTGGGTGGGCGGCACAGCCGTCGGTGTGCTGGGGGCTCAGTACGTCGGGGACCCGCTGCGCTTCGGACTGGACGTGGTGTCGCCCGTCCTCTTCCTGGCCCTGCTCAAGGGGCAGATCAGCGATCGGCGCGCGCTCGTGTGCGCGATCCTCGGGGTCGCGATCGCGTTGTCGCTGACGCCGATCGCCTCACCGGGCGTGCCGTTGATCGCATCCACCGTCGCCTGTCTGCTGGGATTGAGGAAATGATGAGCGGAGTATGGCTCGCGGTGCTCCTCGTGGGTGCCGTGTCGATGGCGCTGAAGGCCACCGGGCCGGTGCTGCTGGGCGGACAGGAGCTGCCGTACAGCATGCAGCGGGTCGTGGCCCTGATGGCACCGACACTGCTGGCGGCACTGATCTCCACTCAGATCTTCGGCAGCGGCCAGGCCCTGACGGTAGATGCCCGCGTGGTGGGCCTGGCCGTGGGCGCGTTCGGGGTCTGGCGGAACTGGCCCACCTTGCTCGTGGTGTTCCTGGGCGCCGCCGCGGCGGCCGTGACCCGGCTGATCGCGGGATGAGAGGAGTCGTCATCATGGGCGAAGATCCGGCCGATGGGCAGATGTGGCCGACGGCGGCACTGTGGGACGCGGGCATCCGGCTGGGGCACCGGCTCACGCTGCCACCGCTGCCCCTGCGGCCGGCGGCGTCGGGGATGAGGCTCGCCGGTCCGCTGCGCCGGATCCGGCACACCGAGGGAGTTGCCTCGATCCTCGAGGGCCTGGACGAGGCGCGCGAGGGGGACGTGCTGTTCATCGACAACGAGGGGCGTACGGACGAGGCGTGCGCGGGCGACCTTGTCGCGATCGAAGCACGGCTGGCCGGAGTGGCCGGCCTGGTGGTGTGGGGGTGTCACCGGGACACCGACGAGCTGGCCGTCATCAGGCTGCCGGTGTTCAGCCTGGGGCCGTGCCCGTCGTCGCCCACCCTGCGTCCGGATACCGACGGCGCCGCGGAGCCCTTCCCGTTCGAGGCGGGTGACGTCGCGGTGGGCGACTCCGACGGCTTGGTCCTCGTCCCCGCCAAGATCCACTCGGAGGTCGTGGATGTCGCCCGGACCATTGTGGCGGCCGAGCAGCGACAGGCCGAGAAGGCACTCCGCGGAGTGAGCCTGCGCGAGCAGCTGCGCTGGGCGGAGTTCAGGGAACGACGGCGAGAAGACCCGTCGTACACCTTCCGTCTGCACATGGCCCGGGTGGGCGGGGCCCTGGAGTAGGAGCCGGGCCCGTTCAGGCGGGAGTGTTCCAGCGCAGCAGGAGGTCGCGGCGCCGCCGCGGGCGGTGGACGACGATCTCTTCCCGGCGGGTGTCCCCGGGGGTGCATCGGCAGGTCATGGGAGCCTCCTTGCGGCATTGATGTGGGTGCGGGTGAACTCGACCTGACGGCGGAAGACCGTGACGCGTTCCTCCACAGCCGTCATGCTGTGGCCCGCGTCCACGGCGTGGAATTCGACGGACAGGCCGCGGGCTTCGAGGTGGTCGGCGTAGGCGCGGGCCTGGTCGATGGGGCAGCGCGCGTCGTTGACGCCTGCGCAGATGAAGACCGGTGCGCGGACGGCATCGGCGTAGGTGGCGGGCGAGGCGTCGCGGTATATCTCGGGGACCTCCTCCGGTGTGCCGCCGAAGAGACTGCGGTCGAGCGCCTTGATGTCGTCCATGGCCTGCTGGTGGGCGGCGGCGCAGTCGGCGACCGGAGCACCGGCCAGGCCGATGGTCCAGTCATCCGGCCGGGTGCCGAGCCCCAGCAGGGTCAGATAGCCGCCCCAGGACCAGCCGGCCAGTACGAGGCGGGCCGGGTCGACGATCCCGTGGTCGACGGCACACTGCCGTACCGCGGTGATGTCCTCGAGCTCGGTGTGGCCGACACGGCGCCGCAGGGCTTCCGTCCACGCCCGCCCGTAGCCTGTCGAGCCGCGGTAGTTGACGCGTACGACGGCGAATCCCTCGTCCGTCCAGGCCGCGACTTCGGGATCGAAGGCGTCCCGGTCGTGTTCGTCGGGCCCGCCGTGCAGCAGGAACACCGCGGGATGCGGCTTCGTACCGGTCCGGGGCAGGCTCAGCAGGGCGTGGACGCGGCCGCCGGGGCCGTCGACCCACATGTCACCGGCGAGCGCGGTCCGCGGCGGAAGGCCGGTGGCGGGAAACCGCGGGTCGTTGTCGAGGGCCCGGAAGACGGGCGGGTGCGCGGAGTCGGACCACTGGAACCACACATCGCCGCCGGGCCGGGTGCGGGCATGCTCGATGGTGCCGTCGGGAATCTTCAGCCGGGTCAGCTCGCGGGCGGCCAGGTCGTAGCTGAAGGCCTCGGAGCGGGCCTGGTGGTCGTGGACGACGAGCAGGGACGTGGCGTCCTGCGACCACTCGACGGAGGTCTCGCCGGGCAGCTCGAGGTCAAGGCTCACGCGCTCGCCGGTGAGCGGCTCGTGGACGACGGGCTCCCAGCGGTCCTCACGCGGCTGCAGGACCAGCAGCCGGTTGTCGCCGGGGACCGGGGAGAAGCCGACGGCCTCGCCGTCGAGGTCGGCGACGGCGCGTCCGTCCGTCGTCAGGACGCGCACGCCCGGCTCCCACAGGTCGCCGCGCTCGCTGTGCGCGATGACGGCAAGGGTGAGGTCGCGGGACAGGTCGACGGCGTACGCGGGCTCTTCGTGCCGGTAGAGGCGGCGGGATCCGCCGCCGGGCAGCACGAGGGAGACGTCGGTGCCGTGCTCGGTGGTGTGGCCGAGCAAATTGTGTCCGCGCAGGCCGAGGGCGAGTCCTGCGGGCCAGTAGGGTTCCAGATCCCGTACGGCGGGCTCGTCGGGGCCTCCGAGGAACGGCTGCCGCATCCACTGGCCGCGTTCGTCACCGTCGGTGTCGGCGAACCACCACACGGCCTCGCCAGACGCTTCGATGGCGCAGTGCTGGGCGCCGGAGGGGCGGTCGGTGACCTGCCGCAGCGTGCCAGCCGTGCGGTCCCAGCAGTAGACCTGGGCGTTGCCGGAGCGGTCGCTGACGAATACGCAGCGCTCCGGGGAGCTCTTGGCCCAGGCGGGGAGCGTGTGGCGCGGGGCTCGGAAGCGCTGCTCCCACAGTGGTGTGTCCGGAGCGGTCATCTCAGTGGCAACCGCAGTTGGCCGCGGTGACGCGGTTCATCCGGCGGCGGGGGCCCTGACCGGCGGGGGCCGTGCCCGCTCCCGCCAGGGGCGCGGTGCCGCCGAGGGCGGTGAGGGAGCTGGTGGCGCAGTCGAGGACGATCTGGAACTCGGTGAGCGGCAGCGAGCCGAGCACCAGGTGGACGGAGGCCGCGGCCCTGCCCGTGCCGGCGGCATTGGACTCGGAGTTGAAGGGCAGCTGCGGGGCGGCGGGGTTGATGCCGAACTCGAGTCCGGTGACCTCGGTGTGGCCCGGGTCCGTGGTGAAGAGCTGCGTCAGGGCGGCGGCCGCGGTTGCGGACCCTGTCTCGGTCGCCTTCATGTCGGTCACCGCCCCGTCCTCGATGGTGAGCACGAGCGGGTAATGGGAGAGCCCGGAGAGCTTCTCGAACAGTTCCTGGCAGGTGGCCGTACCGGGCGCGCGCGTGCGTACGACGGACCAGCCCTTCACGGCGATCTGACCGGTGACGGTGGTGCCGACGCTCGCAAGGTCCAACCTCTGCAGGCCGGCGGGCGCGCTCTGCACGGCGCCGGGCCGGAAGATGCCGGTGTCGGTCCGGGACCACGTCGGTGTGGTGAAGGTCATCTTGGCCACGGACTCGGTCAGGGTCTCCTCGAGAACCAGGCCGCCGGCCGCCGCCACGGCGTCGCCGAGCGCGGTGCCGGTCCGGCCGAGGGCGTCGGGGTCGGCCTGCTCCAGCGATGCGAGGAGACTGCCCAGTTGGTCGAGGGCGAGGGGGCCGGTACCCGCGCGGAGGGTGGCGACGGTACGGTGCGGGCCCACCTCGGAGGCGGGGGCTGTCAGCAGCCGGTCGTCCCGGGCCACGACGAGGACGTCGCAGTCCTGCGGGATGCCGGAGCGCAGTACGTCGGTCAGGGACCGGCTCGGCTCGGCCGTGACCGTGTCCCATGCTTCGTAGCGGCTCGGGGGTTCGATCCGGAAGGAGTCGGAGAACCGCTGTTCCAGAACGAGCGTGAATCGGTTCCGGCCTACCGGGTACTGGCGATAGGCCTCAGGACGGGCGACAATCACTGTGACACTCCCAGATCGTTGTGCCGGTGTGTCAGCAAGGCGGGCCGAGCTATCACCTCGGCCCGCCTCGCTTACGGCACACCCGGCGCGATGCTTCTCGAGCGTTTCGCGCGTGGCTGCCTGCTACCCGGCTCAGCCCAGCAGGGTGCCGAGATAGTTGCTGTTCTTACGAACCTTGATGGTCTTCTTCATGGCGAACACCCCCCAACTGCTGCTCGATCCGACAGGCAAGCG
>NZ_JBIWFV010000008.1:0-259464 GCF_044763255.1 Streptomyces sp. NPDC096176 | reverse complement strand
GGCGGGCCCAGAAAACCGGCCCGAAAACCGACTCAGCCCAGCAGGGTGCCAAGGTAGTTGCTGTTCTTACGAACCTTGATGGTCTTCTTCATGGCGAACACCCCCCAACTGCTGCTCGATCCGACAGGCAAGCGGGCGGGCCCAGAAAACCGGCCCGAAAACCGACTCAGCCCAGCAGGGTGCCAAGGTAGTTGCTGTTCTTACGAACCTTGATGGTCTTCTTCACGGCCGACACCTCCTTCCGTGATGGATTTCGCGCTCGTGCGATTCGCTCATGGCCGGTCAGGCAACTGCGGCCATGCGAACGCTGGGAGCGCCGCCTTTGTCGCCCAGGACCACGTCACCGCTTTCGGTGTACACGGTGGTGTCGGGCGAGATGATGTCGAGGTGGTACTGGGTGAAGGGCGTGAGACCCAGTCCCCAGTGGAGGCAGCCTCGCTCGCCGCCGTACACCTCGTTCATGGCATGGTTGCCCGGCAGAATGTCCAGGCTGGTATTGAGGGCGTGTCCGATCTCCCAGACCAACGTGTAGCGGGAGTCGATCTCGAACATGGCCTCGAAGACCTTGGCGACCGCGGCGCCTTCCTTTCGGAAGGGGCGCAGTGACGTGATCGTCCCCTTGGCGACATCGCAGACCACCGCTTCGTGTTCCAGGCCGGCGAGTTTGCCGGAGAGGCGGGCCTGGTCCTTGCGGATGAACGACGGTGTACCGCTGTGCAGGATGGGGAATCCGCGGAACGCGATGCTGCCTTCGAGTGGAAGGTGCAGCTTCTCGTCGAATTCGACGATCTGCATCGGCAGAACGCTGATCTCCCCGGAGGGAACGATCTGCTGCTCTCCCCATTCGAGAGGGCCGGCCTGCTGGTTCCAGATCAGGCCGTCGGCGAGGTGGTCGAGTACGGCGCGCGTGCCGTGACGCTCGTCGACGTAGACCAGGTGGTCCGTGGACTCGGCGAGCTCGAAGAAGCGGTCGCTGAACTCGCCCTGCTCCTTGGCGGAGGTGTGCTCGATGACGCCGATGAAGTGGCGGATGATGTCGAGATCAGCGGGCGTCGAGTTGCAGGCCATCCCCATCAGCTTGCGATTCTGACCGAGGGCTTCTTCCGAGGGTGACTCGAAGAATCGATACGGTGAGATGACCAAGGAGTGCGACTGCTGAGGAATCGTTTCGTCAGCGAGCATGGCCTCGAAGTCGTCGCCCTTGCCGATAAGGATCGTCCGGTATTCGACGTACGGGGCTTCCTTGACGATCTCCAGCTCGTTCTCGAGCTCGCGGTTCGTAATCAGACAGAAGACACTCCCCTCCGCCGACCCGAACTGACTGTATCGAGCAGGGTTTATCTTGATCGCCGTCATAACCAGCAAGTCCTCTCGTCGGTCCTTAGCCACTCGACCCAGGCCATAGCCAACATCAACCAAGTCAAGGCGCACAACAATGCCTGGAACTATGGCCTGAATTGAAGGAGGTTTAAACGGAGAGAACCGGGAACCGGAAGCAAAAAATCCATAGCTGCACCGCAGCCATCATGCGATTTCCCTCGATCAGAATCTGTCAAGTACACATCTTTTACATTTACGAAACAGTTCGGAACGGCGAAGTTTCCAGCCATGATCCGAGCCGGCAAAACAGACACATGTCCGTCAGCACACATCGGCCGCACTGACGGAGATCTACGCGCTGACGGAGATCCAAGCGGGCCGGCCGTTCGGTCTGCGCAGCCCCCCGGCCGTCAGCCGGCGCACCAGTTCCTCGGCGCCGACCTCCACCGCGCCCGCCGCCAGGCGTCCGCGTAGCGGTGGGAAGGGACGTCGTAGTGGTCGCGTTCGAAGGCGCGCGGCAGGGCTACAGCTGCGCGGCGCGGTCATCCTGGCTGCGCAGCCTCAACCCCGCCACATGATCACGACTCAGAACAGGCTCTCCTAGAGGCGGGGCGGCCCAGGCCCCGGGAGAGCTCCGGGCCTGGGCCGGCCTCCGGTCGGCGCGGTCCGGCCGCTGTCAGCGCCGTAGCCGCGCTCTGCGTGCCAGGGCGCGGCGCAGTTCGGTCACCGCCCCCAGGCCCAGGAGCAGCGCGAGAGCCACGGACAGCATGATCTGCACGCTGCCCGTCACCACCAGGCCGGCGCGGAAGAGCCCGACGGCCGCGACGGCCGTGAGCGTCGCACCCAGGGCGAGCACGAGGACGAACCGGCGTTCGGCGCCGGGGAGTCTGCTGCCGTTGCGGGCCCGCTGCTTGAGCCCTTCCCCCAGCCAGTAGCAGAACAGAGCCGCTCCCTCCAGCACGGTCGTCACCGCCGCAACAACGAGGTCGAGCACGAGTGTCCGCATGGAGCAAGGTTCGTGTCCGCGTCGCGGCCCGTCATGAGTACGGATGCTCACCTGGTCGTCCGGGCAGGTCTCCGCGGGGCCAGGGCGGGATTTCACGGGGCTGTGCCGCTCCCCGCGGCCCCTGACGTCGGCCCGGCGACCCGTATCGGGGCCCCTACTGGTCGCGCTGGTCCGCTCCGTCGGCGCGGCCCGCCGTCGCCTCGGCGATCCGCTCGGCGAGCGTGTCCACGTTCTGGAAGGTGAGCCCGGCCAGCGCCACGTGCTTCCAGCGGACCACACCCTCGGCGTCCAGCACGAACACCGAACGCCGCAGGCCGAGTCCGGGCACGGCGATGCTGTACGCGCGGGCCACCTCGCGGTCGGTGTCGGCCAGTAGCGGGAAGCGCAGGTCGTACTGCTCGGCGAAGCCCTCGTGGCTGTCGAGGCCTTGCGGGCTGATGCCCCAGACGGTGGCTCCGAGGTCCTTGAACCGGTCGAGTTCCGACGTGTAGGAGCACAGCTGGCGGGTGCAGACGGCCGTGTTGTCGCCCGGGTAGAAGGCCAGGACCAGCGGGCTGCCGCGGTGGGCGGAGAGCGTGTAGTCGCTCCGCTCGGGCCCCGAGGAGGTACGGACGGTTCCCGGAACGGTGAAGTCAGGGGCGGGAGTACCGATGTCGGGCGTCCTGGCCATGGTGAATCTCCCTCTCGGGGGCAGCGGGGCGGGACCGCCGCGTCGCGGACCCGCCGGGCAGTCTGCCAGTCCCTTCCGCAGGGGCCCGCGGCGCGGTGGCCTCCGGTGTCGCCGGTGGCCGGCGCCCCGGGTGGCCGGCGCCTCGGGTGCCCGGTGTCCCGAGTGCCCGGTGTCCCGAGTGCGCGGGGCGTCGAGTACCCGGGGACCTAGGACTCCTCCGGTTCGTCGTCCGTCGCGAGGATGGAGTGCTCGAGCTTGCGCAGCAGCCGCGCGATCTGGCGTCGTGGCGGTTCCTGTCCAAGACGCTGATCGAGAAGCGCCACTGGGACGTGCTGGAGCAGGACCGGGTAATGCTGGAGGTGATGCCGGCCGACGCGGATCAGCAGGAGAACCTGTACCAGCACGACCTGGGAGTGGTGCGGCTTCGCCGCCTGTTCCGGGCACAGGCGGAGGCGCAGTCGTCGGCGGGCGCCTGAGCACCGGGCGACGGGGCCCTCGTTTCCGGCACGGACGGTGCGGGCTCGGTCGACGAGGCCCGCACATCCGCGGTTTCCGGGCCGGACCGCCTCGACGCATCCCGGCCGCGTAGAGGCGGCCCGTGACGCACCGGCCTTGCCGGACGGCAACGGCCGCCGAATGGCTGGCCCTTGGCGCTACCTGGCACGATGCGATCATGACGCAGGACATACAGGCCCACGGAGAGGCGCTTGTCGCCGCCGCCCGCGCCGGCGACACCAAGACCGCCCGCCGCCACACCGACTTCTTCGTGCTGCGCAAGCACGTGGACGAAGGCATCCCGTACTGGGAGGAGGCCGTGGCGGCCGGAGACGCCTTTTCGCACTACACCCTTGCCCGGTACCGGAAGATCCGGGGTGATCGGCAGGCGGCGGAGGCGCTCTACCGCGCCGTCGCCGACCGGCACGCCGGGTGCGCTTACGGACTCGGCGTACTGCTCCGCGAGGACGGTGATCCGGAGGCCGCCGATTGGTTCCGCCGCGGCTGGGAGGGAGGACGCCACCTCGACTGCAAGATCGAGCTCGGCAAGCTGCTGGCGGCCGAGGGGCGGATCGACGCGGCGGCGAAGTTCCTGATGAGCGACATCGAGCTGGGCGACATCGCGGTCTTCCGCTGGGCGCAGCTCTTCGAGTCGATCCGCGCGGACTTCGACCGCGTCG
Organism: Streptomyces sp. NPDC096176; assembly: GCF_044763255.1. Lineage (NCBI taxonomy): Bacteria > Bacillati > Actinomycetota > Actinomycetes > Kitasatosporales > Streptomycetaceae > Streptomyces > Streptomyces sp. NPDC096176. Next base: position 255,293 of record NZ_JBIWFV010000008.1, on the reverse strand, counting down.
CGGCGGGGCTCGATGCCGCCGAGGCCGCCGGGGACGGCGACGCCGCCGCCGAGGCGCTGCGCCCGCTGTTCGACCTGGAACAGCACTTCCTCACCTACCCGGGCCTGACGACCGAGGCCGCCGGTTACTACCGCAGGGCTTCCGCGCTCAGCGGAGCCGCCCGCGTGGACCACGCCGTGTTCCTGACCGAGACCGGCGGCGAGGCGTCCTGGCCCGAGGCCCGCGGCCTGGTGCTCCAGGCCCATGAGGAGGGCTACGAAGGCGCCGCGTACGCACTGGGTGTCCTGCACGAGCAACGCGGCGACCTCGGCGACGCCGAGCACTGGTACGGCCTCGCGGCCGCTCGTGGGCAGGGGGCGGCCCAGTGGAACCTCGGGCTCCTCTGCAAGCGCCAGCGGCGGTACGAGGAGGCGGAACGCTGGTTCCGGGAGGTCGGCGAGGACGACGAGGACGTCGTCGCGCAGCTGGCCCGGATCGCCGTGATCCGAGCGGCCGGCGGTGTCGCCCCCGGCAAAGACCTGCGCCGTCTGCCAGGGCTGCGGGAGCGGGCCGAGGCGGGCGACGTGCATGCCTCGTACGCGTACGGAAGGATCCTCGGCGACTGGGGCGGCGCGGACGACCGCCGCCTGGTCCGCTGGATCGAGCCCGCCGCGCTGGCCGGGGACCCACAGGCGGCGTACGACCTTGCGGAGCTGTACGGGGCGCTGCGCAGGCCCACGCTGCGCGACCAGTGGTACCGGACGGCCGCCGAGGCCGGCCACCACGACGCGTGCAACCAGATGGGGTGGCTCTCCGAGCACCACCGGGACTACCAGGAGGCCGAGCGCTGGTATGTGCGTGCGGCCGGTGACGGGTCCCCGCTGAACGCCATGCTGGCGGGCAAACTGAAGGCTCAGCGCGGCGCATACGCCGAGGCGGAACCCTTTCTCCACATGGCCTGGGAACAAGGTGGCGACTCCGCGTACAGGACGGAGGCTGCCGGGTACTACGGACTCGTCCTGCACCGGCTGGGCCGCCTCGCGGAAGCCATCGAGCCGCTGCGGACGGCCGCCGCACGCTGGGACGACGACGTGAGCGCCCGCTACAGCCGGGACGACCTGGACGTACTGACCCGGACGGTCGACCCGGAGAAGGAGCTTGCGAAGGTGGAGTCGGCGCTGACGGCGTGACGCTGCCGGCTGGAGCCTGCGGGCGTGCCCGACTGGGACGCCTCCGCGCGAGATCGTGTGGCCATCCAGCGCGCTCTGGTACCAACTGTCCCTCTCGGTCACGCCTATTGTGGTCAGGCTGCCCGGGCGTCTCCTTCGCGGACGTCCTGCAGGAGGCCAAGGACATCGGCTACCCGGTCTGACGACGACAGCGGGTCGCTCGCGCCCGAGGAGCTGTCCGAGGCAATCCGGGCGGATCGGCAGGTCGCCCGCCGAACCGGCGTCCGACGGGTGGCGGCCCTGAAGCCCGTCAGGAGCGTCGGGTGCCCACCCGCCGCTCCAGGGCGTCCGGCCGATGGACGTTCGGGGCCGAGCCGTGGCACGGCATCGATGGATGGGTCGGCCGATCACACCGAACACCGGTCGCGCGAGGCGGGCGTAGCTCCCCCCAAGGAGGGCACTCGTACGACGGCTCGGCGGAGCAGGGACCGCCGGATGGAAAATCCGAGAGGTGTGCGCCATGGAGATATCCGGCGTCATCAGCGCGATCGTGATCGGCCTCGCCATCGGCGTTCTGGGGCGGCTGGTGGTTCCCGGTCGTCAGCACATCGGGGTGCTGTGGACGATCGTCGTCGGCATCGCCGCCGCGTTCGTCGGCACCGCTCTGGCCGCGGCGTTCGGGGTGGCGGACACCGATGGTGTCGACTGGATGCAGTGGCTCATCCAGATCGCACTCGCCGCGACGGGAGTTGCCGCACTGAGCCGGGTCAAGGCCCTTCGCTGACCACGGCCCGACTCCGGGGAACGTCAGGGCGACAGCGGTCGGCACAGCAGCGCGTCCGGTGTCCTGGCCGAGCCGACGCGGCCGGTGTACGCGACACCGGCCGCGTACTCGTCGTCCGCGCACTGGCCCTTGAAGCGGCCGTGGGCGAAGTCGCCACCCCCGGCCGCCGGAGGGCGATTGTCGCCGCGGTCGAACCACACGGTCCGGCCCGTCGTCCCCAGCCGCGTCGCCCCGGCCGAGGCGCAGAGGGCACTGGACACGGCGGCCCCTCGGATGCTGTAGCCGATGAGGAAGTGCTCGGCGGGGCACTGAAGTTTGGTGTAGCCCGAGGCCCAGTCGCCGCCCGGACGGACGTGCCGCTCGTCGCGCACCACCTCGTGGCGGCCGTTCACCGCCCACAGGTCCCGCCCGCCCGCGTCGGTGCACAGGCCGCGGTTGCCGGTGTGACCGAGGCCGGTGAGGCGCTGGCCGTCGGGGCAGACCGCCTTGCGGGCGCCGGCGTCCCAGTCCCCCGCTGCCCGCATCCGCAAGGACTGGACGAAGTCGCCGTGGTCGGGGCTGAGCATCGACCAGCGGTCGGTGATCGGGACCGTGCCGGTGCGCCCCTCGGCGGCGATCAGCCGGCTCCACGCGCCTGCACGCCAGTCGTCACCGTCGAAGACGCCGATCCGGTGTCCGGCCGAGTCCCAGTGCAGCAGGGCCCAGCCGTTGCCTTTCTTGTTCTCGTGCCGGCCGACGAGGGGCCAGTAGGCGAAGTCGGCGTCTGCCCGGACCAGTTCGTCGACGAAGTTCTCGAACCACGCCCGCGGCTTCTCGCCGCGCTCGTCCCGGCCGCCCACGCCGAATTCGCTGATCCACACGGGGCCGGTGAAGTGCCGCTCTCCCTCGGCGGTGACGTAGAAGGCCTGCCGGTGCAGCACGTCACGGAGCTCCGCGCGGCTGAAGTCCTGGTAACGGCTGTCGGAGGTCTCGCCGACGCCGGTCGCACCGCTGTGCCTGGGCCCCGTGTAACCGTAGAAGTGGGCCGAGTAGACCAGTTTTCCGGACCGCACGAGTGTGTGGGAAAGCCGTTGGACGGGCTCCAGGGTGGGGCGCTCGTGGGGCAGGCCGTCGACGGGGATGCCGGTCCAGTTGATGCCCTCGACGATGATCAGGAGGTCCGGGTTCGCCTCCTGGAGGATCCGGTCGCCGAGGCGCTGAGAGGCGGCGAACCAGTCGTGGTTGTCGCCGAGGCCCCAGTTGGGGTCGTCCCAGACCGAGCGCCGGACCTCGTTGTAGAGGTCGGCGCCGACGACTCGCGGATTGCTCTTGTAGCGGCGCGCCATGAAGAGCCAGTCGTCCTCCCACGCCTGGTTGCTCTGGCTCGCGTTCCAGCGCTCGTTGCCGTCCACGGCGCAGCACCATCGGGTGGTGTTGGTGTGATTGTTGAGTACAACGGCGAGGCCCGCGTCGGTGAGCGCGGTGACGGTCGCGTCGTAGATCTCCAGCGGTGTCCTGTCACGCAGGGCCGGGTTGGCCGCGACCGAGGCGTCGGCGACGGGGCGTCGGTCGTGCAGCATCTCGTTGGAGAAGGGCAGGCGGACGCTGTTCAGGCCGAGTTCACGGAACCCGGCGACGATCTCGGACATCGGGGCGCGGTCCAGGCCGAGCGGGATGCGGTCGGCCTTCTCGCCCGCGTGATGATTCGCCGGGTCCTCCCGGTCGCCGCTCCCGTTCCAGGTGCCGCTCGCGCCGTGCCAGTTGCCGGACTTGAGCTTGAAGCGGTTGCGGGCGGCGTCGACGATGTAGCGGCCGCGGGTGCTGAGCGGGGGCGTCCAGTCCGCTGCCGCCGGCCGTACGGCGGGTGGGTCGGCGGCGGGCGCGCTGGACGCGGGTGACTGCTCGTCCGCTCTGGCGGGAAGCGCTGCCGTCGCGCCGGCGAGGAGGCCCGAAACAACGGCGCCGAGCACTAACTTGCCGAGTGGCCTATTCATGATCGTCGCTCCCCGATCCGTAACCCGTTCGAGCCCGCGTGCCCGGCGGCGTCACATGACGAATGCAGCGGTTTGACATGACTGCGCCATGATGACGGTGCCGGGCCTCGATGACCAGAGGTACGGACCAAGGGCGTGGACGGAGCCGACCCCTCCGAGACGGGTCCGTCAGAAGAAGACGCCGCAGCGCAGCAGAACGTTCTCGTACGGTCGGGCCTCGCCCGTCCGCACCACCAGCCGGGCCCGCGCCGTGAGCGCCTTCAGTTCGTCGTGCGGGACGAACTCCAGGCCGGGAAGGCGCACTTCCAGCAGGCGGGCGGTGGCTGCGTTGGCCGCGTACACCTCGTTCGCGGCCGTCGCGCCCTCCACGACCAGTTCGGCGAGCAGCCCGTCGAGCACGTCGGCGAACGACGGGATCCCGGCCCGGAAGGCGAGATCCACCACACGCGGGCCGTCCGGGACGGGCATGCCCACGTCGCAGATGAGGACCCCGTCACCGTGGCCCAACTCCGCTACGGCTCCGGCGAGATGACGGTTGAGAATTCCGGACTTCTTCACGCGTCACCGACCTCCTCGGCCCTCGGGAACGACTCCTGAGCGCCCTCGCGGGTGACCGCGGCCGCACCCACCCGGACGGCGAACCCTGCTGCGGCCACGAGGGTTTCGCCTTGCCCGAGCCGCCACGCCAGAGCCGCGGTGAAGGCATCACCGGCGCCCGTCGTGTCGACCGGTTCCACTCGCGGGCTCGCCACCCGCTCGCAGACGCCGTCGCCGGCGACCAGGGCGCCCTCCGCGCCCAGGGTGACGACCACCGTCCGGGGGCCGAGACCCAGGAGCGCCTGCGCCCACTCCTCGGGCCCGGGCCCTGCCGACTCCCCCAGGATGAACCGAGCCTCGTGCTCGTTCACGACCAACGGGTCGCAGGCGGCGAGCACGTCCAGGGGCAACGGCGCGGGCGGGGACGGGTTGAGGACGAGGCGGGCGCCGGACGGCAGGGTGCGCGCCACCTCCGCGACCGTGACGAGGGGGATCTCGAGCTGGACCGACACCACCCGGGCGCGGGCGAGCAGATCGCCCGCGGCCCGGATGTCGTCGGGTGCCAACCGGGCGTTGGCGCCGGGCGAGACCACGATGCTGTTGTCGCCCGACGGGTCGACCGTGATCAGCGCGACCCCGGTGGGCGCCCCGCCGACGAGGACACCCGCCGTGTCGACACCGGCCGCCCGCTGCGAGTCGAGCAGCAGCCGCCCGTGGGCGTCGTCGCCGACCCTGGCGAGCAGGGCCGTACGGGCGCCGAGGCGGGCTGCGGCGACCGCCTGGTTGGCTCCCTTTCCGCCGGGGTGGACGACGAGGTCGGAGCCGAGGACTGTCTCGCCGGCGGCGGGGCGGCGTTCGACGCCGATGACCAGGTCGGCGTTGGCGGAGCCGACGACCAGCAGGTCGTAGCCGATCGGGCCGGCCCCGTTCGCACAGTCGTCGTAACCGGTCGGACCGACCCCGTTCTCGTGGTCGAGGGTCATGAGAAGTCCGCCACGTTCTCGCGGGTGACGACCTTGACCGGCACCTTGACCGTGCTCTCGGTCTTCTCGCCCTTGGCGGCCTTCACCGCGTTCTGCACGGCGATCTTCCCGAGTAGGGTGCTCTTGCCGGCTCCGTTCTCGCCGAGCAGGACGTGCACTTCGCCGCGGCGCAGGTCGAAGTCGACGGGGTCGAGAGCGACCACGCCGGGGAAGGTCTTGCGGATGCCTTCGATGCGCAGCAACTCGTCCGGGTTGCTCACCGGTTGCTCCTCTCCTGAGACGTGGGGGTGGGCGGCTCGCCGCAGGACCGGCGTACGACGAGGCGTGCGGGAAGGGTGACGGACTGCGGGGGTCTGCCTTCGATGAGGTCGACGAGTGCGCGTACGGCGGCGCGCGCCAACTGGTCCGTGGGCTGGGCGATCGCCGTGATCGGCGGGTCGGTGTGCACGAACCATGGAATGTCGTCGAACGCGGCCAGCCCGATGTCCTGCGGCACCCGCAGCCCGCGGGCGCGGATGGCGTCGAGTGCGCCGAGGGCCATCAGGTTGTCGGCGGCGAAGACGACGTCGGGCGGTTCTGGCAGTTCGAGGAAGCGCTCGGTGGCGCGGCGTCCACTGTCGGCCTGGAAGTCGCCCTGGCCGATGAAGTCGTCGGGCAGCGGCAGCCCGTGCTCGCCCAGCGCCGCGCGGAAGGCCTCGACGCGTTCGTGGCCGGTGGTGGTGGCGGCGGGGCCGGCGATGATGGCGAGCCTGCGGTGGCCGAGGCCGTTCAGGTGGGCGACCAGGTCGCGGATCGCCTGCCGGCCGTCGGCGCGGACGACGGGGACGTCCACTCCGGGGATCCAGCGATCGACGAAGACCAGGGGAGTGCCGCCGTCCACGGCGTCGGCCATCAGCGGCGAACGCCCGTCGGCCGGTGAGACGAGCAGCCCGTCGATACGACGCTCGAGCAGGGTGCGGACGTGGTGGTCCTGGAGGTCGGGCTGCTCGTTGGCGTTGCCGATGATGACGCTGAAGCCGAGAGTTCGGGCCTCTTCCTCGACGAAGCGGGCGAGTTCGGTGAAGTACGGGTTGAGGACGTCGCTGATGACAAGCCCGAGGGTGCGGGTCTGGTCGGTGCGCAGCGAACGGGCGACCGCGTTGGGCCGGTAGCCGAGGGCTTCGACGGCGGCGAGGACGCGGGCCTTGGCGTCGGGGCTGACGGAAGGGTGGTTGTTGAGTGCGCGGGAGACCGTGGCGACGGACAGCCCCGCCGCGGCCGCGACATCCTTGATGCCGGCCATGTCCGGACCACCTCCTTGCGGGTTCCGTGAGCCTGCGGTGCCATGGGCCGATGCCGCATGGAAACGATTACACGAGGAGATGGAAACGTTTACACTCCACGCGGCGCAAGACTCTCACGGCGGGCGAGATCAGATCGTGACGCGGGCGCTCAGGCGAGCGCGGGGCGGGCGCGACGCCGGGGCCGTGGCCGCTTACGCGCCGGCTACGGATGGAGTGGCGAACCGGCGGGCGAGCGAGCCGTGGACCCACCACCCCATGACCGCGCCCACCGCGTACCAGACAAGGTCGGGCGCGTTGAAGGTGGAGCCGAGAACGAGGTGGGCGACGGCGCTGTGCCGGGCCAGCTCCGCGGGCACGCCGGTGAGTTGCAGCAGCTCGACCGCCCAACTGAACGCCAGCGCCGCCCCGGCGGCCGCGACGGGCCGCGACCGGGGTGCCACGAACACGACCAGCGCGAGGATCAGAACGGTGTACAGCGCGTCCCCGGCGTACTTCGCGACGCTCCCCTCCAGCAGCGCCCTGACCCCGAGGCCCGCCACGATCGTCACCACCGCCACCGCGGCCGCCACCGACCGGGTCCCTGAGGACCCGCCCACCCCTTGAGAGATCATCCGATCAACCTAGGACGCGCGAGGAGGACGTGCGACCGGCAGACGATCACATTTACACGATGTCGCGGCATAGTGACCCGGGAAACGCGAGAGACCCCAGATCTACTGGGGTCTCAGCAAGTGTCCGAGGGGGGACTTGAACCCCCACGCCCGATAAAGGGCACTAGCACCTCAAGCTAGCGCGTCTGCCATTCCGCCACCCGGACCAGGTGGTCGGCCCCGGTCTCCCGCGGCGACATGGACAACAATACCAAAGGATCGAGGTGCCCCTCACCCACGTTTTGCGTGGTCAGTGGCGTGCGCGGCGACGCGCGGACGCCGTCGCCACAGCCCGTGCCCATGCAGTTGCAACGCGTGAGGCTACCGTCGGCTGCGTGAGTCAACGCCCCTATCGACGGCCCCGCCCGCTCTCTCCGCTGCGCGAGCATCTGCGGGACACGTTCTGGTTCGCCCCCACTCTCGCGCTCGTGCTGGTCTGTGTGGTGTGGGGTCTGATCGACGCCTTCGACACTGCTCTCCTGGAGTCGCTCCAGGCGGACCGCGACTTCGGCACCGTGCGGACGCTGATCTCATGGGCGGAGGACGCCAAGGTCGTCGTGACCACGGTCAGCTCCGCGATGATGACCTTCATCGGTGTCGTCTTCAGCATCTCGCTCGTCGCCGTGCAGATGGCGGCGGGCAACTTCAGCCCCCGGATCGTACGGATCTTCATCCGGAGCCGGATCAGCAAGCTGACGTTCTCGGTGTTCCTGTCGACGTTCCTGCTGTCGCTGCTGGTTCTCACGTCGTACGACAGCGAGACCGACCCGCGGAAGGTGGTGTCGGTGCCGCTGTTCCAGGGTGCGCTGACGCTGCTGATGGTCGGGCTCAGTCTGCTGCTGTTCATCGCCTATGTGACGCAAACTCTGCAGCTGATGAAGGTCGGACCCGTCGTGGAGCGGGTGACGAAGGAGTCGTTCCGGGTGCTGCACCGGATGCCGGCGCAGGATTCGGCGCCGGCGCCGGCACCCCTGTCCGCCGAGGTGACGTTCGTCCCGCATCACGGACGGGCGGGGACGCTGCGGGACGTGCATGTGGCCCGGCTCGTGCGGACCGCACGCCGCAAGGACGTGGTACTGCGCATCATTCCCCGCATCGGGGACTTCGTCGTGCCCGGCATGCAGGTTGTCGCCGTGCACGGCGGGCGGGAGGGGCTGCCCGCGCGGCGCGTCCTCCAGTCCTCGCTGTCGGTCGGCACGGAGCGGACGTTCCATCAGGACCTGGGCTTCGGACTGCGTCAGCTGTCCGACATCGGTCTACGCGCGCTCTCGCCGGCGGTGAACGACCCGACCACCGCAGTGCAGTGCATCGACCGCATCGTGCACTTCCTCGCCGCGGCGGCGCATCTCCCGCTCGGGGCCGTACAGCACCAGGACGGCGACGGCGTGGTGCGGTTGGTGCAGGACGGTCCCGGGTGGGGTGATCTGGTCGATCTCGGGTTCACGGAGCTGCGGGGCCGTGCGGTGGGCGATCCGCAGGTGAGCCGGCGGCTCATGGCCTCCTTCGACGACCTGCTGCGGTTCGTGCCGGACGAGCGGCGCGAGCCCCTGCTCCGCCACCGGGCGCTGTTGGTGCAGGCGGTGGAACGGTGGCTGCCCGAAGCAACCGAGCGTGCTTTCGCGTTGGAGGCCGACCGCCAGGGCATCGGTTGAGCCGCCGGCCGGCGAAGACGGCGGCCCGCACATGCCGGTCGAGGTGCCTCTACCGCACCGCGCTCAGTGTCGCGTAGACGACGACGTTGCCCTCGTAGCCCGTGCTGCGGGAGTAGTCGCCGCCACAGGTGATCACCCGTAGTTCGGGCCGGTCCGAATCGCCGTAGACCTTCTCGTCGGGGAAGTCCCTCTTGTCGTGGACCTCGACCGCGTCGACGGTGAAGACGGCGGTGCGGTGGTCCTCCCGCACGATCTCGACGGTATCGCCCTTGGTGAGGGCGCCGAGACGGTAGAAGACACCGGGGCCCATGGGGGTGTACACGTGCCCGGCGGTGATGGCTGTTCCGACCGCGCCGGGGGCCGTGCCGTCGCGGTACCAGCCGGCCAGGCCGGGTTGGTCGGCGGGCGGTACCTGCAGCGTGCCGGTGTGGTCCAGCTCCAGCCCTGACACGGGGGCGTTCACCCCGATGGCCGGGATCATCATCCGGACGGGGTCCGACGGCACAAGCCCCGGCACCCCGGTGGGCTTCGGCGTTTCCCGAGGAGCGGGTCGAGCAGGCCGGTCGTCCTGGACGGATACGGACCGTGCCTGGGCGGGCGTGGGCTGCGGCGGCTGATCGTCGCGCACGGCGTTGGCCACCAGCAGGACTCCCGCGATCAGGGCGCAGGAGCACATTTTGAACGAGGGGACCAGGGACCGCGGTTCTTCAGCGCTCCTCGGCCGGTGACCGTTTTCCATCGGGGCGGGCCTTTGCTCTGCGGCGGACGGGGCATCCCCGCGGCCCCCGGCACCTGTGCGGTGGCCGGGGGCCGCGGGAGAATGACGATCGGTCAGGCGTGGAGGCCGCTCGGGCGGCGACGCATCCTGACCACAGTCCCGGCGACGGCGCCGGTGACCAGCACACCGCCGAGGGCGAGCTGGGTGGTCTTGTCCGTGGCGCCGATGCCGGCGTCGACCGCGCCGTTGGGACGGCCGCTGATCTCGTAGGTGCCCGTGACCTTGGTCCTCGGGGGGCACTTCAGGGTGACGGTGTCGCTGCCGGACTCGGCGTCGTCGGGGATCGTGAACTCGCCCTTCAGCACGCCCGCCTCGTCGCTCTCCATCAGATGGAACTGTCCGCCCGCCTCCGACTCTCCCTTCCCGTAGGTCTCGTCGCCGCAGGCGTTGGTGGTGACGGTGACCGTGGTACCCGGCGCGGCCCTCCGCTCGCTGATGCTGATGCGCCCGTCGTCCTCCTCCGCGGCCATGGCGGCCGGGGCGGACAGAGCAAGGGCGCCAAGGATGAGGGCGGCCGGGATGCCGGCACGTGCCATACGCATGTAAATCCTCCAGTGGAGCAGGGTCCGGCCTGTCTGCGGGCGCCTCGGCTGTGCTCCTCGCACGAGGCAACCGACAGTTAGTGATCACCGCTGGACGCCTTGCCGACACCTCTGTCACCCGGTAAGGGGCAGGGCCCGTTCCTCCCACTGATGTCGCGTCGCAGGTCGTCGCGGTGGAGGAACTGCGACGACCGCAACCGCGTGATGGCGAACGGGCTAGTGGGCTCTGTTGCATCGGACGTGTCGCGGGGCGGGCCCGTCCACCGCTCGGAGTGAACAGCTCACCCGGACCTGCCGGCCGGGCGAGATGGAGCCCGGCGGCTGACCGCCGAGCGCGTCATGGCTCGGCGAACCGGCTGAGCCCGCTCACTGCTCAGCCGGCCGGCCTTCAGGCGTTGAGCTGGTACTCGGGGAAGTTGCCCGGCAGCCGCTCCCCCGCCGGGCCTTCGGTCACCGCCCGTACCAGCAGTTCGCCGCCGACGAACGCTCCGCGCCACGACGCACCGAAGCCGCCGAAGAGCTCGTCGCGGTCGCCGCGTGAACGGGGTTTGTTGTGGCCGGCCTTGAAGGCGCGGATCTGGGGGGCGAGGCGCCGGAATGCCGCCGGGTCGTCGGTGCACAGGGTCGCCACCAGGGCGCCGTTGGAGGCGTTCATCGCGGCGAGCAGCTCCGCCTCCGTGTCGACGAGGACGATCGTGTCGACCGGGCCGAAGGGCTCCGCGTGGTGCAGCGGAGAGGACGGCGGCGGGCCCAGGAGCGTGACGGGCGGGAGGTAGGCGGACGTGTCCTGGCCGGGGAGGAAGTGGCCGTCGGCCGGCGAGCCGCGGTGCAGGGGGACGGCACCGCGGTTGATCGCCTCCGCCACCTGGTCGGCGAGCTCCTTCGCCTTCGCCGCGTTGATGAGCGGGCCGAAGTCGAGTGCGGGCAACGGGTCGTCGGGGTGTTCGACGGCGAGGGGGTGGCCGGTGCGGACGGAGCGTACGGCGGGGAGGTAGGCGGCGAGGAAGTCGGCGAACGCCTCCCGCTGGACGACGAACCGGGGGTAGGCGGTGCAGCGCTGCTTGCCGTAGTCGAAGAGCTTGGGGATGACGGCGGTGAGGGCGGACCAGTCGGTGTAGTTCCAGATGCCCCAGGTGTTGAGGCCCTCCTGCTCCAGGATGTGGCGCTTGCCGAGGTCGGCCACGGCGGTGGCGATACGGGCGCCGGTGTCGCGTCCGCCGACGAACGAGACACAGCCGATCTCCGGTGAGCGGACGAGGGCTTCCGAGAGTTCACCGCCGCTGCCGCTGACCAGGGTGAGGGGCACGCCCTCGCGGGCGGCGAGGGCGCAGGCGAGGGTGAGGCACGCGACGCCGCCGTCGGTCGGGGCCTTGGCGATGACCGCGTTGCCGGCCAGAGCCTGCACCAGCATGGCGTGGACGAGGACGGACATCGGGTAGTTCCAGCTGGCGATGTTGGAGACCGGACCCGCGAGCGGTGAACGTCCTTCCAGCATCGGCTCGATGCCCTCGACGTACCAGCGCACGCCGTCGATCGCCCGGTCGACGTCGGCCTGCGCGAGCCGCCAGGGCTTGCCGATCTCCCAGACGAGGAGGAGGGCGAGCAGTTCACGGTGTTGGGTCAGGGCGTCGAGTCCGGCGGCGACACGGGCGCGGCGTTCGGGCAGCGGTATGTGGCGCCAGGCGCGGTGCTGGTCGAGCGAGGCGCGGACGGCCTGCTGCGCGGCGGCCGCGTCCAGGCGGGGCGGGCCGGCGACGGGGCCGAGGTCGACGGGGCTGGTGGCGGGCAGGGCGCGGCCGTCCGCGTGCCACTCGCCGCCCCAGAGGTTGAGGACGCGCTCGTCCCGGAACGCTTCGGGGGCGAGGGTGAGGCAGCGCTGCCAAGCGTCGGTCCAGGCGGTGCCGGGCTTGAGGGTGAGGGTGGGTGCCATGGGTGAACTCCGCTCGTGACGAGTCGGACGGGGCGGGAGGTGGCAGGGGCGGCCGGCTCGCACACGCCGGCCGCCCGGAAGTCGCTCTGTTGGCAGGTGGGCGGGCGTGCCCGCCGAATCAGGCCGGGGTCTTGGGTGTGAGCTCCGCGAGGAGTTCCAGCACCAGCCGTGAGGCCTCCGTGGGCGTCGAGCCGACCCGTACGCCCGCGGCTTCGAGTGCCTGCTGCTTTGCCTTGGCCGTGCCGCTGGAGCCGGAGACGATGGCGCCGGCGTGGCCCATGGTCTTCCCCTCGGGGGCGGTGAAACCGGCGATGTAGCCGACGACGGGCTTGGTGACGTGCTCGGCGATGTACGCGGCGGCGCGCTCCTCCGCGTCGCCGCCGATCTCGCCGATGAGCACGATGAGTTCGGTGTCGGGGTCCTGCTCGAAGGCGGCGAGGCAGTCGATGTGGGTAGTGCCGACGACGGGGTCTCCACCGATGCCGACCGCCGATGAGAAGCCGATCTCGCGGAGTTCGTACATGAGCTGGTAGGTGAGGGTGCCGGACTTGGAGACGAGTCCGATGCGACCGGGCTTGGCGGCGATGTCCGCGGGGATGATGCCCGCGTTGGACTGGCCGGGGCTGATGAGTCCGGGGCAGTTGGGGCCGATGATCCGGGTGCCGCGCTCGGCCGCGTAGGCCTGGAAGGCGACGGCGTCGTGGACGGGGATGCCCTCGGTGATGACGACGGCGAGCCCGATGCCCGCGTCGGCGGCCTCCATGACGGCGGCCTTGGCGAACGGCGGCGGCACGAAGACCACGGTGACGTCCGCGCCGGTGGCCGCCATGGCGTCGCCGACGGTGCCGAAGACGGGGACTGCCCGCTCGTCGAAGTCGACGAGCCGGCCGGCCTTGCGCGGGTTCACCCCGGCGACGACGTCGGTCCCGGACGCCAGCATCCGGCGTGTGTGCTTCATGCCCTCGGCGCCGGTCATGCCTTGGACGAGGACCTTGCTCTCCTTGGTGAGGAAGATGGCCATGGTTTCCCGGTCCTTTCAGATGGCGAGGTCGGCGGCCTGGCGGGCGGCGCCGTCCATGGTCGTGGCCTGGCGGACGAGCGGGTGGGCACGGTCGTCGAGGATGGCGCGGCCGCGGGCGGCGTTGTTGCCGTCGAGGCGGACGACGAGGGGTTTGGTCAGGCGCACCGAGTCGAGTGCCTGGACGATTCCTTCTGCGACCGCGTCGCAGGCGGTGATCCCGCCGAAGACGTTCACGAGCACGCTGTTCACGTCGCGGTCGGAGAGGATGACCGACAGTCCGTCGGCCATGACCTGAGCCGACGCTCCGCCGCCGATGTCGAGGAAGTTGGCGGGGCGGGCTCCGCAGCCGGCCACGACGTCGAGCGTGGACATGACGAGGCCGGCGCCGTTGCCGATGACGCCGACCGTGCCGTCGAGTTTGACGTAGTTGAGGCCCTTGGCGGCGGCCAACGCCTCCAGCGGGTCGTCGTGCATGCCGGTTTCGTCGCCGCCCCAACGGGACTGGCGGAAGCGTGCGTTGTCGTCGAGGGTGACCTTGCCGTCCAGGGCGACGATGTCTCCGGACGCGGTGCGCACGAGCGGGTTCACCTCGACGAGGAGGGCGTCCTCGCGGACAAGGACCTGCCACAGGGACTGCAGGACGGGTGCCACGTCCGGGGGCAGTCCTGCTGCCGCCGCTATCTCGGCGGCCTTGGCGGGCGTGAGGCCCTCCGCGGGTGCTATGGGGATGCGCGCGACGGCTTCGGGGCGGGTGGCGGCGACCTTCTCGATGTCCATGCCTCCTTGGGCGGACGCGATGGCGAGGAAGGTGCCGGCGGCGCGGTCGAGGACGTAGGAGACGTAGAACTCGGCCTCGATGTCGACGGGCCGGGCGAGCATCACCTTGCGCACGGTGTGGCCCTTGATGTCCATGCCGAGGATCTGTCGGGCCGTCACCTCTGCGGCCGCGGCGTCGGCGGCGAGCTTGACGCCGCCCGCCTTGCCCCGCCCTCCGGTCTTCACCTGGGCCTTGACGACGACGCTGCCGCCGAGCCGCTCGGCGGCCTCGCGGGCCTGTCGGGCCGTGTCCGCGGTCTCTGCTTCCGGAACGGGGATGCCGTACTCCCCGAAGAGTTGCCTCGCTTGGTGCTCGTACAGATCCATGCCGGGCTCCCAGTGCTTCGTCCGAAACGAATGAAAGTGCCGCACGCCCCCTGGACACCACCCACCGGATGCGGGATAACAAGCTTCATACAGTATTCGTCGACTGTATGCAATATACGCCGAAGCACACCGGGGAGGCGCACCGGCGCCTCCCCGGCCAGCACACCGACTCCCCTACGAAGGGACAGGACTTCGCCATGCCCGACGACAACAGCCAGCAACTCATCTCGGGTGGACACCTGGTCGCCAAGGCGCTCAAAGCAGAAGGCGTGGAGGTCATCTACACCCTGTGCGGCGGCCACATCATCGACATCTACGACGGCTGCGTGGACGAAGGCATCGAAGTCGTCGACGTACGCCACGAGCAGGTCGCCGCCCACGCGGCCGACGGCTACGCGCGCATCACCGGCAAGCCGGGCTGCGCCGTCGTCACCGCCGGGCCGGGCACCACCGATGCCGTGACCGGCGTCGCCAACGCCTTCCGCGCCGAGTCGCCGATGCTGCTGATAGGTGGTCAAGGGGCCCACACCCAGCACAAGATGGGCTCCCTGCAGGACCTGCCGCACGTGGACATGATGACGCCGATCACCAAGTTCGCCGCGACCGTGCCGGACACGGCACGCGCGGCCGACATGGTCTCCATGGCGTTCCGCGAGTGTTACCACGGCGCGCCGGGGCCCTCCTTCCTGGAGATCCCGCGCGATGTGCTCGACGCCAAGGCGCCGGTGGACAAAGCACGCGTGCCCCAGGCCGGCCACTACCGCGCCTCCACACGCAGCGCGGGCGACCCCGAGGCCGTGGAGAAGCTCGCCGACCTGCTGGTGCACGCAGAGAAGCCGGCGATCCTGCTCGGCAGCCAGGTGTGGACGACACGCGGCACCGACGCCGCCGTCGAGCTGGTGCGCACTCTGAACGTGCCCGCGTACATGAACGGCGCGGGACGCGGCACGCTGCCGCCCGGGGACCCGCACCACTTCCAGCTGTCGAGGCGCTACGCGTTCTCCAACGCGGACGTCATCGTCATCGTCGGCACCCCCTTCGACTTCCGCATGGGTTACGGCAAGCGGCTCTCGCCCGACGCGACGGTGGTGCAGATCGACCTCGACTACCGGACCGTGGGCAAGAACCGGGACATCGACCTCGGGATCGTCGGCGATGCCGGACTGATCCTCAAGTCCGTGACGGAGGCCGTGTCCGGCCGGCTCAACGGCGGTGCCGTCAAGCGCAAGGCTTGGCTCGAGGAACTCCGCGCCGCCGAGCAGACCGCTCTCGACAAGCGGCTGCCGCACCTGCGCTCGGAGACCTCCCCCATCCACCCGTACCGCCTGGTGAGCGAGATCAACGACTTCCTCACCGAGGACTCGATCTACATCGGCGACGGCGGCGACATCGTCACCTTCTCCGGCCAGGTCGTGCAGCCCAAGTCCCCCGGCCACTGGATGGACCCCGGGCCGCTCGGAACCCTCGGCGTCGGCGTCCCGTTCGTGCTGGCCGCCAAGAAGGCCCGCCCGGACAAGGAGGTCGTGGCCCTCTTCGGCGACGGCGCGTTCTCACTGACCGGCTGGGACTTCGAGACCCTCGTCCGCTACAACCTGCCCTTCGTCGGGATCGTCGGCAACAACTCATCGATGAACCAGATCCGTTACGGCCAGGCCCAGAAGTACGGCCTCGACCGCGAGCGGGTCGGCAACACCCTCGGTGACGTCCACTACGACAAGTTTGCCCAGATGCTGGGTGGTTACGGCGAGGAGGTGCGCGACCCCGCCGACATCGGCCCTGCGCTGCGCCGCGCCCGCGAGTCCGGGCTGCCGTCGCTGATCAACGTCTGGGTGGACCCCGACGCGTACGCCCCCGGAACCATGAACCAGACCATGTACAAGTGAGGAGCACGGGCCATGACCAGGACCATGACCAAGGCTCTTGAGGGCATTCGCGTCCTCGACATGACGCACGTCCAGTCCGGCCCCTCCGCGACCCAGCTGCTCGGCTGGCTCGGCGCGGACGTGGTGAAACTGGAGGCCCCGAGCGGCGACATCACGCGCAAGCAGCTGCGCGACGTACCCGACGTCGACTCCCTCTACTTCACGATGCTCAACTGCAACAAGCGGAGCATCACGCTCAACACCAAGTCGGAGCGCGGCAAGGAGATCCTCACCGAGCTGATCCGCCGCAGCGACGTGATGGTGGAGAACTTCGGCCCGGGGGCCGTGGACCGGATGGGCTTCACCTGGGAACGGATCCAGGAGATCAACCCCCGGATCGTCTACGCCTCGATCAAGGGATTCGGAGAAGGCCCGTACACCAACTTCAAGGCGTACGAAGTGGTGGCGCAGGCCATGGGCGGCTCCATGTCGACCACCGGCTTCGAGGACGGACCGCCTCTCGCCACGGGCGCCCAGATCGGCGATTCGGGCACCGGTATCCACGCCGTCGCCGGCATCCTCGCCGCGCTGTTCCAGCGGGAGCACACGGGGCGCGGCCAGCGGGTCAACGTGGCCATGCAGCACGCCGTGCTGAACCTCTGCCGGGTGAAGCTGCGCGACCAGCAGCGGCTGGCCCGCGGCCCGCTCGCCGAATACCCCAACGAGGACTTCGGCGACGAAGTCCCCCGCTCGGGCAACGCGTCGGGCGGCGGGCAGCCCGGATGGGCGGTCAAGTGCGCGCCGGGCGGCCCGAACGACTACGTGTACGTCATCGTCCAGCCCGTCGGCTGGCAGCCGGTCTCGGAGCTGATCGGCCGGCCCGAGCTCGCGGACGACCCCGAGTGGGCGACGCCGGAGGCGCGGCTGCCGAAGCTCGGCAAGATGTTCCAGCTGATCGAGGAGTGGACCTCGACGCTTCCCAAGTGGGAGGTGCTGGAGAAGCTCAACGCCCGCAACATCCCCTGCGGCCCGATCCTCTCCACCAGGGAGATCATCGAGGATCCCTCGCTGGCCGCCAACGAGATGGTCGTCGAGGTGGAGCACCCCGAGCGCGGCAGCTTCACCACCGTCGGCAGCCCGCTGAAGCTGTCCGACTCCCCCGTGGACGTGATCACTTCACCGCTGCTCGGTCAGCACAACGAAGAGGTGTACGTCGGCGAGCTGGGGCTCGGCGACGAGGAGCTCGGCCTGCTCAAGTCGAACGGAGTCATCTAGTGACGGAGCACGAGGAACGGCAGGCGGCGGTACGGGCGATCCTGGCGGGCGCGCTCGCCGAGGGCCGTACGGCGCTGACGGCCCCGGAGGGCAAGGCGGTCACCGGCGCGTACGGCATCGCGACGCCTGCGGAGGGCCTCGCGGAGACGGCGGACGAGGCGGTCGCGCTGGCGGACCGAATCGGCTTCCCGGTGGCGCTGAAGATCGTCTCGCCGGACATCCTGCACAAGACGGATGCGGGCGGTGTGCAGGTCGGACTCGCGTCCTGCGCGGAGGTACGGGGCGCGTTCACGGCCATCGTGTCGAACGCCAAGGCGTACGCGCCCGGCGCCCGCATCCTGGGCGTGCAGGTGCAGCAGATGGTGCCCGCCGGGACGGAGGTGCTGGTCGGCACGGTCACGGACCCGACCTTCGGGAAGGTGGTGGCGTTCGGTCTCGGCGGTGTGCTGGTCGAGGTGCTGAAGGACGTCACCTTCCGTCTCGCGCCCGCCTCGAAGGACGAGGCGCTGTCGATGCTGGACGGCATCCGGGCCGCGGAGATCCTGCGCGGGGTGCGAGGAGGCGCGGCCGCCGACCGTGACGCACTCGCCGATGTGGTGGTGCGGGTCTCCCGACTGGCCGCCGATTTCCCCGAGATCGCCGAGGTGGACCTGAACCCGGTGTTCGCCTCCGCGGACGGGGCGATGGCCGCCGATGTGCGGATCCTGCTCAACGACGAGCCTTCGGCCGAGCGGCGGAAGTACTCACGGGAGGAGATCCTCGCCTCGATGCGGCGGCTGATGCAGCCGCGCTCGGTGACGGTGATCGGGGCCTCCAACGAGCCCGGGAAGATCGGCAATTCGGTCATGCGGAACCTGATCGACGGTGGCTTTCCGGGCGAGATCCATCCGGTGAACCCCAAGGCCGATGACATACTCGGCCGTAAGGCGTACAAGAGCGTGATGGATGTTCCGGGCGAGCCCGATGTGGCGGTCTTCGCGATCCCCGCGAAATTCGTCGCGTCCGCGCTGGAGGAGGTCGGCCGCAAGGGCATTCCCAACGCGGTGCTGATCCCGTCCGGGTTCTCCGAGACCGGCGAGCACGAACTGCAGGCGGAGATCGTGGCGATCGCCGAGCGGTACGGGGTGCGGCTGCTGGGGCCGAACATCTACGGCTACTACTCCACCTGGCAGGACCTGTGCGCCACTTTCTGCACCCCGTACGACGTCAAGGGCGGAGTGGCGCTCACCTCGCAGTCGGGGGGCATCGGCATGGCGATCCTCGGCTTCGCGCGGACCACGCGCACCGGGGTGTCCGCGATCGTCGGGCTCGGCAACAAGTCGGACCTGGACGAGGACGATCTGCTGACCTGGTTCGGCGAGGACCCCAACACCGACTGCATCGCGATGCACTTGGAGGACCTGAAGGACGGGCGGGCCTTCGTCGATGCCGCGCGCGCGACGGTGCCCAGGAAGCCGGTGGTGGTCCTCAAGGCGGGGCGTACGGCGGCGGGCGCGAAGGCGGCCGGTTCGCACACGGGCGCGCTGGCCGGCGACGACGCGGTCTACGACGACGTGCTGCGGCAGGCGGGGGTGATCCGTGCGCCGGGGCTGAACGAGATGCTGGAGTACGCGCGGGCCCTGCCCGTGCTGCCGGCTCCCCGGGGCGACAACGTTGTGATCATCACGGGTGCGGGCGGCTCGGGGGTGCTGCTGTCGGACGCGATCGTCGACAACGGCCTGTCCCTGATGGAGATCCCGCCGGATCTGGACACGGCGTTCAAGGCGTTCATCCCGCCGTTCGGAGCGGCCGGGAACCCGATCGACATCACCGGCGGTGAGCCGCCCTCGACCTACGAGGCGACGATCCGACTCGGCCTGGAGGACCCGCGGATCCATGCGCTGGTGCTGGGCTACTGGCACACGATCGTCACGCCACCGATGGTGTTCGCCGAGCTGACGGCGCGGGTGGTGGAGGAGTTCCGGGCGCGCGGGATCGAGAAGCCGGTCGTGGCCTCGCTCGCCGGCGACGTGGAAGTCGAGGAGGCGTGCCAGTACCTCTTCGAACGCGGTGTCGTGGCGTACCCGTACACGACGGAGAAGCCGGTCGCGGTCCTCGGCGCCAAGTACGCCTGGGCTCGAGCGGCGGGGCTGCTGTGACGCGCCGACACCGGGGTGTGGGGAGGCGGTCCATGACCTGAGCGACGGCTCGAACCACGGGGTCTGCGGTGGCCGCTCGCCGCGGACCCCGGTGCGAAGAGAAACGGACAGGGGGCGCTGGCCAGACTTCTTCCACGCGAGGGGTTCGATCACCATGACGACAACCGACATCCCCACGTCCGTCCCCTACAGGGAGGTGACGGACGCCAACGGGCGCATGTACCGGATCGGCGAGACCGATATCGACATCATGGGCCGCAGGCGCAAGTGGATGGTCATCCTGCCGTGGGTGGGCATGATGGGCATCAGCTCGGCGGAGTACGCGTTCGCGTCCGCCGAGGAGACTCTGCACACCGCGCACAGTTGGAGCAGCGCACACATCTTCTGGATGCTCGGTGTGTGGGTGTTCTTCCGGGCCGCTGTCGCCTTCCCCGCGGGCAAGCTCCGTGAGAGCGGGAAACTGCCTGCCCGGTGGGCGATGATGCTCGGCGCCGTGGGCACCCTGCTGGGCTATCTGTCACTGGCGTACGCGCCGCATGTGGTGGTCGCCTACCTCGGCTTCGGCATGTTCAGCGGTATGGGCGCGGGCATGGTCTACGCGACGTGCGTCAACATGGTCGGCAAGTGGTACCCGGAGCGCAAGGGCGGCAAGACCGGCTTCGTCAACGGCGGTTTCGCCTACGGTTCGGTGCCGTTCGTCTTCATCTTCACCGGCTACATGGACCTGACGAACTTCCGCTGGGTGCTGGTCTGCGTCGGTCTGTTCCTGGCCGCCACCGTGGCCGTCGCGGGCTACTTCTTCCAGGACCCGCCGAAGAACTGGTGGCCCGCCGACGTCGACCCGCTGCGCAAGCCCGACGACCCGCGGACGCGGCGCGCCCTGGAGAAGAACCCGCCGGCGGTGAAGCAGTACACGCCGAGGGAGGCCTGGCAGACGGGTCGTGTGGCGCTGATGTGGTTCTGTCTGCTCTGCACATCCGGGGTGAACATCTTCGGTATCGCCTTCCAGGTGCCGTTCGGTGACGAGGCGGGCTTCGCGGGAGGCATCGTCGCGACGGCGATGTCGCTCAAGGCGATCGTGAACGGCACGGGCCGCGGTGTCATCGGCTGGCTCTCGGACCGCTACGGACGCAAGCAGTGCCTGATCTTCGTCTGTATCGTGCTGGGGCTTTCCCAGTACGGCATTCTCTGGTCGGGCAACATCAACAACCTGCCGCTGTTCCTGCTCTTCTCCAGTATTTCCGGCTTCGGCGGCGGTGCCATCTTCCCGATGTTCGCGGCGATGACCGCGGACTACTTCGGTGAGAACAACAACGCCTCCAACTACGGCCTCGTCTACAGCTCGAAGCTGGTGTCGGGTCTGCTGGGCTCGGGCATGGGGGCCGTGGTGGTGGGTGCCTGGGACTACGCGGGCGCGTTCATCCTGGCCGGTTCGATCTCGCTGTTCGCCGGCTTCGTGGCCACGTTCCTGCATCCGCCGGGCCGGCCGAAGAAGGGACGGATCACTGCCAATCCGCAGCCGATCAGCCGGGACGCGGGCTGACGCGTCGATCGTGAACGGCCACGGGTGGCCGCGGCGGCCGGGAGACCGGTCACCGCGGCCACCCGGCCGTTGTGCGGGGCGTGCTGAGACGCCTTGCCGCTGTACGAGCTCCCTTACGACAGCTGGCCGTCGTAGTCGGGGAGCTTGAAGGTCCGCTCCGCGTGGCCGCCGACCAGGTCGGTGGTGTTGTTGCCGATGTTGGCGATGATCGTGTAGCCCTTGGCCTCGATCTCGGCGCGCTTCTCGGTCTTGTAGGCGCTCACCTCGTGGAACAGGTCGGGCAGGTCACGGACGTAGAGTCCGTCGACCGGGTAGCCGGTCTTCTTCAGGTTCCAGTCGGTGAGCGAGTGGATGATGCCGGGGCGGGCGGTCACGAAGAAGACGGCGACGCCACGGGAGTCGGCGTAGCGGGCGAGCTCGCGCATCTCCTGGATGGCGGGGGTGGGCAGCTTCCAGAACGGATGGAAGTGCGTCTCCAGCGAGGTGTTGTCGATGTCGAGGACGATCGCCTGCTTCTCGCCGGAGGCGTCGGCCGTGCGCTGTTCGATGTAGGGGCGGGCCTCGGCGACGACGGCGGAGACGTCACGGAGCCAGGTGTTGTAGTCGACGCTCTGGGTCTGTGCCGCCGTGGTCGTCGTCGCGGTGTCCGCGTGGGCGGATCCGACGGGGAGGGCGGCGACGAACGTCAGCGTGACGGCGGTCGCCGAGGCGCGGACCGTCCATGTGCGTGCATGCATGGGGGGTTCTCCTGGGTGTGGAGGCAGCTCAGGGAGCCCGTCCGGCCATATTCGACCGAACGGGTTGACATGCTCGCGCTTAATGATGGACGGAAGGCGACGTTCTTACTACCGGTCGGTAGCGTCTTTTGTGCGGGCACGCGCCGGCGGCCCGCCCGGTGACCGCGTCCACCGGGCGGGCCGCTGTGCTCAGCGGTGGGTGCTCAGCGGTGCGCGCGCAGCGCCGCGAGGTTGTCGTAGCTCTTGCGGGCGACCTCGAGGGACTGCCCCGGAACCGTGGCGCTGGGCGCGCCGTCGTGCTCGATCATCGGGTTGTGGTAGTTCTTCGCCCCCACCCGCCTGAAGAACGTGCGGTAGTCGATGTCGCCCTCGCCGAACGTCACCATGTCGTAGCCCTGGCCGTTCTGGGTGTTGACCGTGCCGTCCTTGGCGTGGAAGAGCGGGTAGCGCATGGTGTGACGGGCCACCAGGCCCGCCGGGTCGAAGACCTTCTCCCGCTGCGAGCCGTCGTGAGCGGTGTATGTGTGGAACTTGTACTGGGCCACGTGCGCCCAGTAGATGTCCATCTCCAGCCAGACGTCACGCGGGTCGGTCTTCTTCAGGAAGTACTCCAGCTTGCGCATGCCGGAACTGCGGGTCGGGCGGCCCTGGTCGTCGAGCGGACCGCCGTCGAGCAGGAAGCCGTACGCCGAGTCGTGGTTGTGGGTGTAGAGCTTGATGCCCTCCCGGCGGGCGATCGCACCGAGAGCGTTCCACTTGTCCGCGGCAACGTCCCAGTCGGCCCGGTAGGAACTGCCCGTCGGGTCGCCGCCGGTGCCCATGTGCGGCATGCCGAGAATATTGGCGATCTCCAAGTGCCGCTTGAAGGTGTCGAGGTCGCTGGGTGTCAGCGGCCACGAGCCCGGAATGAAGCCGTGGTTGCCCTGCGCCCGCAGCCCGTACTCGTCCAGCCACGAGCGCAGGAGCTTCGCGCCCGCGACGGTCTCGAGGTCCGCGCCGCCCGGGGCGTTCGCGTGCTGGCGGTAGCCGGCGAACTCCACCTGCTTGTACCCGTAGCGGGACAGCTGCTTGAAGACCTCGCGGAAGCCCGACGGCAGATCCGTGGACAGCGGGTCGCGGCCCGTCGCGTCACGGACCGTGTAAAGGATGATGCCGCGCTTGTGGGACGGGATCAGGGCGGAGCGCCCGTGGTCGCCGCCTCTGTCGTGGTTCTCCCGTCCCCGAGCCAGCGCCGGCGAGGCGCCGAGGACCGGGGCGGCGATCGCCGCGGCAGCGGCGGCGGTGCAGGTGCTGAGGAACCGGCGACGGCTGACGCCGAGCGTGCGGCGCAGGGACTCGTCGGTGGTGGTCTCTTCGTTGAACGCGGTCACGGTGACTCTCACTCTCACTTCATTCGGACACGGATACCGGGCGCTCTGCGTCTTCCTCGAGGCCGGCCAGGCGGAGCAGCAGTGACTTCACATCGGTGGCCGCGACGCGGCCTGGAACGGTGCGGGGGGTGGAGCACAGGAGGAGCGGACCTTCTTCGTCGCTCGCGGGGAGGCGGCCGTGGCTGCCTCGGATCGGGGTCGGATCGAGGGGCACGACAGCGAGGCGGTAGCGCATGCCGAGTTTCTTGCGCGCCACTGCCTTGGCCGCCTTGAGGCGGACGTAGGGGTCGAGCGGGTCCATGAACAGCTCGACGGGGTCGTAGCCCGGCTTGCGGTGGATCTCGACGAGTTGCGCGAAGTCGGGGGCGCGGGCGTCGTCGAGCCAGTAGTAGTACGTGAACCACGCGTCGGGTTCGGCGACTGCCACGAGCTCCCCGGAGCGGGGGTGGTCCAGCCCGTTGGCCTTCTTGCCCTCGTCGTCGAGGAGTTCGTCGATGCCGGGCAGTCCGGCCAGCGCCTCCCGGGTGGCCTCGAGGTCCTCGGGGCGGCGGACGTAGACGTGTGCGAGCTGGTGGTCGGCGACGGCGAAGGCGCGGGAGGCCATCGGGTCGAGGTACTCCATGCCGTCCTGGGTGTGGACCTCGAGGAGTCCGGCGCGGCGCAGGGCGCGGTTGATGTCGACCGGGCGGCTGACACGGGTGATGCCGTACTCGGAGAGGGCGACGACGGTGCGGCCCTCCTTGCGGGCGTCGTCGAGCAGCGGGCCGATGACCGCGTCGAGGTCAGCCGCGGCCCGGTGGGAGCGGGGGTCGTCGGGGCCGTAGCGCTGGAGGTCGTAGTCGAGGTGCGGCAGGTAGCACAGGGTGAGGTCGGGGTGGCGGGTGCGCATGATGTGGCGGGTCGCGTCGGCGATCCACCGGCTGGAGACGATGTCGGCGCCCGGGCCCCAGAAGTGGAAGAGGGGGAAGGTGCCGAACTTCTCGGTCAGTTCGTCGTGCAGCGCCGGCGGGCGGGTGTAGCAGTCGGGCTCCTTGCGGCCGTCCGCGTAGTAGACCGGGCGCGGGGTGACGGTGATGTCGGTGTCGGCGCCCATCGCGTACCACCAGCAGATGTTGGCGACGGTGTAGCCGGGGTGGGCTCGGCGGGCGGCGTCCCAGAGCTTGTCGCCGGCGACGAGGCCGTTGTGCTGGCGCCACAGCAGGACGTCGCCGAGCTCGCGGAAGTACCAGCCGTTGGCGACGATGCCGTGCTCCGCGGGGAGCGCTCCGGTGAGGAACGTGGACTGGGCGGCGCAGGTGACGGCCGGCAGCACGGTCGACAGGGCCGCCTGGGAACCGGCGGCGGCGAGGGCCTTGAGGCGGGGCATGTGGTCGAGAAGCCGGGGGGTGAGGCCGACCACGTCCAGGACCAGCAAGGGGGTGGGGCGTGTCTCGCTCATGGCAGTTCCTTGAGGCCGAGGTCGGTGAGCAGGTCGCGGGCCAGGGTGAGTTCGGCGGCGATGCCCTCGGCGAGCTGGCTGCGGGTGCGGGGGCGCAGCTCGGGCGGGAGGGCCTGCCAGGTGTAGGTCTCGACCTCGAGGTGACGGGTGCGGGGCTCCGGGACTCCCACGAGCCGGGTCACGATGTCCTGCAGCACCGGCAGGGTGGAGGTGAGCGGCGGGGCGGGCGGCGCATGCAGGGGGACGTGGAAGTGCGCGCGCCAGGGTGCGCCGTCGGGGATGGCGTCGCCGGCCAGGGCCTCGTCGAGGTCGTCGGTGCCACGCAGTCCCGCCGCCGTACGGGTGCGGGTCTGGTGCAGGAAGCGGGGTTCCGCGAAGGCGGCGAGCGCCTCGCGCACCTCCGGAAGATGGGGGTTCTCGGCGTGCAGCGCGGCGGACAGCTGCGCCTTCGGGACGGCGATGTCCGCCGCGGCGAGGGCGGCGAGGGCGGTACGGGGCTCCTCGAAGGAGGTGGCGAGATGGCAGGTGTCGACGCAGACGCCGATCCGGTCGCCCGGGACGGCGGTGAGCGGTCCGATCGCGTCGGCGGTGGTCTCCACGGTGCAGCCGGGTTCCGGTTCGAGGGCGATCCGGACGGACTTGCCGGTCAGCTCCTCGAGGGCGTCGAGCCGCTCGGCGAGGGTGGTCAGCGCGGTGCGGGCGGTGGCGGCGGCCTCGTCGTCGAAGCCGGTGCGCCAGGCGAGAGGGAGGGTGGAGATGGTGCCCTCGGTGACGTCGTCGGGCAGCAGCGCGGCGAGCAGGCGGGCCAGATCGGTGGTGTGCCCGAGCCGTTCCGGTTCCGTCCAGTCGGGTGTGTAGACGCGGTACTTGACCTCCTCCGCGCCGAAGCCCTCGTAGGGGAAGCCGTTGAGCGTGACGACCTCCAGGCCGCGACGCTCCAGCTCCGCACGCAGGCCGCGCAGTGCGGCCGGGTCGGTGATCAGCGCCTGGGCGGCGTCCTTGGCGAGCCACAGGCCGATGCCGAGCCGGTCGCGTCCGAGGCGTTTGCGTACCGGCTCGCAGTGGTCGCGCAGTTGTGCCAGGACGCCGTCGAGGGTCTCCGCGGGGTGGACGTTGGTGCAGTACGACAGGTGGACGGTGGAGCCGTCGGGGTGGCGGAAGCGCATCCGTGGCTCCTCTCATTCCCCGCCGCGGAGAATGGAGTTGCCCTCGTGGAGTGTGTCCGGCTCCGGGACGTCCAGCTGGAGCCGCCCGCTGAGACCGTAGAAGGCCACCGGGTTGCGCCACAGCACCTGGTCGACGTCGTCCTCGGTGAAGCCGGCCTCGAGCATGGCGTCGCCGACCCTGCGGGTCTTGAGCGGGTCGCTCTTGCCCCAGTCGGCGGCCGAGTTGACGAGGACCTTCTCGGTTCCGTACGTCTTCAGGACGGTGACCATGCGGTCCTCGTCCATCTTGGTGTCCGGATAGATGGAGAAGCCGAGCCAGCAGCCGCTGTCGATCGCGTGCTTGACAGTGGTCTCGTTGAGGTGGTCGAGCAGGACGCGGTCGGTGGTCAGGTTCGACTCACGGACGACGTCCACGGTGCGGTGCAGGCCGGCGAGCTTGTCGCGGTGCGGCGTGTGGACGAGCGCGGGCAGGCCGTGGTCGGCGGCGAGTTGCAGCTGGGCGGCGAGCGCCGTGTCCTCCGCCGGGGTCATGGAGTCGTAGCCGATCTCGCCGACGGCGACGACCGAGTCCTTGACGAGATAGCGGGGCAGCGCGTCGAGGACGGGGACGCAGCGGGGGTCGTTCGCCTCCTTGGGGTTGAGCGCGATGGTGCAGTGGTGGGCTATGCCGTACTGGGCGGCGCGGAAGGGTTCCCAGCCGAGGAGGGCGTCGAAGTAGTCGAAGAAGCCGGCCGGGGAAGTGCGGGGCTGTCCCAGCCAGAAGGACGGTTCGACGACGGCACGCACACCGGCGGCGTACATCGCCTCGTAGTCGTCGGTGGTGCGTGAGGTCATGTGGATGTGGGGGTCGAAGATACGCATCAGGACTCCTCGGCTTGCGGGAACGCCGTGCCGGTCAGGGCCAGCACGCGATCCAGGTCGTGGGGGACGTCTCGGCCGGCGGTGGTCCGCTCCGCCGCGAAGTCGGTGAGCATGCGGGCGAGTTCGCCGTCGCCGAGGGCGCGCTGTTCGACACCGGTGACGGTGTCCAGGGGGACGCCGGTGAACAGGCACTTGAGGATCGCGTGCCGCCAGGCGTGCGGTTCGAGATGGGCGGCGGCGTACGGGCCGACGGCGGCGGCCACGAGCCGGGTGTCGTTGGTGCGCAGCGCGTCGTCGACCAGATGCACGGCATGGGGGCCGTCGACGAGTGCGGGCAGGGCCTGGAGCACGGCGCGGCGCTCGGCGGCGCTGCCCTGCCGGTAGAGGCGGGTGAGGGTCTCCACATCGGCGCGGGCCTCGACCAGCAGGAGGGTACGGACACCGTCCGCGTTGTCCCGGCCGCAGTGCCGGCCCGCGGCGGCGAAGCGCAGCTCCCAGGTGTTCGCGGTGTACGGGGAGGGTCCGGCCCAGGGCGCCTGGGCGGCGCGGGCCGCGTCGGCGAGAGCGTCGTCGAGCCAGGCGCGGGCGGTGTCGTCGGCGAGCCCGGCGTCGACGTCCTCGCGCGTCCAGGGAGGTGCCTGTTTCACGATGCGGTCTCTCCCTTCGTGCGTGCGGAGTTGAGGAACTCGATCGACGTGCGGGCGAGCTCGGGCCCGGCATGGGAGTGCCGGGGCAGTTCGACGACGGTGAGGCACTGATAGCCGGTGGCTACGAGGGCGTCGAGGACCGCAGGGAAGTTGATCTCGCCCTCGCCGAAGGGCAGGTGCTCGTGGACGCCGCGGCGCATGTCCTCGATCTGCACATGCCGCAGCCAGGGGCCGGCGTCCCGGACACAGTCGGCAGGGGGGACGGGCTCCAGGCACTGGCAGTGGCCGATGTCGAGGGTGAGTCCGAGGGGTGCGGGATTCCCGAGAGAGGTGCGCAGTTGGTGGAAGTCGGCGAGGTTCCCGAGCAGGTGCCCCGGCTCGGGCTCGATCGCGATCGGCACGCCGGCGAAGGCGGCGGCGTCGAGGACGGGCAGCAGCGCGTCCTCCAGCCGCTTCCAGGCGGTGTCGACGTCCGTGCCGGGCGGGATGATGCCGCTGAAGCAGTGCACGGCGTGCGCCCCGAGGTCTGCGGCGACCTTCACGGCCGTGATCAGCAGCTTGGTGCGGGCGGCGCGGGCGTCCGGGTCCGGCTCGAGGAGGGACGGGCCGTGCTTGCGGCGCGGGTCGAGGATGTAGCGCGCGCCGGTCTCGACGGTTGCGGTGAGCCCCAGTGCGCCGAGCCTGCGGGCGACAGCCGCGGTGCGGGTCGCGAGGTCGGGCGCGAGGGGGTCGAGGTGCATGTGGTCGAGCGTGAGCCCGACACCGTCGTAGCCGAGGTCGGCGAGCAGGCCGAGGGCGTCGTCGAGGCGCAGATCGGTGAGGCCGTTGGTGCCGTAGCCGAACCGCAGGGGTGCGGGCGAAGGGCTCATGTGAGGCTCACCTTCCGTGCGAGTGTGCGGGCAAGCGGTACGAGCCCCATCACGGCGAGCCCGATGCCGCCCGCCCCGGAGCGGGCGGCGAGGGCCGCCTGGAACGGGATCATGGCGCGGATACCGCCGCCGACGGCGCGTTGCGTGAGGGGCGGGGACGGGTTGAGTGCGGCATGGAGGTAGCCGGTTGCGGCGGTACGCAGGTACGCGGCGGCGAGCAGGGCCGGCGCCGTGGCCGCCGCCGCGCCGCGTGGCCGCCCGGCGAGGACGCCCAGCACGGCGGTGCCGGCCAGCGCGGCGAGCGGCACCAGCGTCGAGCCGCCCTGCGCCTCGTGCCGGGACACTGAGGTGACGGCGTAGGTGTGCGCGGCGAGCATCGCGGCGGCGGGAGCGGAGGCGCGCAGGGCGGTCCGGGGAGGGATGGAGGATCCCCCGCCCCACCCCTCCCCGAACCCCTGACGGGACACCGGCGGCGTTGCCTCCGTCCGCTGGGCAGCGGCCCCGCGGCCGGGCGCGGCAGGGTAGGTCCGTCCGGGACCTGCCCCTGTGCCGTCAACGGCCGCCCCGCGCCGCGGCCCGCGGGAAGGGGCCGGCGACGGCACCCCGCCTGGTCGCGGGGAGTCCGTCGCCGCGGACAACGTTGCCGTCGCGCCCAGGAGTACGTCGAGGCCGCGGGCCGCGGCCATCGCCGTCGGGCCGGCCTTCGTGTGCTTGAGGCGCAGGTCGTACGCCCAGACCGTCGCCGAAAGGGCCGTTGCCACAGCGAGGGCGGGGCGACCCGCGCGGGCCGCGAGGGTCAGGCCGGCCGCCGTGAGCACCCCCGCCGCGCCCAGCGCGGCGCGGGGCGAGATGCGCCCGGAGGGAATCGGCCGGTGGGGCCTGTCGACGGCGTCCTCGGCGGTGTCCGCCCAGTCGTTGAGCGCCATGCCCGCCTCGTACAGACACAAGGAGGCGCCCATGGCGAGCGCCGTGCCGCGGTTGGGACGCAGTCCGACCGCGGCGGCGCCTGCCAGGGCGTCGCCCGGGACCGTGAACAGAGCGGAGACGCGTAGCAGTTCGGCCCAGTCCCGGAGCTTGGCGCGGCCTCGCGGGGTGCCGGCGGGCGGACGGGCGGCAGCAGCCGCCGGGGCCGGGGCGCGGCGGGGTGACTCGGGTGCGTCACCCGCTCGCGCCGGCGCGAGGCGGGCCAGTAGTGAGCTGATCAACGGGTCTCCCGCAACCGGTCGGCGAAGGACAGCAGCGCCGTGAACTGTTCGGACAGGCCCGCCGGGCCGCCGTCCGGGTCCTTGAAGTAGAAGCCGAGTTCGGGGAGCGGGCCGGAGAGGCCCGCCTCGTGGGCGCGGGCCACCAGTCGTGCCAGGTCCAGGACCAGCGGCGCGGCGAGCGCCGAGTCGCAGCCCTGCCAGATGGTCTGCAGGATCATCCGCGAGCCGAGGAAGCCCTCGAAGGCGATGTGGTCCCAGGCCGTCTTCCAGTCGCCGAGCGCGGGTACGTCGTCGATGTGGACCTCGCCCTCCGGCGTGTGGCCGAGGGTGTCGGCGAGGACGCGCTCCTTGCCGGCGTTCTTGGCCGCCGCGGCGGCCGGGTCGGCCAGCGCGGCCCCGTCCCCGCCGCCCAGCAGGTTGGTGCCGGACCAGGCCCGTACGGAAAGGGCCCGTTGTACGAACATCGGGGCCAGTACGGCCCGCAGGAGTGTCTGGCCTGTCTTGCCGTCGCGGCCCGCGTGGGGAAGTCCACTGGCCGCGACGGCGTCGGTGAGGGCCGTGGTGCGCAGCCCGGTGGAGGGGGTGAAGTTGACGTAGGGGCAGCCGGCGCGCACGGCGGCGGCGGCGTAGAGGGAGCTCGGCGGCAGCCGTACGGCGCCGGGCTCGGGGAGCGGTTCGGTCGAGGAGACGTTGACGACGACGACCCGTTCCAGGGCGTGACGCGAGTGGAAGGATTCCATGTCGGCGGCGAACGCGGTGATGAGTTCCTCGTCGGAGCGGGTGTCGCCGGCGCCGGGACCTCCGGGCCGTATCTCCGCGTCGGCCGCGGCCAGTTCGGCGCGTACGGCGGCGGCGAGCCCGTGCGGCAGGACGCCCGCCTCCGTGAGGTGCTCCGCGCGCTTGGGCAGCGGGCAGTGGGCGGTGTCGTGTCCGCCGAAGACGAGGGAGGACAGGGGCGGCAGCCCGGCCCCGGCGAAGGCCGGGGTCTCTGTGACCATGCCGGTCGGCGGGTGCAGGCCGGCCGTGACCGCCGCACATCCCGCGACGGCTGTGGTGGCCACTGAGCCGCGTGCTCCGACGAACCAGACTCCGGTGCGTGCATTCCCGTCTGTCACGGGCTGCCTCCCTGCCAGTCGATGTTCCGATGTGGTGGAGGACGGCGGGCGGGGGGTACGGCGCCTCCCCGCCCGCCGCCGGCTCATGGGCGGCCCGGGGGGCTACGAGGGCAGTTGCTTCACCTGGATGTCCCGGAAGGACACCTGGTCGTCGGCCCCGTGGTTCTGGATGCCGATGTAACCGTCCTTGAGGCTGCGGGCCGGGTCCGTGTTGGTGTAGTGGTTGATCTTCACTCCGTTGAGGAAGACCTGCAGACGCTCACCCTGGACGCGGATCTCGTAGCTGTTCCACTGGCCGGGCGGCCGCAGTACCTGGTCGCGGGCCTTGATGTTCGCGGACTTGAAGCCGTAGACGGCGCCGGTGGTGCGGTCGGCGGCGTCGGTGGCGTCGATCTGGACCTCGTAACCGTTGTTCACCGCGGACCACGGGTCGTCGGAGGCCGGGAAGCCGACGAAGACACCGGAGTTGTCGTCACCGTCCATCTTCCAGTCGAGTTTCAGCGAGTACGAGCCGAGCTCCTTGCCCTGGTACCACAGCATGCCCATACCGCCCTCGGTGCGCAGTTCGCCGTCGGCGACGGTGAACTTGCCCGGTCCGGCCTGCTTCCAGCCTTCGAGGGTCTCGCCGTTGAAGATCGTCCGGTAGCCGGTGCGGGGCTTGCAGTCGGCCTTCACCTGGCCCGTGGTGTAGCGCAGGCCGCCGAGCAGGTGCTGGCGGAAGGCCGGCTCCGCGTAGGACTCCTTGGTGTGGCCGCCTCCGGTGTAGAAGGCGCGGCCGCCCTCGTAGGTCTGGCACCAGGCGATCGGGTGGTCGCCCTTCATCGTGCCGCCCTCGTAGGTGGTCTCGTCGAGGGTGGCGAGGACGCGGGCCTGATCACGGGGGTTGGTGCGGTAGTTGTACCACTCGTCGGTGCGCTCCCACGGGCCGTCGATGTGCGCGGTGGCCGGGTGGGCGTGGTCCTCGACGCGGACGGTGGCGGGCTGGATGTGCGGGTGGGAATGGAAGTGGGCGCCGACGAGCCCGCCGTAGAACTCCCAGTCGTACTCGGTGTCGGCCGCGGCGTGGACGCCCATGTAGCCGCCGCCCTTGGCGACGTAGTTCTCGAACGCCTTCTGCTGCTCGGCGTTGAGCACGTCACCGGTGGTGGAGAGGAACACGACGGAGTCGTAGCGGGCGAGGTTGTTGGTGGTGAACTGGCCCGCCGCCTCGGTGGCGTCGACCGTGATGTTGCTGGTCTTCCCGAGCTCCTTCAGGGCGGTGACACCGCTCTCGATGGAGTCGTGGCGGAAGCCGGCGGTCTTGGAGAAGACGAGGACACGCTTGGCGGTCCGGTCGACGGGGGTGTTGGAGAACTCGAAGTCGTCGAGGTCATAGAGCACGCCGGCGCCGCCCTTGAAGACCAGGAACAGTTCGGTGGTCTTCTTGGTCACGCCCCGCAGGGGTACGTCGATGTCCTGGAACGTCTCCCAGCTGCCGGTGACCGGGACGGGTGCCGAGCCGAGGATCGGGCCGTTCGCGGAGCCGGTGCGCACCTCGAGGAAGCCACCGGCGCCGCCGGAGGATATCCGGGCGGTGAGCTTGGTCGATCCGGCGAGGTTGTACGTTTCAAAGGAGATCCAGTCGCCGTTGTCGATGTCGCCGACGGTCTTGCCGCCGTTGGCGGCCGCCTTGTCGTAGGTCTTGATGCCGGACTGGTTGTCGAAGTGCTCCGCCTGCCGGTGGCGGGGCTGCAGCTGTGCCTGGTCGTGGCTGGTCAGCGCGGCCTGGCCGCCGCCTCCGCCGTCGGTGTACTCGGCGTCGAGGACTCCGAAAATGTTGGCGTTGGGGTCGTGGCCGCCGTCGGCGGAGGTCTTGATGGTGCCGGAGCAGCCGGTGGCCGAGGTGATGGGGTGGCCGTGGCTGTCGTGGCCGAGGATGTAGTTCACCTTGACCTTGGCGCAGTCGATCGGGCCGTCTTCGGGATCCGTGACCGTCACCTTGAAGGGGACCTCGTCGCCGAAGCTGAACAGCGTCCCCTCTGCGGGGAGTTCGAGGGTGACCTTGGGCGCGGTGTTGCCCACCACCACATGGACGCTGGCGGAGCCGGTGCGGCCCGTGGGGTCCTTGGCGGTGACCGTCGCCGTGTAGGTGCCGTTCTTGGTGTAGCGGTGGACGGGGTTGGCCGCGGTGGAGGTGGTGCCGTCACCGAAGTCCCAGGCGTAGGTGAGGGTGTCGCCGTCGGCGTCCGTCGTGCCCGCGGAGGAGAAGGAGACGCGCATCGGCGCCTGGCCGGAGGTCTTGTCGGCTGAGGCCTCGGCGACCGGTGAGCGTCCGCCGGTGGCGTTCTCGATCCGGTACAGGCCGGCGTTCTCGTCGCCGCCGAACCAGGCGGTGCCGTAGTCGAGGACGTACAGCGCGCCGTCGGGCCCGAAGGCCATGTCCATGATCTGGGTGCCGGTCCAGGGGACGGGGTTGATGGACTGGACGGTGCCGTCCTCACCCTGCTCGATCCGCTTGATCCAGCGCCGGCCGAACTCGCCGGCGAAGAAGTCACCGTCGTACTCGGCGGGGAAGGCCACCGGAGAGTCGGAGTCCGGGTTGTGCCGGTAGACGGGACCGCCCATCGGGGACTCGGAGCCGCTGCCGAACTCGGGCACGGAACCGCCGTCGTACGGGATCCAGGCGGGCTGTGCGGGCGGCAGGTCGACGAGGCCGGTGTTGTGCGGCGAGGTGTTCTTCAGGTTCGCGCAGTCGAAGGTGGCGCCCGAGGTCTTGGTGGCGAAGTCGTACTCGACGTAGGGGTCGTTGTCGCCGGTGCAGAACGGCCAGCCGAAGTTGCCGGGGCCGGTGACGCGGGCGAATTCGACCTGTCCGGCCGGGCCGCGCTTGGGGTCGGCGGTGCCGGAGTCGGGCCCGTAGTCGCCGACGTGGAGGATGCCGGTCTTCTTGTCGACGCTGAAGCGGAAGGGGTTGCGGAAGCCCATGGCGTAGATCTCGGGCCGGGTCTTGTCCGTGCCCGGCGCGAAGAGGTTGCCCTCGGGTACGGAGTAGGAGCCGTCCTCGTTCACCTTGATGCGCAAGATCTTGCCGCGCAGGTCGTTGGTGTTGCCGGAGGTGCGGCGGGCGTCGTACGCGGGGTTCCGGCCGGGGCGGTCGTCGATGGGCGTGAAGCCGTCGGAGGCAAAGGGGTTGGAGTCGTCGCCGGTCGACAGGTACAGGTTGCCCTCGGCGTCGAAGTCGATGTCGCCGCCGACGTGGCAGCAGATGCCGCGGGTCGCCGGGATGTCGATGATCTTCTTCTCGCTGGCGTTGTCCAGTGTGCCGTCCTCGTTGAGGACGAACCGCGAGAGCCGGTTGACGCCGTCGAACTTCGCGAAGTCCGCCGCGGTGCCCTCGTTGGGGGCGTCGCCTGCGGGAGTGTCCATCGGGGGTGCGTAGTAGAGATAGATGAACCGGTTCTGCGCGAAGTCGGGGTCCAGGCCGACGCCTTGGAGTCCCTCTTCGTCGTGCGAGTACACCGGGATGGTTCCGACGACCCGGGTGTTGCCGGCGGCGTCGGTCATGCGCAGCTCGCCACTGCGGGAGGTGTGGAGCACACTCCGGTCGGGCAACACGGCCAGCGACATGGGCTCGCCGGTCTCCTCACCGCCCTTGGCGAGGGTCACCTGCTGGAATTCCTCGGCGGCCGCGGAGCGCGCCGCCTCCGGGTCTGCGGCGGACGCCACTGTCGGCGCGGTGAGGGCGAGCGACCCTGCGGCGAGGAGTCCGCCGGTGAGGAGCGCGAGCGCCTTGCGGCCTCTGAGCCTTGTTCTGTGCACGAATGTCCTCCGGTATGCCGGTCGAACGGGCGGTGTGCCGTGGAACCGGAATGCGCCGTCACTCCCGAACCACCTATGTCGTGTACACGAGATGGGACCGTAGCCGGGTTCGTCTTGTGCCGAAAGCCCTTGCGCAGCAGAGAAGTTGAACTTCTTCCCAGCGCAGGACAAAGATGCACCCGGGCAGCCCTGACCGGCCCGGCGGCCTTGCCGACCACCGGGCTCGGACCTGGAGTTACTAGTTCTCGCCGCCCCCGAATGCCGCGTCGAAAGAGGCGGTGGGCGGGTCGAAGTCGAAGCGCTTCAGGGCGGCAAGCGCTTGTGGAGCACCGGTCAGCCGGTCCATGCCGGCGTCCTCCCACTCCACGGAGATGGGGCCGTCGTAGCCGATCGAGCGCAGCATCCGGAACACGTCCTCCCACGGCACGTCGCCGTGCCCGGCGGAGACGAAGTCCCAGCCGCGCCGGGGGTCGCCCCACGGCAGATGGGAGCCGAGCCGCCCGTTGCGCCCGTCGAGGCGCTTGCGAGCCTCCTTGCAGTCGACGTGGTAGATCCGGTCCCGGAAGTCGTACAGGAAGCCGACGGGGTCGAGGTCCTGCCAGACGAAGTGGCTCGGGTCGAAGTTCAGCCCGAATGCCGGGCGGTTGCCGACCGCCTCCAGGGCCCGTTTGGTCGTCCAGTAGTCGTAGGCGATCTCGCTGGGGTGGACCTCGTGGGCGAAGCGGACGCCCTCGGTGTCGAAGACGTCGAGGATCGGGTTCCAGCGCTCCGCGAAGTCCTCGTAGCCGCGCTCGATCATCCGCTCGGGCACGGGCGGGAACATCGCGACGAGGTGCCAGATCGACGAACCGGTGAAGCCGATGACGGTGTCGACACCGAAGGCGGCCGCGGCGCGCGCGGTGTCCTTCAGCTCGGCCGCGGCCCGCTGCCGCACGCCCTCGGGCTCGCCGTCTCCCCAGATCCTGGCGGGCAGGATGCCCTGATGGCGCTCGTCGATGGGGTTGTCGCAGACGGCCTGGCCGACCAGGTGGTTCGAGATGGCCCAGCACTTGAGGCCGTACTTCTCCAGCAGCGCGTGCCGCCCGTCCAGGTAGGACGGGTCGGCGAGCGCCTTGTCGACCTCGAAATGGTCGCCCCAGCAGGCGAGTTCCAGACCGTCGTAGCCGAATTCACGGGCGAGGGAGCAGACCTCCTCGAGCGGCAGATCGGCCCACTGGCCGGTGAACAGTGTGAACGGGCGTGGCATGGCGCCTCCAAACCGGATCCCTGCCGGATCTCTCTACCGGACCTGTGCCTGTACTGCCTGTACTGGGGTGTAGACGGCGTTCTTCTGGGCGCTCTCCTCCACCGCCGCGAGCACCCTCTGCACCTGGAGCCCGTCGGCGAACGACGGCACCGGGTCGGTGCCGCTGGCGATGGCCTCGACCAGGTCGCGCGCCTGGTGCACGAAGGTGTGCTCGTATCCGAGCGCGTGACCCGGCGGCCACCAGGCCTCCACGTACGGATGCTCGGCCTCGGTGACGAGGATCCGGCGGAACCCGGCCGTGGCGGCGGGCTCGTGATGGTCGTGGAACGACAGCTCGTTGAGCCGCTCGAGGTCGAAGGCGAGCGATCCGTGCTCGCCGTTGATCTCCAGCCGGAGCGCGTTCTTGCGGCCCGTCGCCATCCGGGTCGCCTCGAAAGTGGCGAGCGCACCGGAGGCGAGCCGGCCGCTGAAGACCGCCGCGTCGTCGACGGTGACCGACCCGCGCTCCGTGCCGCCCGATGCAGTCAGGCCCGCGGAGGCGCCCTGGAGCCGGGGCCGTTCCTTCACGAAGGTCTCCATCTGGGCGGAGACCCCGACCAGCGGCTCCCCCGCCAGGTACTGCGCGAGGTCGACGATGTGCGCGCCGAGATCGCCGAGCGCACCGGAGCCCGCGTGCTCGCGCTGGAGCCGCCAGGTCAGCGGGAAGTCCGGGTCGACCAGCCAGTCCTGAAGGTAGGTGACCCGTACGTGCCGCAGGGAGCCGAGCCGGCCCTCGGCGATCAGCCGGCGGGCGTACGCGAGGGCCGGGACCCGCCGGTAGTTGAAACCCACCATGGCCAACTGGCCGTTCTCCCTGGCACGTTCGGCTGCCGCGACCATGGCTTCCGCCTCTGCGACCGAGTTGGCCAGCGGCTTCTCGCACAGGACGTGCTTGCCCGCTTCCAGCGCCGCGATCGCGATCTCCGCATGGCTGTCGCCCGGCGTACAGACGTCGACGAGCTGCACGTCGTCGCGGGCCACGAGGGCGCGCCAGTCTGTCTCCGCCGCCGCCCAGCCGTGCTTGCCTGCCGCAGCCCGCACGGCGGCGGCGTCACGGCCGCCGATCGCGGCGAGGACCGGCCGCAACGGCAGGTCGAACACGCGCCCTACGGTGCGCCACCCCTGGGAGTGTGCGGCGCCCATGAACGCGTAGCCGACCATGCCGACGCCGAGTGTCGGCGGTGCGGCGTCGCTGTCCCTTGGTTCCATACGGAATCCTCCTCGTCGGAGTCACGATCTCGTCGGTGTGCTCGGTGGGGGGCCCGAGAGGATCGCCCGGGCGTGCCGGTCAGTTGAAGCCGGTGGGCAGGTACTCGTCGACGTTGTCCTTGGTGACGACGGCCGAGTAGAGGGTCAGGGAGGCCGGGATCTCCAGTTCGGCCATCCCGCTGACGCCCTTGCCCTGCCCGAGCGCACGGGCCAGGTCGATGGCGGAGGCGGCCATGGTCGGCGGGTACAGCACCGTCGCCTTCAGCACGCTGTCGTCGGCCTTGATGGCGTCCATGGCGGACTTGGCACCGGCGCCGCCGACCATCAGGAAGTCCTTGCGGCCCGCCTGGGCGATGGCGCGCAGGGCGCCCACGCCCTGGTCGTCGTCGTGGTTCCACAGCGCGTCGAACTGCGACTGGGCCTGCAGCAGCTGCGCCATCTTCGCCTGGCCGGACTCAACGGTGAAGTCGGCGGCCTGCCGGGCGACCTTCTTGATGTTGGGGTAGTTCTTCAGGGCGTCGTCGAAGCCCTGGGTGCGCTGCTTGGTGAGCTCCAGGTTGTCCAGCCCGGCGAGCTCGATGACCTTGGCATTCGGCTTGTCCTTGAGCTGCTCGCCGATGTAGTTGCCGGCGTTGAGGCCCATGCCGTAGTTGTCGCCGCCGATCCAGCAGCGGTACGCCTGCGGCGAGGCGAAGATCCGGTCCAGGTTGACGACGGGGATGCCCGCCTTCATGGCCTGCAGGCCGACCTGGGTGAGCGCCTTGCCGTCGGCGGGCAGGATCACCAGGACGTCGACCTTCTTGTTGATCAGGGTCTGGACCTGGCCGATCTGCGCGGCCGTGTCGTTGGAGCCCTCGGTGATCTCCAGGGTGACGTCCGAGTACTTCTCCGCGCGGGACTTGGCGTTCTGGTTGATGGCGTTGAGCCAGCCGTGGTCGGCCTGCGGGCCGGCGAAGCCGATGGTGACGGCCTTGCCGGGCTTGTCGTCGGCGGCCGGGGCGTTGTCGGCGGCCGTCTTCTCGGTCTTGGGCTCGTTGCTGGTGCAGGCGGTGAGCAGCGCGCCGGCGGAGATCGCGGCGGTGCCGAAGAGCAGTCCTCTGCGGCTGGTGGCTGGGATTTCTGGCATGACGGGTCAGCCCCTTCAACTATGCGGGTGTGGGCGGTGCGAGAAGGTGTCGGAAGAGGAGGGAGGCGCGGGACGGGCGGTGTCAGACGTCGCCGCCCCGCAGCGTCCGGTGCTGGACCAGTACGGCGGCGACGATGATGGCGCCCTTGGCGATCTGCTGGACCGCGCTCTCGAGGTTGTTGAGGGCGAAGATGTTGGTGATCGTGGTGAAGACGAGGACGCCGAGGACGGAGCCGACGATGGTGCCGCGACCGCCGCTGAGCAGCGTGCCGCCGATGATCGCGGCGGCGATGGCGTCGAGTTCGTAGAGGTTGCCGTTGGTGTTCTGGCCGGAGCCCGCCAGCACGATCAGCATGAAGGCGGCGATGCCGCAGCACAGACCGGACAGGAGGTACAGGTAGAGGCGCTGCCGGCGTACGTCGATGCCGGCGAGCCGTGCCGCCTCCGCGTTGCCACCGACGGCGACGGTGCGGCGGCCGAAGGTGGTGCGGTTGAGCAGGAGCCAGCCGACGGCGGTGACCGCGGCGAAGACCAGCACCAGCGGCGGGATGCCGAGGATGTAGGCGTCCCTGATGCCGAGGTCGAGCACCGAGTCGACGGTGACGATCTGGGTCTTGCCGTCCGTGATCTGCAGGGCGAGGCCGCGGGCGGAGGCCAGCATGGCGAGGGTGGCGATGAACGGCACCATCCTGCCGTAGGCGATGAGCAGGCCGTTCACCAGACCGCAGCCCAGGCCGACGATGACGGCCGTGAACAGGATGCCGGCGAAACCGTACTCCTGTGTGGCGACGGTAGTCGCCCACACGGAGGCGAGCGCCACGATCGCGCCGACGGACAGGTCTATGCCGCCGCTGGTGATGACGAACGTCATGCCGACCGTGACGACGCCGATGACGGAGGCCTGGGTGAGGACGAGTTGCAGGTTGCTCGTCGCGAGGAACTCGTCGGGCTTGGTGATGCCGCCGACCGCGACGAGGACGGCGAGGACGCCGAGCAGCGAGAGGTTGCGGACATCGAGGCGCAGTCCGAGCGGACGGCGCGACTCCCCCTTGTCCGGGGTGGTCTTGGGGCTACGCATCGGCGCGGTCTGCTGCGCCGGAGTGGCCGGCTGCGTCATGCCGTCGGGCTCCCTTCCATCACGAGGTCGAGTACACGGTGCTCGTCGAGCTCCCGGGCGTCCGCCGTGTGGACGACGCTGCCCTCCCGGAGCACCAGCACCCGGTCCGCGAGGCCCAGAACTTCGGGCACCTCGCTGGATACGAGAAGTACGGCGAGGCCTTCGTCGGCCAGCCGGCGGATCACTGCGTAGAGCTCGGCCCTGGCCCCGACGTCGACGCCGCGGGTCGGTTCGTCCAGCAGCAGCACCTTGCAGCCGCGCAGCAGCCAGCGGGCCAGGACGGCCTTCTGCTGATTGCCGCCGGACAGGGTGCGAATACGGGCGTCGGGGTTGTCGGGCCGCAGGGAGAGTTCCCTGGTGGCCTGCTGGGCGGCCGCCCGTTCCGCACGGTGGTCGAGCCAGCCCGCACGGGCGAAGCGGGAGAGGGTGGACACGGAGACGTTGCGGGTGACGGACTCGAGCATCAGCAGCCCCTGCGCCTTGCGCTCCTCCGGGGCGAGCCCGATCCCCGCGCGGACGGCGGCACGGACGCTGCCGGGTCGCAGCACGGTGCCGTCGACGAGGACACGGCCGGCGTCGGCCTTGCGTGCGCCGTAGATCGTCTCCAGGATCTCGCTGCGCCCCGAGCCGACGAGTCCGGCGAGGCCCACGATCTCGCCGGGCCGCAGTTCCAGGTCGACCGGGGCGAACTCGCCCTTCCTGGTGAGACCTTCGACGCGCAGTACGGGCTCCTTCGCGGCGGCGGCACCGCCGGCCGGGCGCTCGGGGAAGACGTACTCGACGTTGCGTCCCGTCATCAGGGCAACGATGTCACGGGTCGGGGTCGCCTTGGCGGGCAGTCCGACGGCCACCGCCCGGCCGTCCTTGAGTACCGTGACCCGGTCACCGATGCGCCGGATCTCCTCGAGGCGGTGGGAGATGTAGACGACGGCGACACCGTCGGCGGTCAGGTCGCCGACGATCCGGAAAAGGTTGTCGACCTCGTCGGGGTCGAGGGCGGCCGACGGCTCGTCCATCACGATGATCCGCACCTCGTGGGAGAGCGCGCGTGCCATCGAGACGATCTGCTGCTGTGCTGCGGAGAGTTCGCCCACGAGACGCGCGGGGTCGATCTCCGGGTGGCCGAGCCGCTCGAGCAGTCGCGTGGTCGCCGTCCGGGCCGTGCCGCCGCGCACGACGAATCCGGCGGAGGTGGGCTCGTGCCCGAGGAAGACGTTCTCCGCGACGGACAGCCCTTCCACCAGGTCGAGTTCCTGGTAGATCGTGGCGATGCCGAGGCGCATGGCGGCGATGGGCGACTTGAGGGCGACGGTCTCCCCGCGCCAGGTGATCTCCCCGCCGTCCGGCTGATGGGCCCCGGCCAGCACCTTGATCAGGGTGGATTTGCCGGCGCCGTTCTGGCCGAGGAGGCAGTGGACTTCGCCGGCCAGGACCTCGAGGTCCACTCCGTCCAGTGCGCGGACGCCCGGGAAGGACTTGGTGATGCCGGACATGGTGAGCAGCGGTGGTTCTGAGGCCATGACAAATCCCCTCGGCGGGTGCGGCCGGTGAGCGGGCAGGGTGGAACCAGGTGCGTGTGCTTTTTACTGAGCCGTGTGCGACGCCGGCCTTGAGGGATCAGGCTGGTGAGAACAGGTGGTCGCTGATGAGCCGGGCCGCGCCGATGACTCCGGCGGTCGGACCCAACTCGCCCAGCACGATGGGAAGATTGCCAGTGGCCAGCGGCAGGGACTGCCGGTAGACCTGGGTGCGTACGCTGGCGAGCAGGGTGTGGCCGAGGCCGGTCACACCGCCGCCGATGACCACGAGACCCGGGTTGAAGAAGCTGACGAGTCCCGCGATGACCTGACCGAGGCGGTTGCCTCCCTCACGGATGAGGTCGATGGCGGTGGCGTCCCCCGCGGCCGCGGCGGCGGACACGTCCGCGGCCGTGAGCTGCCCGGCCGCCTCCAGCCGGGCGGCGAGCTCGGCCGACCGGCCGGCGCGCGCCGCGTCCTCGGCGTCACGGGCGAGCGCGGCGCCGCTGAAATGCGCCTCCAGACAACCCCGGTTGCCGCAGGCGCAGGCGCGACCGTCCGGTGCGACCTGGATGTGGCCGATGTCGCCGGCGCTGCCGGTCGTACCGCGGTAGACCTCTCCGCCGACGACGATGCCGCAACCGATGCCCGTGCCGATCTTGATGCACAGGAAGTCACCCACGGAACGCGCGACGCCCGCGTGCTGCTCTCCCATGGCCATCAGGTTCACGTCGTTGTCGACCATCACCGGACAGCCCAGATCCTGGCTGAGCGCCTCCCGCACGGGGAAGCCGTCCCAGCCCGGCATGATCGGCGGCGCGACCGGCACGCCCTCCGGGTAGCGGACCGGGCCGGGCACGCCGATGCCCGCCCCGTCGAAGCCCTCCGCCAGCCCAGAGGCCTTGAGCTTCGCCGCCATCGCCAGCACCTGCTCGAAGACGGCGACAGGACCTTCGCGGACGTCCATGGGCTGGTTGAGGTGCCCCAGGACCTCCAGCTCCGCGTTGGTGACGGCGACGTCGATCGAGGTGGCGCCGATGTCGACGCCCAGGAAACGCAACGCCGGCGCGAGCCGGATGTTGTGGGAGCGACGGCCGCCGCGGGAGGCGGCGAGTCCGTCGGCGACCACGAGCCCGGTCTCCAGCAGCCGGTCGACCTCGACGGCGAGCTTGGAACGGGACAGGTCCACCTCGTCGCCCAACTGCGCGCGGGAGTTGGGGCCACCGTCACGCAGCAGCCGAAGCAGTCGCGCCTGGTGCGCGTTCGCGGGTCGAGCTGTCATCCGTCTCACGTGCCCCTCCCCTCCCCTGGCCTTCGGCTGGGGACCCAGTCGGCTGTCTCCGTCGGGCTTTCGAGGGGAACGTAGCAGCGCTTTACCGAACTGGGAAGAACTTGCGCGCAGTTCCGGCGCAACTTTCTCCACACCCGGGACAAAGGTCCCCACGGGCGGGGCGTCTCGGGCGGGGCGTCTCGGGCGGGCCCGGTTTCCCCGGGTGCGATGCCGGGCGGGGCCCGGTTGTCCCGGGTGCGCTGCCGGGCGTGGCCTGGTCCTTGTCGTGTGGCGTCCGGGTGCCGCTCCGGGGGCATGTCCGGGACTGCTTTCCCGTACCTGCCTCGCCTTAACTCACGACGCCTTACGTCCCGAACACGCCCCCTGCGCGTCCCCCTCCCCCCGGCCAACGGCTTCGCTCCCGGAGGTGGACAGCCACCGCCCGCAGCACACAAGCGTCGGCACTGAGCGACCGTTGCGCTCCCCGCAACGGAAGTGGAGCCGGCGTAGGGGCGCACCGGCCCCACGGTCCCGCGACCGGCGGGAGGGGGCGGGGTCGCAGGAGGGGGGTGAGCGGACGTAAAGCGTCGTGAGTCAGGGCGGGGCAAGTACGGGAAAGCAGTCCGCGATCCCCCTCCGGAGGCCCCGCCCCCGCACCCACCCCCGGCAGGGGCACACGGGGGGCGCCGCGCCCGCCGGACCGGTCAGGCACAGGGGCGCAACGCCCCCCGACCGGGCCATGCCCGGAGCGTCACGCTTCCGGGAAGAACGCCCTCAGTGCCGTGCGGATCGCACGTTCCGGGCGGAACGACTCGTCCGGCAGCGTGACCTGGTGGAACATCATGCCCTCGAGCAGGTCGAACAGCACCCGGCAGTGCCCCTCCGGGTCCGGCGAGCCCGATGCCGCAAGCCACTCCGCGCCCCAGCGCACCAGCGACTCCCGCCCGCGCACAAGCGGAACCCGCACCGAGGGGCGGGCGAGGCCTTCCAGCAGCAGGGCGTATCGGGCGCTCGTGCGGTCGCGGGCCGGGCCGACCAGGTGCTCCACCATCCGGGCCAGGGCGGCCGCCAGTTCGTCGATCCCGTGGGGGGCGGCACGCCCGGCGAAGGACTCCCAGTCACGCCGGTCCAGCTTCTCCAGGTGCGCGACCACCCCGTCGACCAGGGCGTCCCGGTTGCGGAAGTGATTGGACGTGGTGCCGGCCGGGACACCGGCTGCTCCGTCCACCGCCTGGTACGTCAGCCGGCGCAGTCCACCCGCGGCCAGCACCGCGATCGCCGCATTGAGGACCTCGTCACGCCTGCCCGCCATGGGGTTCCAGCCGCCTTCCCGATGAAACCGTGTCCGATCACTACAAACATAGTACCGTGTACGCATGGCCAGAACAGCGATCATCATCGGAGCCGGTATCGGCGGTCTCGCCACCGCTGTCCATCTGCACGCGAACGGCTGGGACGTGGATGTGCGGGAGCGCGCGGCGGGCCTGCCGGAGACCGGCACGGCACTCGGCATGTGGCCGAGCGCCCTGCGGGCCCTGGACACCCTCGGGCTCGGCGCCACCGTGCGTTCGCTCGCTCGCCCGCAGACCGGCGGCGGGTTCGTACGGGCGGACGGCGCCCGCATCGCGGATGTCGACGTGGCGGCGCTGCGGCGCCGCACGGGCGACCCGGTGTACCTGATCTCCCGGGTCCCGCTGCTGCGCACGCTCGCCGGCCCGCTCGACGACGGCGTCATCCGTTTCGGCGAGAGCGTCGACGATGTCCGCGAACTGTCGGGTTACGACGTGGTCGTCGCCGCCGACGGCATCAACAGCCGTGCGCGCAATTCCCTGTTCGGCAACACTTACGGCACCCGCTACACCGGCGTGACGTCCTGGCGCGGAATCGTCGACGGCGACACGGACACCGTCGTCGAGACGTGGGGCTCGGGTGCCCGCTTCGGCGTCACCCCGCACACGGAAGGCCGCACCAACTGGTTCGCGTGCGTTCGCGCCCCGGAGCGGGCCAAGGCACCAAGAGGCGAACTCGCCGCGCTGGAAAAGTGCTTCGGCGACTGGCACCCCGGCGTGCGGAGCGTCCTGGACCGGGTGCGCGAGAACGACGGTGAGGGCGTGCTGCGCCTCGACCTCCACGACCTCGCGCGGCCGTTGCCCCGTTACGTCAGCGGGCGCACGGCTCTGATCGGGGACGCGGCCCATGCCATGACGCCCGACCTGGGCCGCGGCGCCTGCGAGGCGCTGATCGACGGCGTGACGCTCGCCCGCGAGCTGTGCACCCACCACAGGGTCGAGGACGCCCTCGCCGCGTACGACGCGCTCCGGCGCGTACCGACGCAGCGGCTGGCCCGGGCCGCGCGGCTGATGAACAAGAT
Source organism: Streptomyces sp. NPDC096176 (assembly GCF_044763255.1). Taxonomy (NCBI): domain Bacteria; kingdom Bacillati; phylum Actinomycetota; class Actinomycetes; order Kitasatosporales; family Streptomycetaceae; genus Streptomyces; species Streptomyces sp. NPDC096176. Next base: position 210,950 of record NZ_JBIWFV010000008.1, on the reverse strand, counting down.
GGTGCACACGCCCGGTGTCGCGCCGGTCCGCAACACGGCGATGCGGCTGATGCTCGCCGTCGGCAGGCCGCCCGCCTGAGGGCGCGGGGACCGGGCCGGTCAGGCCTGTTCGCGCTGGTGGTAGGTCGTGCGGGTGTGCTCGGTGTGCGCGCGCATGACCTCGGTGGCCCGCTTCTCGTCGCGGACGGAGATCGCGGCGATCAGCTCTCGGTGCTCGATCCACGACTGGCGTCCCCGCTGACGGGCGACCGGGGTGTAGTACCAGCGGACCCGGCGGTCCACCTGGGCCGCCAGCTCCGCCAGGACCAGGTTGCCGGCGAGCTCCATCACCTTGGCGTGGAAGGCGGCGTTGGTGGCCACGGCCAGGTCGACGTCGTCGTCGGCGACCGCCTGCTCGCCCTTGGCGCACAGCGATTCGAGGGCCTCGATGCCCGCCGTGCCCGAGTTCGCCGCGGCGAGCCGGGCGGCCTCCGCCTCCAACAGCGTTCGTACGGAAAGGAGTTGATCGGCCTCCGCCTCGGTGGGCTCGTGGACGAATGCGCCCTGAGCGGGGCGCAGATCCACCCAGCCCTCCGTGTTGAGGCGTTGCAACGCCTCGCGCACGGGCTGGCGGGAGACGCCGAGGTGCCCGGCGAGCTCGCTCTCGACCAGATGCTGCCCCGGCCTCAGCGCACGGGTGGTGATCAGCTCCAGCAGCGCCTCGTACACACGCTCACGCAGTGGACCGGGGCGTTCCAGCTTGGGCACGGTTCCCTGCGGCAGTCCTGCTGACAACATCGGCGGTCCCCTCCGGCCAGCGAGCGGCGAACGACAACGGCGATCGAGCGATTGGCTATCGTCTACAGTCTACCGAGCGCAATCACCGGCCACACCGAGACGCCGGTCACGTCACAGAAGCGGAAGAAGTCGGTCCAGAAAGACCCGTTGGCCGGTCACCAGCTTCGGCCGCGCCTCTTCCACACCGAACCACTCGGCCCGGTCGATCTCGGGGAACTCCTGTGTCACGCCCGATCCCCTCGGCCACTCCATGGTGAAGGTGCCCGGCACGACGAGCGCCGTGTCGAGATCGCCCTCCATCGCCCACACCGTCACAAGCTTGCCGTTCGACTGGCGCGTCTCGCCGAGCGGATGCCAGTCGCCGTCCGGCGCCTGGAGCCCCAGCTCCTCCTCGAACTCACGCCGCGCGGCCGCCATCGGCTCCTCGTCGGGGGCGTACTCGCCTTTCGGGATCGACCAGGCTCCCTCGTTCCGTGCCGACCAGAACGGGCCGCCCATGTGTCCGATGAGGACCTCGACCCCCGCCTCCCGGCGCCGCCACAGCAGCAGCCCGGCGCTTCGCTTCGTCACCATGCCGCCAGTCTGCCCGTGAACGTCACGGACAGCGGATCACCTGCCCCGCGTACGACAGGTTTCCGCCGAACCCGAACAGCAGGACGGGGTCGCCGGACTGGATCTCGCCGCGTTCGACCAGCTTCGACAGGGCCATCGGGATCGACGCGGCGGAGGTGTTGCCCGAGTCGACGACATCGCGGGCGATGACGGCGTTGACCGCGCCGATCTTCCGTGCGACCGGCTCGATGATCCGCAGATTGGCCTGGTGCAGCACGACTGCCGCCAGGTCCTCGGGTGCGACGCCCGCCCGTTCGCAGACCTTGCGTGCGATCGGCGGCAGCTGGGTGGTGGCCCAGCGGTAGACGGCCTGACCCTCCTGCGCGAAGCGCGCCGGGGTTCCCTCGATCCGCACGGCGTGCCCCATCTCGGGCACCGACCCCCACAGCACCGGGCCGATGCCGGGCTCCTGCCCGTCCGGGACGGCCTCGACCACGGCCGCGCCGGCGCCGTCGCCCACGAGGACGCACGTCGTGCGGTCGGTCCAGTCGACGATGTCGGCCATCTTGTCCGCCCCGATGACGAGGGCGCGGGTCGCCGCTCCCGCCCGCAGGGTGTGGTCGGCGGTGGCGAGCGCGTGGGTGAAGCCGGCACAGACGACGTTGAGGTCCATCACCGCGGGAGAGGCCATACCCAGCCGCGCCGCCACCCTGGCCGCGGTGTTGGGCGACCGGTCGACCGCGGTGGAGGTGGCGACCAGCACCAGGTCCACGTCGGCGGGCATCAGCCCGGCCGACGCCAGGGCCTTGGCCGCGGCGTGCGCGGCGAGCTCGTCGACGGGCTCGTCGGGGCCGGCCACATGACGGGTGTGGATCCCGACGCGGCTGCGGATCCACTCATCACTCGTGTCGACCATGAGGGCCAGGTCGTCGTTGGTGAGCACCTTGGCGGGCTGATAGTGCCCGAGGGCGACGACACGAGAGCCTGTCATGGGCGGCGTTCTCCTCGATCGGATGTCAGGAACAACCCAGTCTTGGCTGCTACCGACCGGTACGACGGCAGGTGATCCCACAGCTTCCAAGGCCGGACTTTGGAGCTTCCCGAGAGTCCGGGCCCCTCGGTCACGCGTCCCGGCACGAGTCTTGACCCCCCGTGAAGGCATACTGTAGACAATATTCTGTCGACTCAACCCTCATCACAGTCCGCCCTCGCTCGGTCGTCAACCGAACGGAGAGCCCCGTGAAAGTCGCAGTTGTCGGCGCCGGTGCCATCGGCGCATATGTCGGGGCCGCGCTCCACCGCGGCGGCGCCGAGGTCCATCTCATCGCTCGCGGCGCCCATCTCACAGCCATGCGCCGCCACGGCGTCCGCGTACTGAGCCCCCGCGGTGACTTCACCGCACGCCCCGCCGCGACGGACGACCCGTCCGCCGTAGGGCCCGTCGATTATGTATTCCTCGGCCTCAAGGCCAACTCCTATGCGGCGTCGGGCCCGTTGGTGCATCCTCTGCTGCACGGGAACACCGCCGTCGTCGCCGCCCAGAACGGCATTCCGTGGTGGTACTTCCACGGCCTGCCCGGCCCGTACACCGGCCGACGGATCGAGGCCGTCGACCCCGGCGGCGCGGTCAGCGCCACCCTGCCGCCCGAGCGCGCCATCGGCTGCGTCGTCTACGCCGCGACCGAACTCGAGGCCCCCGGCGTCGTACGGCACCTGGAAGGCACCCGGTTCTCCATCGGCGAGCCCGACCGGACCGTGTCACGGCGCTGCGCCGTCTTCAGCGACGCGATGATCGCCGGCGGGCTCAAGTGCCCCGTCGAGCCGGATCTGCGCAACGACATCTGGATCAAGCTGCTCGGCAACATCTCCTTCAATCCGATCAGCGCTCTGTCCCGGGCCACGATGTCCCAGATCTGCCGCCATCGGGACACCAAGGCACTGGTCGAGACGATGATGCACGAGACGCTCGAGGTCGCGGCCGCCGTCGGCTGCCACCCCAAGATCTCCGTCGAGCGGCGTCTCGCCGGAGCGGAGCGCGTCGGCGACCACAAGACCTCCACCCTCCAGGACCTCGAGAAGGGCAAGCCGCTCGAACTGGACGTGCTGCTCGCGGCCGTCGTCGAACTGGCCGCTCTGACGAGGACCCCCGTACCGAAGCTGTGCGCCGTGCACGCACTCGCCGACCTTCTCGCATCGACCTCGACCCCTTCCACAGGGAGCGCAGCATGAAGAAGAAGCCGCAGAAGCGGTATCCGAGGCTCACCCATCCGCTGGTCCGCGGCGACGACGGACAGCTGCGCCGGGCGAGCTGGGACGAGGCGCTGGAGCGGGCCGCGGCCGGGTTCCGCCGGACCCGCGAGACGCACGGCCCCGACGCCTTCGCGATGCTCTCCTGCGCCCGCGCCACCAACGAGATGAACTATGTGGCGCAGAAGTTCACCCGCGTCGTGATGGGCACCAACAACGTCGACTCGTGCAACCGCACCTGCCACGCGCCAAGCGTTGCCGGCCTGTCGGCGGTCTTCGGCTCCGGCGGCGGCACCTCCTCGTACGAGGAGGTCGACCACACCGATCTGATCGTGATGTGGGGGTCCAACGCCCGCTTCGCGCACCCGATCTTCTTCCAGCACGTACTGAAGGGGATCAGGAACGGGGCACGGATGTACGCCGTCGACCCGCGCCGCACCTCGACCGCCGAGTGGGCGGAGAGCTGGCTCGGCCTCAACGTGGGCACCGACATACCCCTCGCCCACGCGGTGGGCCGCGAGATCATCCACGCCGGCCTCGTCAACCGTGCCTTCGTGGACCGCGCGACGACCGGCTTCGAGGAGTACGCGAAGCTCGTCGAGCCCTGGACGCCGACCGCCGCCGAGAAGGTGACCGGCGTACCGGCCGAGGCGATCCGCGAGCTGGCGCACGCCTACGCGACCGCCGAACGCGCCCAGCTCTGCTGGACCCTGGGCATCACCGAGCACCACAACGGCACCGACAACGTCCGCGCGCTGATCAATCTCGCCCTGCTCACCGGCCATGTCGGCCGGTACGGCGCCGGGGTCCAGCCGCTGCGCGGCCAGAACAACGTCCAGGGCGGCGGCGACATGGGCGCCATCCCCAACCGGCTGCCCGGCTTCCAGGACATCCTCCACCCGGACACCCGGGAGAAATTCGAACGGGCCTGGGGCGCCACCATCCAGCCGCACTACGGCAAGACCCTGACCGAGATGTTCGAGGTGATGGAGAGCGGCGAGCTGCGAGCGGTCTACTGCATCGGCGAGAACCCGGCGCAGTCGGAGGCCGACAGCGGTCAGGCCATACGGCGGCTCGAGGCCCTCGACCACCTCGTGGTGCAGGACATCTTCCTGACACGGACCGCGGAGCTGGCGGACGTGGTGCTGCCCGCGACGGCCGCCTGGGCGGAGACGGACGGCACGACGACCAACAGCGAACGCCGAGTGCAGCGGGTACGGGCGGCGCTCGTTCCGCCGGGCGAGGCCCGCGAGGACATCGCCATCATCTGCGACCTCGCCGGACGACTCGGCCACGACTGGAAGTTCGCCGACTCGCAGGCCGTCTGGAACGAGCTGCGCTCGCTGTCACCGGACCACTTCGGGATGACGTACGAACGGCTGGACGAGCACCAGGGCTTGCAGTGGCCGTGCCCGGACGTCGACGAACTGCCGTCGAGCTTCCTCCACGGCAGGCTCTGGGAGAAGGACCCCGCCGCGCGAGGCATGCCGGCGGCGTTCGGGCTGGTCGAGCACGACCCGCCGGTCGACCTCACCGACGAGGACTACCCGCTGCGGCTGACGACGGGGCGCCGGCTCGACTCGTACAACACCGGTGTGCAGAGCGGCTCTTTCGCCTCCCCCCTGCGGCGCGGCGAGTACATCGAGTTGTGCCCCGAGGACGCCGCGGCGTACGGGGTGCAGGTCGAGGAGGAGGTCCGTGTCTCCTCCAGGCGCGGCTCGGTGACCGCGCCGGTGTGGATCGATCCCGGGCTGCGGCCCGGGCTCGCGTTCATGACGATGCACTTCCCCGACGAGGTGGACACCAACTCCCTGACGATCGAGGCGAACTGTCCGATCGCGGGCACCGCCGAATTCAAGGCGTCGGCGGTACGGATCGAGAAGCTGGAGCCCGCATGGACCTGAAGTTCACGGACGCGGCGAAGGCGACGGACGAGGAACGGGACGCGGTCGACGGGCTGTTGGGCCCGCCGGAGAGCGGCTGGGAAGGCGGGTCGGCCCGCTCGTCCGACGAGTTGCGCTGGGCGAAGGGCGGGGCGGCGGCCCGGGACCGCAGGGACCTGCTGCTGCCCGCGCTGCACGCGGTCAACGACCGGGTGGGGTGGCTGAGCGAAGGGGCGCTGGACTACATCTGCCGACGGCTGACGGGGCCGCCGGCGGAGGCGTACGGGGTGGCAACGTTCTACTCGATGTTCTCGGTGAAGCCGCGTGCGGCGAAGGTGCTGCATGTGTGCACGGACATCGCGTGCGCGGCGCGGGGTGGTTCGCTGTCCCTGGCCGACGGGCTCGGCCCGGACGTCGCCGTCCAGCCGAGCCCGTGCCTGGGCCTGTGCGAACGGGCCCCGGCAGCGCTGCTGATCCGCGCGGGCGCATCGCCGGCCCGTCCGGTGTTCGAGGACACCGCCGAAGGCGGTCCGGGGTCGGGGGCGGGAGCGGAGCCCCGGTTCGGGAAGGGGCGCGGCGGGGAAAGCACCACCGCCGTCGTCGCCCCCGCCACCGCCGACGCCCTCCTCGCCGCCGCCCGCTCCCCCGAGCGCGCCCCCGACGAGGCCGCCGCGAGCGCCGCCGTGCCGCAGGCCGGTTCCGAAGGGCTCACGCTCCTGCGGCGCGTCGGCGTCGTCGACCCGTACAGCCTCGACGACTACCGTGCGCACGGCGGCTACGCCGCCCTTCGGCGCGCCTTCGACCTCGGCCCCGCCGGCGTCAGCCGGGAGGTCACCGACGCGAACCTGGTCGGCCGCGGCGGGGCGGCGTTCCCGACGGGGCGCAAGTGGCAGGCAACCGCGTCGCAGCCCGACCGCCCCCACTACCTCGTGTGCAACGCCGACGAGAGCGAGCCCGGCACCTTCAAGGACCGGGTTCTGATGGAGGGCGACCCGTACGCGCTCATCGAGGCCATGACCGTCGCGGGGTACGCCGTCGGTGCCCACAAGGGCTTCCTCTACCTCCGCGGCGAGTACCCGAAAGCCCTGCGGCTCCTGCAGAACGCCATCGACTCCGCCCGTGCCCGCGGCCTCCTCGGCGACGACGTCCTCGGCCAGGGCTACGCGTTCGACATCGAGATCCGCCGAGGCGCGGGCGCCTACATCTGCGGCGAGGAGACCGCGATCTTCAACTCCATCGAGGGCTACCGCGGCGAGCCCCGCACCAAGCCGCCGTTCCCCGTGGAGAAGGGCCTCTTCGGCAAGCCGACCGCCGTCAACAACGTCGAGACGCTCGTCAACGTCCTGCCGATCCTCACCGGCAGGACCGAGGAGACAAAGCTGTTCTGCCTCTCCGGCAACGTGGCCCGCCCCGGTGTCTACGAGCTGCCGTTCGGCGTCACGCTGCGTGAACTGATCGAGCTCGCGGGACCGCCCGAACGCATCCGCGCCGTGCTCCTCGGCGGGGCGGCCGGCAGCTTCGTACGCCACGACGAGCTGGACATCCCGCTCACCTTCGAGGGCACCAGGGCGGCCGGCACCACTCTCGGCTCCGGCGTGGTCCTCGTGTTCGACGACACCGTCGAACTCCCCCGCGTCCTGCTGCGCATCGCCGAGTTCTTCCGCGACGAATCCTGCGGGCAGTGCGTGCCCTGCCGGGTCGGCACGGTCCGGCAGGAGGAGGCGCTGCACCGCATCAAGGACCGCACCGGCGCCGACGCCGCCGACGACATCGCCCTGCTGCGCGAGGTGGGACGGGCCATGCGGGACGCCTCGATCTGCGGTCTCGGCCAGACCGCCTGGAGCGCAGTGGAATCCGCCATCGACCGGCTGGGAGCCTACGAATGACCTCGATCCCCCTCCACATGCCGCGCAGGCTCGTCGGCTTCACCCTCGACGGCGAGGACGTAAGGGTCCCGGAGGGCGACACGATCCTCGACGCGTGCCGGGCCGCGGGCAAGGACATACCGACGCTCTGCCAGGGCGACACGCTCACGCCGAAGAACGCCTGCCGGGTGTGCGTCGTCGAGGTCGAGGGCTCCCGGACCCTCGCGCCCGCCTGCTCCCGGCGGGCGGAGTCCGGTATGAGCGTGCGGACCGACACCGAGCGGGCCCGGCACAGCCGCAAGGTCGTGCTGGAGCTGCTGGCGTCGTCGACCGACCTCTCCACGACGCCCCGCGCCGCCGAGTGGATCAAGGAGTACGAGGCGAAGCCGGACCGCTTCGGTACGGACGCGGCCCGTGTCAACGAAGAGCCGAAGATCGACAACGATCTGTACGTCCGCGACTACGACAAGTGCATCCTCTGCTACAAGTGCGTGGACGCCTGCGGCGACCAGTGGCAGAACACCTTCGCCATCGCCGTCGCGGGCCGCGGCTTCGACTCCCGTATCTCCACCGAGCACGACGCGCCCCTGACCGACTCGGCGTGCGTCTACTGCGGCAACTGCATCGAGGTGTGCCCCACGGGGGCGCTCTCCTTCAAGTCGGAGTTCGACATGCGGGAAGCCGGGACCTGGGACGAGTCGGCCCAGACGCAGACGACGACGGTGTGCGCGTACTGCGGCGTCGGCTGCAACCTGACCCTGCATGTGCAGGAGAATGAGATCGTCAAGGTCACCTCGCCGCACGACAACCCGGTGACCCACGGCAACCTCTGCCTCAAGGGCCGCTTCGGCTACCAACACGTACAGAATCGGAACTGATCGCCATGGGACGGGTCACCGAGCGCCGCCGAACCATCCGTATCCGGGACGGGGTGGTCTCGTCCCGTCCCGACACCCTCGTCGCGGAGGAACCCCTGGAGATCCGGCTGAACGGCAAGCCGCTCGCCATCACCATGCGCACCCCGGGCGACGACTTCGCGCTGGCGGCCGGCTTCCTGGTCAGCGAGGGCGTGATCCACTCCGGCTCGCAGGTGCGGTCGATCGTGTACTGCGCGGGCGCGACGGAGGACGGCTCCAACACGTACAACGTGGTCGACGTGGCGCTTGCGCCGGGTGTGGCGGTGCCGGACATCACGCTGGAGCGCAATGTCTACACGACGTCGTCGTGCGGACTGTGCGGCAAGGCCAGCCTCGACGCCGTGCGCACCACGACCCGCCATCCGATCGCCGATACTCCCCCGGTCCGTGTCGAGCCGGCTCTGCTCGCCGGCCTCCCCGACCGGCTGCGGGCGGCACAGCGGGTCTTCGACCGGACCGGGGGCCTGCACGCGGCGGCGCTGTTCTCGCCGGAGGGCGAGCTGCTCGACATCCGCGAGGACGTCGGCCGGCACAACGCGGTCGACAAGCTCGTCGGACGTGCGCTGCAGGACGACCGGCTGCCGCTGTCCCGGTCGATCCTGCTCGTCTCGGGGAGGGCGTCGTTCGAGCTGGCGCAGAAGGCGGTGATGGCCGGCATCCCGGTGCTCGCGGCCGTGTCCGCGCCGTCGTCGCTGGCGGTGGACCTGGCCGCGGAGACCGGTCTGACGCTGGTCGGTTTCCTGCGCGGCCCCAACATGAACGTGTACGCGGGCGACGAGCGCATCGCCCTCAGCACTGGGGTGTGAGGCGCCCCGCTGCACGGGATACGGCCCGGCCGGCGGGGAGCGCCCCCTGCGCCGGCCGGGTCCTTCCGTGCGTCCCCCGCGTCAGCGGCGGTTCCGGCGTCCGGCATCCGACGGCGGCGGGATCATCTGGAGCGTGAGCGTGGCCGGGGGCGGGGCGATCCCGGGGCCGCCGGCCGTGGCCCACGCCAGCACGTCGTCCGTCGCGTCGTCGTCGAGCGCCCAGCCGATCCACGCGGCCCGCGCCCCGCGGCGGCGGCCCTCGGTGGACGGCTGGACGACCATCACATTGGCCTGGCCGCACGGCCCGAGACAGTCGCTGGTCCGCACCGCGAGCCGCCCACCGGACACAGCTGCGGCGTCACGCAGTCTGGCGAGCTGACCGGCATGGTCCGTGCCGGGATTCTTCCGCGCGTCGCCGCAGCAACAGCCGCGGCAGACGACGAGCGTGCAGGGGCGGGCACCGAACGGGCGTATCGGATACGTCTTCACGCAGTGATCTTCGCACCCTGCGACCCGGCGTCCCGCCGCACGGGCGCGGCCGGGTCAGGGGTGTCATGTGCCCGGCGCTTCGCGATCACCGCGCACACCATGAGCTGCATCTGGTGGAAGAGCATCAGCGGCAGCACCGCGAGGCTCGCCTGCGCGCCGAACAGCACCGCGGCCATGGGCAGTCCCGCCGCCAGGCTCTTCTTCGAACCGGCGAACTGGATCGCGACCCGGTCCTCCCTGCCGAAGCCGAGGCGCTTCGCGCCGTACCAGGTGAGCGTCAGCATCGCCGCCAGCAGCACCGCCTCGACGGCGAGCAGGGCGCCCAGCCGGACGGGCGTGACCTGGCGCCAGACCCCGGCGTTCATGCCTTCGCTGAAGGCCGTGTAGACGACGAGCAGGATCGAGCCCCGGTCGACGTACCCGAGCACCTTCTTGTTCCGGACGAGGAACCCGGCGACCCAGCGGCGCAGCAGCTGTCCCACCAGGAACGGCACGAGGAGCTGGAGCACGATCCGCAGCAGCGAACCGGCCGAGAAGCCGCCGGCCGCGCCGCCGAGCAACAGGGCCGCGAGCAGCGGGGTGAGCACGATGCCGGCGAGGCTGGAGAAGGAGCCGGCGCAGATCGCGGCGGGCACGTTGCCGCGCGCCATGGACGTGAACGCGATCGACGACTGGATGGTCGAGGGCACCAGGCACAGGAAGAGGAGCCCGCTGTAGAGGGCGGGCGTCAGCACGGACGGTTCGAGCACCCGCCCCGCGAGTCCCAGCAGCGGGAAGACCACGAACGTCGCGGCCAGCACCGTCAGATGCAGCCGCCAGTGCCGCAGCCCGTCGAGTGCCTCGCGGGTGGAGAGCCGAGCGCCATAGAGAAAGAACAGCAGGGCAACCGCGCCGGTCGACGCGCCGCCCGCCACATCGGCCGCCGCTCCCGAAGCGGGCAGCAGTGCCGCGAGAGCCACGGTCCCCAGCAACGCCAGTATGTACGGGTCGATCGGCAGCCAGGACGGCAGGCGCGGGGCGCGGGGGCGGCTCATGTGCTCCACTTGCTCTCGGTTCAGGGTCGTGCCCTCCCCATGATCCTCCGTCCCCCGTTGATCGGGAATCCCGCACACCGTACTGATTGCCATCACGATTCGTGATGATCCCCGCCTGAGGACGGGTAAGCACCGGCGGTCACCGAGCATGCCACGTCGCGTTCGGTGGCCGCCGGCGGGCGGCCGCGGATCCTAAGACCGTGTCCTATGTGGTTCCTATGTGGTGCTGGCTCGTTGAGGTCTGCATGGGGCGGGGTACGTGGAGTTGGATTGTTCCGGACGGGCTGTGGGAACTATGCGGGGAGCGGAAGCCCAGGTAGTCGCAAGGATTGCCCTCGTAGCGGTGGTTGAGTCTGCGGTACCCGGTGAGTCATGACATGGTGCGCTCGATCACCCACCTTCGGCGGTCGAAGTCGCGGCCGTTGTGCGGGTCGTGTCTCCTTACGTTGTTCGTGGGTTGATTCCGGTCACTCGTAGGATCGGGAAGCCCAGGGATGCTGGGTGTGGCCGCGTGTCTCCAGCCTCGTGGGTGGCTTCAAACGATTGGCCGCCTGGCGTCCCCGCGACGACTCGACCACTCATTGGGATGCGCGAAGGTGGCCTGACGTGGGCTTCTGCCCGTCAGGCACCCTTCACGGCACACACCTGAGCAGAGAGCCGCCTGGCATCACCCGGCCCGGGTGCCGGACTCGTGAATCCCTCACGTGATGGGTTCAGCCTCCTACGGCCTTCGCCCAGCCCCGGTCGACCGTCATCCTCGCCTTCTCCAGTTGCGCGTCCGTGGGGAACTTGGGCTCCCCCTCCACCGTCGGCAGTTTTGCCGCCGCGTCCTCGTCGAGGGTGCCGTCCTCGCGCATGGTCTCCATCAGTACCGGGCGGGCGTAGCCCTTGAGCCGGAGGTTCTGGCCCGTCGCGCTGAAGAGATACTCCTGCCACAGGCGGGCCGCCGCCGGGTGCGGGGCGTTCTTGTTGACGGCCAGGGCGTAGTACTGGGCGAAGCTGCCGTCGAAGGGAATCGCAACCTGCCAGTCCAGGCCCTTGCCGCGGAACCGCTCCGCGTAGTCGAGGTTGATGTAGTCCCAGTCGATGCTGATGGGGGTCCTGCCGGTCTCGACCGCGGTCGAGGTCGACTCGACGGGGTTGAAGTTGCCCCTGTCGTTCAGTTCGGCGAAGAAGTCGAGGCCGGGACGGATGTCGTCGAACGACCCCCCGTTCGCGAGGGCTACCGCGTAGACGCCGGCGAAGGCGGTGCCGGAACGGGTGGGGTTGCCGTCGAGCGAGACCATCCCCTTGTACCGGGAGTCCAGCAGATCGGCGAAGGTCCGGGGGCAGGGCTTGACGCGGTTGGCGTCGCAGCCGATGGAGATGTAGCCGCCGTAGTTGTTGGACCAGCGGCCCTCGGCGTCCTTCTGGTTGTCCGGGATCGAGTCGTAGGCGGCGACCTTGTACGCCGCCAGCAGGTTCTGCCGGGCCGCTGTCCGGGCGAACGTGTCCCCCGCATCGATGACGTCGGGGGCGTCGGCGCTCTTCCCCCGCTCCTTGATGGCGTCGATCTCGTCCTGGCTGGATCCCTGGGGTTCGTCGACGGTGACCTTGATCCCGTACTTCTTCTCGAAGCCGTCGATCAGACCCCCGTAGTTGGCCCAGTCGCGCGGAAGAGCGATCGCGTTGAGCGCGCCCTCGTCCCTCGCCGCGGCGATCAACTTGCTCATGCCCCCGGCCTCCTCGGCGGAGGTGGCCACCGAAGGCTTCACGGGCGTGACCTTCGGCGTCTCTGTGCAGCCGCTCAGGATCAGGAGGGTGAGGCAGCCTGCGGCGGCAGCTGTCCGGGCACGAGGTGCGGTCACGATGGCTCCAGGACGCAGGGGGTCGGGACAGAGCGGAGGCGACGAGCGGTTGTCACCGGTGCAGGTCCGGTTTTCGCCGGATCCGACGCGATCCCGGTGTGAGGAGCGGTGGTGCTGAGCGGTCTTGCGGCGAGATACGGCGTGGCACCCGCGGCACGGCGCCCGGGGCGAGTCACGGACCCGAGCAGCCGGTTCAGGGAGGCGCGATGCGCCGGGGGCGGAATCCGGGTGGTCGGCGCAGCCTTCGGTCGCCGCGCCGTTCATGCCCGCCGCCCCGGCCGGGGGAACGGCGGCGGGCCGGAAGCCGTGGCCCGGCCCGTGGGGCGTGGTGGGCGAGCGGTCGTACGGCGGCTTCGCGATGCCCCTCACCATGCCGCGCCGTTCTGCTCCCGGCCTTCGCCGGAGAGCGGCTCGTCCTCGTCGAGCAGGATCTCGGCGAGTCCCTCCACCAACGGACCGGCGCCGCCGTGGAGGGACAGTTCGGCCCAGATGACCTTGCCGGTGGGTGTGTAGCGGGTTCCCCAGCGTTCGGCGAACCGGGCCACGAGGAAGAGTCCGCGGCCGCCTTCGTCGGTGACCTTGGCCTGCCGCAGTCGTGGCGAGGTGCTGCTGCCGTCGGAGACCTCGCAGATCAGGGCTCGGTCACGGAGGAGCCGGACGGTGATGGGCTCGGTGCCGTAGCGGATGGCGTTGGTGATCAGCTCGCTGAGGACGAGTTCGGCGGCGAAGTCGATCTGCTCGAGGCCCCATTCCTGGAGCCGCCGGACACAGGCAGCACGGACCGGGGCGACCGCCGCCGGGTCGCGGGGCACCTGCCATTCGGCGACCCGGGTGGGATCGAGCCGGTGGGTGCGGGCCACCAGCAGCGCGATGTCGTCCCGGGGCCGGTCCGGCATCATGGCGTCGACGACCGCGGCACAGGTGTCCTCCGGGGAACGGTCGGGCCCGGTCAGCGCGTCGCGCAGGGTCGCCATGCCGACGTCCAGGTCGCGGTCCCGGTCCTCGATCAGCCCGTCGGTGTAGAGCACCAGCCGGGAGCCCTCGGGCACGGTCAGCTCGGCGCTCTCGTCGGGCAGTCCGGCCCCGAGGCCCAGCGGCGGGGAGATCGGCAGCTCGGGGAATTCCACGGTGCCGTCGGGGTGGACCACCGCCGGTCCGGGATGGCCGGCGGTGGCGACCGCCAGCTGCCCGGAGGCGGGGTCGTACACGGCGTACAGGCAGGTCGCGCCGGTGATGCCCTGCCCTTCCCTGTCGTCGGCGGCCTCGTCGCTGTCGATATGGGCCACCAGTTCGTCGACGCGGCCCAGCAGTTCCTCCGGCGGGACGTCCAGGACGGAGAAGTTGTGCACCGCGGTGCGCAGTCGCCCCATGGTGGCCGCCGCGTACAGGCCGTGACCCACGACGTCTCCGACGACCAGTGCGACCCGGGCACCGGACAGCGGGATGACGTCGAACCAGTCCCCGCCCACCCCGGCCCGGGCGGGCAGATAGCGGTAGGCCACCTCCAGTGCCGTCTGCTCGGGCACCCGGCTGGGCAGCAGGCTGCGCTGCAGCGTGACGGCCATGGTGTGCTCGCGGGTGTAGCGGCGGGCGTTGTCGATGCACACCGCCGCCCGGGCGGCCAGCTCCTCGGCGAAGGACACGTCCTCCTCCTCGAACGGCGGGGAGGTATTCGCCCGCCAGTAGTGGGCCGTTCCGAGCACCACGCCCCGGGCGCGCAGCCGGACCACGATCAGGGAGTGGATGCCGTGGTCCAGGACCCGGCGGGCGCGATCGGGGTCCTGGGCCCGCCAGCCCTCGGAGGTGCTCAGGTCCTCCACCAGGACCGCTCGGCCGTCGCGCGCGCCCGCGGCCATGGGGTGGTCGGGGACGAAGCGGATCAGCGTGCCGGCCGGGTAGAGCAGCTGGTCCCCCTCCAGTCCGACGACGGCGGTGCGGCGCAACTCGGTGCTGGCGCCGGAGGGCTCCTCACCGTGCAGGACCGGGTCAAGGAGCTCGACGGTGACGACCTCGGCGAAGCGCGGAACCGCGACCTCCGCGAGTTCCTCGGCGGTGCGCGTGACATCCAGGGTGGTCCCGATCCGCATGCCTGCGTCGTAGAGCAGCTCCAGGCGCCGTCGCGCGGTCTCGGCCCTGCCGGAGAGAGCCTGCAGTTCGGTGGTGTCCCGCAGCGTCACCACCTTGCTCGCCGGGCCATGAGGAGCGGTCAACCTCTTATTGACGGCGAGGAGCCGGTCGGCCGCCAGGTGCACCTCGTCGGTGACCGGGCGATCGGAGGTGAGCAGCTCGGCGAGGTCGGCGTTCAGCCCCAGCGCGCTCACGTGGCGACGTTCCGCATCCCCCGGCAGGTCCAGCAGGCGGCGGGCCTCGTCGTTGGCCAACAGCAGCCGGCCGTCACCTCCGACGATCAGCACTCCTTCCCGTACGGCGTGGAGGACCGCATCGTGGTGCTCGTACATCCGCGTCATCTCGGCGGGGCCCAGGCCGTGGGTCTGCTTCTGGAGGCGACGGCTCACCAGTGCCGACCCGCCCGCGGCGAGGGCGAGTGCCCCGGCCGCGACGCCGAACAGGACCAGCAGTTGCTGGTTCACCCGGTCCTGAACTTTTTCCACCGTGACGACGGAGGAGACAATGGCGACGGTCGAGTTGCCGGTGTCTTTGACGGGGACGGCCGAGATCACGGAGAGCCCCAGGGCACCCTCGAAGGTCCTGGTGAACGACTTTCCTGCCGCCGCTTCCGCGTAGGGGCCGATGACGTGCTTTCCGATCTGCTTCGGGTCGCTGTGGGTGAGGGTGATCCCGTCCGGCCGGTAGACGATGACGGCGTCGACACCGGCGGCCCTGCGAACCGCCTCGGCGCTCGGCTGCAGCACCGCTGCGGGGTCGGGACTCTCCAATGCCGTGAGGAGCCCTGGCGATTTCGCGAAGGTCTCGGCCGCGGTGAGCGTCCGGCTCCGGGCGTCCGCCATGCTGTCGCGGCGCGCCTGCAGTACGAGAGCCACCAGCGCGGCAACGACGACCAGCACCACAACCGCCAGCTGCAGGAGGAACACCTGGCCGGCGAGGCTGCGCACGCGCAGCAGGGAACGCAGGCGCCGCAGCAACCGCCGCGCGCTCCATCTACCGAGCGCCTGGTCGCTCCCGGGCGACGCGGGCGATCTACGCCCGATTCGCCCCAAAAATTTGCACATGGAACATTTCTATCGTTTTCTGCTGCCGATCACGGGGCGAGTGGGGTGACCGGTCACGGTGGAACCGCCGGGCGTTTCGGCCCGCCGCGCCCGGACGGGCATCCGGCCCCAAGTCGCCTGCCGGAAGTCGGGCGCGCGCGTGATCCAGTCCTGCGACCTCCGGCAGGGAAGTGGCCGCTCCCCGCTTCCCGCCCAGCCCGGCCCGGCCCGACCCCTGCAGAGCCTGCTGCACATCGACCGGTAGCAACACACTCGCGGGCGCGGCCGGGGTGCTGGCTCACAGCCCGAGCAGCGACTGTTCGGTCCAGACGGTCCTGCCCTCGCGCGCGTAGCGGGTGCCCCAGCGCTCGGTCAGCTGGGCCACCAGTAACAGGCCCCGGCCGCCCCCATCGGTGGTGCGGGCGCGGCGCAGGTGTGGTGAGGTGTGGCTGGCGTCGGCGACCTCGCAGACGAGACACCGTTCCCGGATGAGTCGCAGGGTCACGGGGCCACTGGCGTAGCGGTAGGCGTTGGTGACCAGTTCACTGGCGATCAGACTGCCCGAAGGCGGCCCTACGCTCGCTTCATGCCGAGCCCAACGACCGCCTCGCCGCATAGGACACGGTCTAAGGTCGCCTTATGCCTCGCAAGGGATCTTCGAACGGCCGGCCTCCCCTGTTGCTGCGTCAAGGGTGGGTCTGGTGGCTGCCGTTCGCCGCCGTGCTGGCGGACCTCGTCGCCGAGCTGGCCCTGAGCGGGCGCGAGCCGGTGAGTTTCCTGCTCGTCGGTGTCCCCCCGCTTGCCGCCGCGACGCACGGCCCCCGGGGCACGGCGCTGTCGGCGGTCGTCTGCCTGGGGCTGCAGATGCTCTTCGCCGCTCGTCGTCCCGGTCACTTCGACGAGCAGCACCATGTGGCGCTCTACGCAGCCACACTGATCATCGGCATTGTCAGTACGGCCCTGTCCTGGCAGCGGGTGCGGACGAGAGCGCACCTGATCCGGGCGAACTCGGTCGCCGAAGCGATGCAGCGGGCCCTGCTCCGACCCGTTCCGCACAGGCTCGGTCCGGTGCGGGCAGCGGCCTTCTACTCGGCCGGCGAGGGCGGCACGCTCGTCGGCGGCGACCTCTACGACGTGTGCGCGACCCCTTTCGGGGTGCGGGCGATCATCGGCGACGTCCGCGGCAAGGGGCTCGGCGCGGTGCAGACGGTGGCGGCGGTGCTCGGCAGCTTCCGGGTCTCCGCGCACGAGTGGCAGGATCTGACCAGCCTGGCGGAGCGGCTGGAACTCAGCATCGCCCGCAACGATCCCGTCGGTGACACGAACGATCCCGAACTCTTCGTCACCGCGCTGGTGCTGGAGTTCCCACTCTCCGGCGGAGAGGTGCGGATCGTCGACCGCGGCCACCCGCCGCCCATCGTCGTCGGCCCGGACGGCGCCCGGCGCCTGGCCACCGCCCCCGCGCTGCCGCTGGGACTCGGCGCGCTGTCGCCCGGCGGCGCCGCGGAAACGACGGCGCACACGTTGCGCCCCGGAGATGTGGTTGTCGTCCACACCGACGGGGTGAGCGAAGCACGCGACGGCACCGGAGCGTTCTACCCGGTGCTCGAACGCCTCGCGACACGGTTCGGGGACGGCCGGGCACCGGACCCGGCGGACGTCGTGTCGTTCGTACGCGCCGACACGGCACGCTGGGCGAAGGACTGCGACGACGACCAGGCCGTCCTCGCCCTCACCCTGACGGACCGCCCCCAGAGCCGGCCGGCCCCGCGCGCCTAGGATCGACGGCGTGTACGAGCCCACGCAGCTTCGGACCTTTCTCGCGGTCGCGCAGACCCTGAGCTTCACCCAGGCCGCCCGCCGGCTCGGGCTGCGGCAGTCGACGGTGAGTCAGCATGTGCGCAGGCTCGAGGAGGCGACCGGGCGGCCGTTGTTCAGCCGCGACACGCACAGCGTGGAGCTGACGGAGGACGGCGAGGCGATGCTCGGCTTCGCCCGCACCATCCTGCAGGCGCACGAGCGGGCCTTCGCGTACTTCACGGGGACGAGACTGCGCGGACGGCTGCGGTTCGGCGCGTCGGAGGACTTCGTGCTGACGCGGCTGCCGGAGATCCTGGAGACGTTCCGCCGTGACCATCCCGAGGTGGACCTGGAGCTCACGGTGGAGCTGTCGGGCACCCTCCACAAGCGGCTGGAGGCGGGCCGGCTGGACCTCGTGCTCGCCAAGCGGGGGCCGGGGGCGACGCACGGCGAACTGGTGTGGCGGGACCGGATGGTGTGGATTTCCGCGGAGGGCCTGCGGGTCGATCCGGAGCGTCCACTGCCGCTGATCCTGTTCCCGCCACCGGCTGTCACGCGCGCCAGGGCGCTGGACGTACTGGAGCAGGCGGGCCGCGCCTGGCGCATCACGTGCACGAGCGGCAGCCTCAGCGGCCTGGTGGCAGCCGCCCGCGCCGGGCTGGGCGTGATGGCGCACACCCGCGGGCTGATCCCGCCGGGGCTCGTCACGGTGCCGGACCGGGTGGGCCTGCCTGAGCTCGGCGCGGTCGACTTCGTCCTTCTGCACGGCCGGCGCAGGGAGGCGGCGAAGGAGGCGGCCGACGCACTGGCCGACGCCCTGCTCGCCGCGGGCGACCGGCTGGAGGGGCCGGCGACGCGTTGACCGCGTAACCGGGCGTCCCTCGGTTTCTCGCCCCTTGTTGCCACAGGTACGGACCAAGGCCGAAGCGCAGGTAGAGCGGCGGTGATCGCCGCGGGCAGATTCGGTGGAGATTCCGCCGCGGCGTACTTACTCGCCCGTCAGTGGACGGCTCGGCGGGTCCCCTTCGACGGCACCTTACGGGTGCTGACCTGTGTCTACGCTATTCGTACACAGTTGACGAGAGGCCTCCCGCCGGGCGAAATCGTGAGGTACGGTCACGGCGCTGTGCGGAGCGCCACAAGGAGCAGCCATTGCGCGAGTTCACTGTCCCACCCATGGCCGCGGCGCCTCAGGTCGGCGGACTTGCGGACGCGGTCTTCGACCATGCCGTGGACGATCCCGACCGCGTCGCGCTGGGCCGCAAGGACGCCGAGGGCGTCTGGCAGGAGGTGACGTCGGCCCAGTTCCGCGACGAGGTACTGGCGGTGGCCAAGGGACTGCTCGCGCACGGCGTCCGGTTCGGCGACCGTGTCGCCCTGATGTGCCGTACCCGCTACGAGTGGACGCTGTTCGACTTCGCGCTCTGGACGGTCGGTGCCCAGTCCGTACCGCTGTATCCCACGTCGTCGGCGGAGCAGGTCTTCTGGATGCTGCACGACTCGGAGGTCACCGCGTGCATGGTGGAGCACGAGGACCATGCCATGACGATCGGTTCCGTGATCGACCGGCTGCCGCTGATGAAACGGTTGTGGCAGCTGGACGCCGGCGCGGTGGACCAGCTGGTCGCGGCCGGCGCGCAGATCGACGACGAGGTGGTGCACCGGCACCGGCGGGCGGTGACCCCCGACTCGGTTGCCACGATCATCTACACGTCGGGCACCACGGGCCGCCCCAAGGGCTGTGTGCTCACGCACTCCAACTTCATGTTCGAGACGGACACGATGCTCACCCGGTGGGAGCCGGTGTTCACCTCCAAGCCGGGTGACGAGGCGTCGACGTTGCTCTTCCTGCCCCTGTCGCACGTCTTCGGCCGGATGGTCGAGGTGTCGGCGATCCGCGGGCGCGTCAAGATCGGTCACCAGCCGGTCCTCCAGGCGAGCGCGCTGCTGCCCGATCTCGCCTCGTTCCGGCCCACGTTCATCCTGGCTGTGCCGTACATCTTCGAGAAGGTCTTCAACGCCGCCCGCCGCAAGGCGGAGAGCGCCGGCAAGGTGGGGGCCTTCGACAAGGCCGTCGAGGTGGCCGTGAGGTACGCGGAGGCCGTGGAGCACCGGGCGTTCGACCTCGGGCCCGGTCCCTCCGCCGGTCTGCGTATGCAGCACCAGTTCTTCGACAAGCTGGTGTACGGAAAGGTCCGCGACGCGATGGGCGGCCGGGTGCGGCACGCGATGTCGGGCGGCTCCGCCATGGACCGCCGGCTCGGTCTGTTCTTCGAGGGTGCGGGCGTCACCATCTACGAGGGCTACGGTCTGACGGAGTCGAGCGCGGCGGCCACCGCGAACCCTCCCGAGCGCACCCGCTACGGCACCGTCGGCCTGCCGATCCCCGGGACCACCGTGCACATCGCGGAGGACGGCGAGGTGTGGCTGCACGGCGGGCACATATTTCAGGGCTACCTGGGAGATCCGAAGGCCACGGACGCCGTGCTCCACGACGGCTGGCTGGCCACCGGGGACCTGGGCGCGCTCGACGAGGACGGCTATCTCACGATCACCGGGCGGAAGAAGGAGATCCTGGTGACCTCGGGCGGCAAGAGCGTCTCGCCCGTGGGCCTGGAGGAGCGGGTGCGGTCGCATCCGCTCATCGCGCAGTGCATCGTCGTCGGCAACGACCGGCCCTACATCGCGGCACTCGTCACCCTCGACCAGGAAGCGGTCGACCACTGGCTGTCCATCCAGGGCAGGCCGAATCTGCCGCCGGCGGACATGGTGCGCGACCCGGACCTGGAGATGGAGATCCGCCGAGCGGTGGTGTCCGCGAACACCCTGGTGTCGAAGGCGGAGTCGATCCGCACGTTCCGGATACTGGCGCATCCGTTCAGCGAGGAACACGGGCTGCTGACGCCGTCGCTGAAGCTGAAGCGGAAGGCGATCGAGAACGCGTACGCGGCCGAAGTGGAGGCCCTCTACCGGTGAGCCTGCAGTCCTTCGCTCCGGTCCGGCTCGCGGCGGCGGGAATGCGATCAGGGTGCTGATCGTTGAGCATGGGAGTCCCAAACCGACGACGTAAGGATCGACCGCTCGTGAGCAAGGTCCCCTTCATCACTCTCAACAACGGCGTCGCGATGCCGCAGCTCGGCTTCGGCGTCTGGCAGGTGCCCGACGACGAGGCGGAGCAGACGGTGGGCGCAGCCCTGGAGGCCGGCTACCGCAGCGTCGACACCGCGGCGATCTACGGGAACGAAGCGGGCACCGGCAAGGCCCTCGCCGGCTCCGGGATCGCCCGCGACGAGCTGTTCGTCACCACCAAGCTGTGGAACTCCGACCAGGGTTACGACAGCACGCTGCACGCCTTCGACGCATCCCTCGCGAAGCTGGGCCTCGACTACGTCGACCTGTACCTGATCCACTGGCCGATGCCGGCGCGCGACATCTACGTCGACACCTACAAGGCCCTGGAGAAGATCCTCTCGGACGGCCGCGCCAAGGCCATCGGCGTGTCGAACTTCCTGCCGGAGCACGTCGAGCGCCTCATCGACGAGACCACGGTGGTCCCGGCGGTGAACCAGATCGAGCTGCATCCGCAGCTCCAGCAGTCCGCGGCACGGGACTTCCACACGAAGCACGGCATCGCCACCGAGGCCTGGTCCCCGCTCGGCCAGGGCAAGGAGCTGTTGCAGGCCCCGGCCGTCGTCGCGGTCGCCCGCAAGCACGACCGCACCCCGGCCCAGGTGGTGCTGCGCTGGCACCTCCAGGTGGGCAACGTGGTGATCCCCAAGTCCGTCACGCCGTCGCGGATCCAGGAGAACATCGACGTGTTCGACTTCGAGCTGGACGCCGACGACCTGGCCGCCTTCGCGGCACTGGACGAGGGCAAGCGGCTCGGCCCGGACCCGGCCGACATCAACTCCTGACCGCACGAGAACCGGGCCTCAAGGACGGAAACGGCGCAGTCGCGAGGAGGCGGCTGCGCCGTTCTTCGTTCTTCGCTGTCCGTCGTTGTCCGTCGTAGTCGGTGAAGGCCGTTGTCAGTGGAGGCTGCGACGATGATCCAGGTCGTCAATCGCAGGCCGGGCACGAGGGGGAACAGTGGACGGACCACTTGAGGCAGGGCTCTATCGCGTGCGGAATGTCAACAGCGGGCTGCTGCTGGAGGTGTACGGCGGCGGCAAGGGCAGCGGCGTCAACGTCCAGCAGGGCAAGGACGCCGGTACGACCGCTCAGCAATGGCGCATCGACCCCGTACCGAACGGGAACGGGCTGTACCACTTCGTCAACGCGGCCGGCGGCAAGCGGCTCGACGTGGCGAACGCCTCGACCGAGAACGGCGCCAACGTCCAGCAGTGGAAGGCGAACAACTTCGGCGCCCAGGAATGGATCGTCGAACGCCACGTCGACTCGCCGGGCACGGTGACCATCGTCAGCTTCATCAGCGGGCTGATGCTCGAGGTGGCCGATGGCGCCACCGACGACGGAGCGAACGTGCAGCAGTGGGAGGACACCGACTCGCCGGGCCAGTGGTGGCAGTTGGAGCCGGTGGTCCCCGACGGCCCGGAACTCTGACCACCGGCCCTGCCCCCCGGTGCCGCACGCCGGTCCCGCCCGGCCGGCCAGTCCCTGCGGGCCGCCCCGTTCAGTCCCTGCGTGCCGTGTAGAGGGTGCGGGCGGTCAGCAGGTACGCGTCGGAACGCTGCAGCAGGCCCTCCGCGTCTTCGGGGTCCAGCAGCCGGTCGAGGACGGCGATGTCGTCGGCCGGCAGCAGGCCCTCCACCAGCCTGCGCTGCCAGGCGAAGGCCGACACCAGTTGCTCGCGCACGGACAGGGGGACGGGCGCCGGGACGTCGAGCAGGAACGAGCGGGTGCCGCTCGGGGTGAGCCCGGATGCGGCGAGCAGTGCCCGCCAGTCCTCGACCTCGTCCTTGGCTCCGGGCAGCTCGGCCCGCATCCGGGCGAACCAGTCCTCCACGGCCGCGCCGACCCTGCTCTCCAGGCCCGGCCGGCCAATTCCGAAGTCGCGCGGGAGGTGGCGGGCCGGCAGTCCGCCCTCGACGACGGCGAGCAGCCCACCGGGCCGCAGCAACCGGCCCAGGGTGCCGAGCGCCGCGCGCTGGTCGCCCAGATGGTGCACGAAGCCGCCGGCCCAGATGAGGTCTGCCTCGCCCAAGTCGGCCATGTCATCGGGAAGTTCGGCCGTGCGCGTACGGATACGGTCGCCCTGGCCTGCCCGCGCGGCGCGCGCGGCGGCCCGTTCCAGCAGCGGCTCGGTGCCGTCCACGGCGACGACCTCGGCATACGGGAACGCCTCGGCGAGCAGCCCGGTGATCACGCCGGGTCCGCTGCCGATGTCCAGGATCCGCCGGACACCTCCGGCGGGTACCAGCTCCCGCAGCCAGTCGGTCGCCTGCCGGTACAGGGGGCTCTGCACCTCCGCGCCGCGCTCCAGCAGCGGCCCGAGTTCGTCCCAGTCGATGTGGGTGGAGTCGTGGTGGTTGCTCATGGGCCCAGGGTTACCCGGCCGCTCCCCTACGGCAAACTTCGTTGCCGGTCCGGCAAAACACCACCCGAGCGGTGTTCCTGCGGACTGATGCCTCGCACCCGTTTGAAGGCCGCGCTGAGCGCGAACGAGCCGCTGTAGCCGACCTTCCGCGCCACCGCCTCGACCGTCGCGTCGCTCTCGCGCAGCAGGTCCGCGGCGAGCGTGAGCCGCCAGCCGGTGAGGTACGCCATGGGCGGCTCGCCGACCAGCTCGTTGAAGCGCCGGGCGAGCGCGGCCCTCGACACGCCGCACTCCGCGGCGAGCGAGGCGACGGTCCAGGAGCGGGCCGGGCCGTCCTGGATCAGCCGCAGCGCCTGCCCCACCACCGGATCGCCCATGGCCCGGTACCAGGCGGGCGCCTCGGCGTCGGGCCGGGAGAACCAGGTGCGCAGCACGGCGATCAGCAGCAGGTCGAGCACCCGGTCGAGCACCACGCTCTGACCCGGGTCGTCACGGGCGATCTCCTCGTCGAGGACGGTCATGAGGGGGTGGTTCCACACCTGCGCCGACAGGTGCAGCAGCGGCGGCAGCGCGTCCAGCAACCGGCCGCTGACCTCGCCCTTCATCTGATACGTCCCGATGAGCATGGAGGTCGAGCCGTCGGGCGCGTTGCCCCAGGTCCGCACGCCCAGCCGCATGGACTGGTTGAGCGGTTCGCCCTGCAGGGTGTGGCAGGTGCCGCCGGGACCGATCCGGGCGTGCGGCTCGGCACCGGGCGTGTGGGAGACGGTGTAGGGCTCGGGGCCCCGCGCGACGGCCACATCACCGGGCCGCAGCAGCACCGGCTCCCCCGAGGCGGGGGCGATCCAGGCCTCGCCGTGGGTGACGCACATCAGACAGAGCGGGGCCTCGTCGTCGATGTGCACGGACCACGGCGGCTCCATCACCATGCGCAGCAGAAAAGCCCCCCTGGCCCGCGGCCCGTCCAGAAGTCCGGCGAGAGCGTCCATGACCACCAGCGTAGACGGACGCGTATGACGGCGCGGCCGCGCACCTGCGCAAGTCACACCTCCGGGCGAGCTCTGCCCGTCACCGTGCGCCCGCGGTCAAGCCGGCCTCCCTGCGGAAGGCGTGCAGTACGTACGAGGGGTCAGGGCGGCGGGTGGCCTGACCGGGCAACAGGGCCAGCCGGTCCGCGAGTTCGCGGGCCGTCGCGCTGTCGCCGCCGTGGGAGAACCAGGAACGGAAGCGACCCGCGAGCAGCGCAGCTGCCGTGTCACGAGGGGTGCGGCCCTGGCCATGGCCGGCGAACCGGGCCCGGCCGAAGGGTCGCAGGCCGCCGGCGGCCGCGTGCGCTTCGATCAGGTCCGCGCGGTCGGAGGCGGCGGCGAACGAGCGGTGTGGACGCAGGATCATGTCGATGTCGCTGTCCACGTCGTGCCCGACGTCCTTGTCGACGGTGGCGACGAACACCCCGCCGGGCCGCAGCACCCGTGCGGCCTCCGCGACCACCGCGGCCGAGTCGGGCACCAGGTGCAGCAGCCATACGGCGCTGACCGCGTCAAAGGCTCCGTCCCGCAGCGGCAGCCGCCGCACGTCACCGAGCACGACGGCGGCGCCCATGCGCTCGGCAGCCTTGTGCGCCATGCCGTACGAGCCGTCACAGCCCATCACGCGCAGGCCGGGGCGGCGCAGACGTGTCGTCACCAGGCCGGTGCCGCAGCCCATGTCGAGGAGTGTGCGCGCTTGTGCCGGTATCAGGCCGAGCACCGCCGCGGCGGCGGCCTCGGCCCTGGGCACGCCGCCACGCGTCGCGTCGTAGACGGCGGCCTCACGGTCGTAGTCGAGCATGTCTGGAGCATGCCAGAACCATCGGGAGACACCGCGGGCATGACGGCGGCACCCTCCGTCAGCTGGCCGCAAGCAGTGCCGTGACCGGCACTGCTTGCGCGACGGGCAAAGCTGCCCGGGAGGGATGCTAGTTCGCGCCGTGGCCCGCAGCGATCTCCTCCACCCTCTCGGCCAGCCGGAAGTCCCGCTCGGTGATCGCGTTCGCGTCGTGGGACTGAACGGTCAGCGCCACCGAGTTGTAGCCGAGCGTCATCTCCGAGTGGTGGTTCAGCTCCTCCTGGATCTGTGCGATGTGCACGACCATGGCGGTCGCCGCGAAGTGCGAGTCGAGACGGTAGGAGCGGGCGATCCTGGCGCCCTCGAGGGACCAGCCGGGAAGCTCACGCAGCCGGTCCTCGATCTCCTTCTGCGACAGCGGCTCTGTGGGCATGACCAGGATCCTTCCGGGAGGGGGCGGCGGACGGGGACACCATAGATCGGATGCCCGGTAATTCGGATGCCTGCACCAGGCCACGCTGTGTACGTTCCACCGAGTGGAACCATTGACCGACAAACAGATCCGTACGTCCTTTGTGAACTGCACGAAGGGAGAGGCCGGCCGGATGCGGCTGCCCGCCGACTTCGCCGAACTTCCCTGGGACGACCTGGACTTTCTCGGGTGGGTGGATCCGGGCGCGCCGCTGAGGGCGTATATCGTCCTGCCCCGGGAGGACGGGCCGGTCGGCATCACCCTGCGCATCCCGTCCACCGGGCGGACCAGCGTTCTCAAGTCCAGCATGTGCCAGGCGTGTCTCACCGCGCACGCGGCCTCGGGGGTGACCCTGTTCACCGCGCCGCTGGCCGGCGCGGCAGGCCGGGAGGGGAACACGGTGGGCACGTACCTGTGCGCGGATCTGGCCTGCTCGCTGTACGTGCGTGGCAAGAAGCAGCCGAAGCTGCGACACGGCCGGTACGAGGAGAGCCTCACGCTCGAGGAGCAGATCGCCCGGACCAGGGACAACCTGTCGGCGTTCGCGGACAAGGTGCTGGGTCTGCGCTGACGAGCCGGTCGCTGGGCTTGGCTGACGAGCCCGTCGGGTCCCGCCCGTCGTTCGGTCAGGGTCGCGCCGCCAGCACCTGGTCGATGGTGTCCGCCTCGGCCGCGGACTTGTCGGGCCGGTGGCGGAGAACCCGGGCGAAGCGCAGGGCGACGCCCGCCGGATAGCGGGTGGAGCGCTGCAGCCCGTCGTAGGCGATCTCCACGACCAGTTCGGGGCGGACCCGCACCGTGAAACCGTCGTCGTCGACGGCGAGTTCGTGGAGCCGTTCGGTCTGCCAGCGGAGCATCTCGTCGGTGAGGCCTTTGAAGGTCTTGCCGAGCATCACGAACCCGCCGTCCTCGGCGCGGGCACCCAGGTGGAGGTTGGACAGCAGTCCGGTGCGCCGGCCGTGGCCCCGTTCGGCGGCCAGGACCACCAGGTCGAGGGTGTGGACGGGCTTGACCTTGAGCCACGAGCGACCTCGGCGGCCTGCACTGTACGGCGCGTCCAGGGCCTTGACCAGGACTCCCTCGTGGCCGCGCTGCAGTGTCGCGGCGAAGAACTCCTCCGCCGCGACGACCTGGTCGGGGACTTCCGGGTCGTCGACGACAACCCGCCTGACCCGGGTCGGTTCGGGAACGAGCCGGGCGAGGATCTTGTGCCGCTCGGCCCCCGACCGGTCGAGCACCGACTCGCCGTCGGCGGCCAGGACGTCGAAGTAGACCGGGTACAGCGGCAGTGCGGCGCGGGCTGTCTCCACGTCGAGGCGGGACCCCACTCGTGAGGCGATGTCCTGGAAGGGGACGGGCCGCCCGTCGGCGGCCAGGGCGATGACCTCGCCGTCGAGGATGAACCCGTCACCGGTCATCTCGAGGGCCTGGTGGGCCACTTCGGGAAGCCGGTCGGTGATGTCGTCGAGGGACCTGGTGTAGATCCGGACCTCGCTTCCGGCACGGTGGACCTGGACGCGGATGCCGTCGAGCTTCTCCTCGACCGTGCAGGCGACACCGAGCGACTGGACCGCTTCGGTGACGGATTTGGCGGTGTGCGCGAGCATCGGCTGGACGGGGCTGCCGACACGGAGCCGGAACTGTTCCAGCGCCGCCGGACCCTCCGCGAGCAGCGCACGTGCCACCCGGGGCAGCGAGCCCTCCAGCATCACGGCGCGGCGCACGTCCGCCGCCGGCGCCCCGGCGGCCCGGGCGACGGCCTCGAGCGCGACGGCGTCCAGTGCCCCCTGACGCACCTCGCCGGTGAGGAGACGTACCAGGAACTGCTGCTCGTCCTCGGTGGCCGCGGACATCAGCCGCTGCACCCGGTCGCGGCGATCCGCCTGGGATCCCGGGCCGGACACGCCGGCGAGGGCGGTGAACGCGGCGTCGGTCTCGCCGACGGTGAGAGCCGGGACGGCGGCCGGCGGCACCGGCTCTTTCAGGACGCTCCAGCCGATGCCGATGCGGCCTTGGGGCAGCTGCCCGGCGAGGTAGGAGATGACAAGGGCGACGTCCTCCGGCCAGGCCTCCGAGAACAGGTCCGCCAGCGCGGCGATCTTGCGCGAACGGGCCGAGGTGGCAGCGACCTCGCGGGAGACTTCGGCGACGCGGGCAAGCAGCATGCGGCCATCGTGCCCCTGCCGGACGGATGCCGCACTCCCCGGGCACACCGCACCCGGGTGGTCGCGCGGAGGCGCGGCTCCGCGGCCGGAATGTCGCGGGCCCGGTCGCGCCACGAGGTAACGGGGAGTAACACTCATCACAGCGGACCCCCGGGGTGCCACGGAACAGCCGAGGATGGTTTATCGTTCATCTATGCGTGGGTGCGGATGGGACAGTGTCCCCGGGCCTCACCTTGTGCCCACGGGGACGATCGTTCGGCTGAAGCCCTGTGGAGCGTTTCGCCGAGAGGCGACCGCCATGCGTGCCCACACCCTGTGACCGCCCCGGCCGGAAACCCCCGTCCGGCCGGGGCTCCTTTTCCGCCACCCTCCGCGCCGGGTCCTCCCCCGTTTTCACGCCGACTCTCCCCCGGTCTTTCGCGTGGGCTCCTCTCGCGACAGCTCTGCGACCGGCCCGCACGTATCCTCCGCCGGGATACCCGTCCGTAACCAGGGGCGAGCCCTATTTACGGGGATATGCGATGGCGCAAAACTCTAGCCATCCAGGCCGAATCGTTTCAGGCTGGGTGATGCAGGTCACACACGCCACTGGTGTCGCTCGCGCGAGCGTGAGCCCTGCCCGTGGCTGTACGTGCACGAGGAGCGGAACAGCAGAGGAGTGAGCGATGTCGTCGACCATCGAGCAATCCGTCCGGGCCCGCCTCATCAGCGATGCGCCCCACTCCCTGGCCGTGCCGGTGATCCTGCGCTACAGCGACAGCGACCCGTTCGCCGTCCGTATGGTCTTCCCGCCCGAGGCCTGCCTGAACGACACCGGCGTCACCTGGACCTTCGCCCGAAGTCTGCTCGACGCGGGCCTGCGTGCCCCATCCGGCGACGGCGACGTGCACATCTGGCCCTGCGGGCGGGTGCAGACCATGGTGGAACTGCGCTCACCTGAAGGGGTCGCACTGCTCCAGCTGGACACCGTGAGCCTGCGCCGGTTCCTCGTGCGCTCGTACGCGACCGTACCCTCCGGCAACGAGGCAGGCGCCATGGACATCGAACGGGCGCTGGCCGCGCTCCTGGGCAACGCACGGGGGCTGACAGAGTAACAAGCCGCCGCTCCGTACTACGGTCTGGCTATGACAACTGCCCTGTCCGGTACGGGAGTGGGACCGCTGCTGCGCGGCTGGCGCGAGCGGCGGCGGATCAGCCAGCTCGAACTCGCCCTGCGCGCCGGGTCGTCCGCCCGCCACGTCAGCTTCATCGAGACGGGCCGCTCCCGCCCCAGCGAGGAGATGGTCCTGCGCCTCGCGGAGCACCTCGACGTTCCCGTACGGGAGCGCAACGCCCTCCTGCTGGCAGCAGGTTACGCACCTCGGTACGCCGAGACACCGCTGGGCGACCCGGCGATGGAAGCGCTGCGCGAGGGCATGGAACGGCTCCTTCAGGGCTACGAGCCGTACCCGGCACTTGTCGTCGACGGCACCTACCATGTGCTCGCCGCCAACCGGGGTATCGCGATGCTGCTCGACGGGCTGCCGGAGCATCTGCTCTCCCCGCCGCTCAACGCCATGCGGATCACGCTCCACCCCGAGGGTCTCGCCCCGCGGATCCGCAATCTGCCGGAGTGGCGCGGCCATCTCCTGCACCAGATGGAGCGGCAGATGGCACTGGTCCGCTCCGGCGCGCTGCGCAGCCTGTACGACGAGGTCGCCGCGTATCCGCTGCCGCAGAACGCCGCCGGCGACGAGAGTGAGGCGACGGGCCCCGATTCCGCGCCGTACCCGTACTTCGCGCTCCCGCTGCGGATCGAGCACGAGGGGCGGGTGCTCTCCTTCGTGTCCTCGATCTCCACCTTCAACACTCCGCTGGACGTGACCGTCGCCGAGCTGGCCATCGAGACGTTCCTCCCGGCCGACCCGGCGACGGTGAAGTACCTGCAGTCGCTCACGCCGTAGCGGCGGCGCGCAGAGCGGACCACTGCAGCACGGCGAAGCCGGCGACGGCCAGCGCCTGCAGCACGGTCCAGGCGGCGCCCACTGCTGTGGGCTCGAGCCACAGCGCGAGCGCGACGACGCCGAGGACCGACCACACGATGTTGATGTCGACGACGAGCGTGACGGCGAGCTGCGGCGGCCGGGGCCGCACGGCGAGCATGCCGACACCGGCGGCGTACGCGGTCAGGAGCAGGCCGAGGACAAGCAGCAGCGTGCCGTCGACACCGAGCAGACGTCCGAGTGGGCCCGAAGCCACGGAGTACGCAAGGCCGTTGGCCCCGGTGACGAGCGCGTCGGCGGCGAGGAAGCGGCGCAGCATGGACTGCGGTTCGGTGGTGCGGGAGATTCCGGCGAGCAGCGTGGCGGACATGGCGGATCAGCCTCCGTCGAGGGTTCGCGGGACGTGGTGGGCCCGGGTCCCGGACGGAGTGCGCCGCCCGGGACCCGGTGCTCACAGGCTGCCGCGCGGCCCTTCGGACGTCGATTACGCGCCAGGTAATGCGGCAGCGGACGGGACGACATTCGGCGGGCGCCAACCCCGCTGTCCACTACTGACGATCGGCCGTGGGAGTCCGTGAGAGTCCGCTAGGTGTCGTGGCGTGCGGCTCCCTGAGTGGCTCCCCGGGGCTCCCCCTCCGGGCTCTCTTCCTGTGGCCCGCGTGAGCCGCCGCGCAACCGCCGTGACGCGGGACAAGCGGCACGCGGGGGCGCTCCCGACGCCTGCCTTGTAAGTTCGCCCGGGGATGCCTACCGGGGCACTTGGCCACCCGTGGCGGCGCGGGCCGTCTTCGGCACTCAACCACCGCTACGAACACCATCCCCGCAACTACCTGGCCCTACTCGGACTCGCCGTTGCCTCTGCTCCTACAACGGCTCGCATGACTCACCACATGGAATCTGAGCCGCGAGCAGCCCCAGTGGAGAGCTAGACGGGTACGTCCGCACTGCTGCGCATACGGCTGCCTTCGGGCCAAGATCTACGCAGGAGCAGGCGCTAAGGGCTGTCCCGCAAGTGACCTCAGAGGTGGTCCTGATCGGCCGCCGGCGTGGATGCGCTATCCGGTCAGGGCGAGGTTGTGGAGGCGGGCGATGCCGAGCATGGCGTGGTGGACGCAGCAGGATCTTGCCGCCGTGCTGATCAGACTCACTCAGATCATGCGCGGTTGGGCCAACTACTTCAAGCACGCGGTCGCCAAGCATGTCTTCGAGAGGCTCGACGCCTTCGTGTGGTGGCGTCTCATCCGCATGCTGCGGGAGCTCGCTGGGTCGCCTACGCCCGACGCGACTGGGCCGAGTACCTCGCCGCACGTATGACGAGGCCAACAAGCGGAAGAACAGAGGCGCCGACGAAGGTCGCTGCCCCGGGGCTGCGCAGGCATTCATGGAGATCGTTCCCGCGGTGCCCGGCCATTCTCCCGCGGCCGAGGGGGACAGCTTGGACGGCGGTCGCCAGCGCGGGCCTGGGAGAAGCCGGCTGGCTTCGGGTGTGCGCGACCGTTCGTCAGGCGGATACCGCACCGACCAGGCCGCCGTCGATGACGAGGTCCTGGCCGTTGACGTAGGACGCGTCGGACGAGGCGAGGAATGCCACGGCCGCTGCGATCTCCTCCGGGCGTCCGAAGCGGCCTGCGGCGATCCGGCCGGTCAGTGCCTTCATCTCCGCCGCACTCAGTGCGGCGGACGGATACATCCGGGTATCGATGTACCCGGGGCTGATGGAGTTGACGCGGATGCCGCGCGGGGAGAGTGCGGCAGCGAGGGTCCGGGCCAGGTTGTGTACGGCGGCTTTGGTCGCCGAGTACAGGGTGAGGACACTGTTGCCCCGGTGGATGGTCCACGATGCGTTGATGACGATCGAGCCTCCGTCCGCCAGGAGCGGCAGTGCCTTTTGGACGGTGAAGAACGCCCCCTTGAAGTTGACGTCGACGCCGTGGTCGAAGTCAGTCTCGGCGACCTTGTCGAACGGCAGGAACGTGCCAGTGCCCGCGTTCGCGAAGAGGCTGTCGAGACGCCCGTGACGCTCGCGGACCCTCTGCATCAGCGTGTCCACCGCGGCGAGGTCGGCGGAGTCGGCCACGACTCCCGAGGCGTTGGGACCGAGCTGCTGGACGGCGGTGTCCACTCGTGCGCGGGTGCGGCCGGTGACGATGACGTGAGCGCCTTCGGTGATGAGGCGGTGTGCGGTCGCCAGGCCCATGCCGCTGGTGCCGCCGGTGATGAGGACGGTCTTCCCGGTGAAGCGGTTCATGCCGATGCTCCCGTCAGGGTGCGCGTGATGTGGTCGGTGAGGTGGGGCAGCCAGTCGGCCCGTGCGTTGCCGAGGAGGTGGTCGCCGTGCGGTACGGACAGATAGGTGCCGTGCGGTGCCAGACGGGCCAGCGGCTCGCCGTTCGTCACGCCGGGTATGACGTCCTGACCCCCGTCCACGACCAGCAGCGGGGCCGCGATACGAGGTGCGAGGGCAGAGAGGTCCACCTGGCGGGCGAACGCGTGCGCGGCATCGGGGCCGCCGGTACGTCGGGCCATGATGTCCCGTACCGGCGGGGGCAGTTCCTCCCAGCCGAGGCGGAAGGGGCCGCTGACGGTTGCGGCCGCGGCCACGCGCGGCTCAAGCGCCGCGGTCCGGGCCGCGAAATAGCCGCCCAGACTCAGGCCGACGAGCCCGATCCGTGCGACGCCGAGGGCATCGACGACCCGGCCCACGACCTGCTCGTAGTCCGGCTGGAAGGTTGTCGTGGCGGCTAGCACGCCTTGCCCGGGCCCGTCCATGGCGAACACCGCCAGCCCTCTGGCCAGCAGCGCGGAGGCCAGATCGAGGAACTCTTCCTTGGCCGAGTCCAGGCCGGGGACGACGACCACGGTACCGGGAGCGTCGGCGGGGCCGCGCAGCCAGCCGGTGAACCCCTCACCGCTCACACGTCGGGCGCCGGGCTCCAGCGCAGTGAGTGCTCTGCTCAAGGCATGGTCGGCCTCGACGGCGGCACGGCTTGACCGCGCGTACGGCGCGAGCGTGGCGAGGTGGAACCACCGGGCCGCCATCAGCAGATGTTCCCCCGCGGAGACGGACGATCCCGCCTTCTGCGCGCGCTCCAGATAGGCGTGTGCGGTGCGGATGAAGGACGCCTCCACGTCGGCGACGGAGGTGAGGGCGTCGGTCACGCGCCGGTACTCGTGGGGGTCGACGCCCGCGCCGGTGGCGCGTGTCCGCTGGGCGGCGGCGAACTCGGCGATGCTCATCGTGTCGCTCCTGTTGTCAGTACGGCCTTGCCCCGTATCCGGCGCTCCCGCAAGTCGACCAGCGTGTCGGCGGTCTCCGCCCAGGCGGCGATCCGGCCGATCTCCGGGTGCAGCCGCTCCTGCTCCACTAGGCGTACCAGGGCTGCGAGTTCGGAGCCGTAGGGGGCGCCGGCGTAGTGGAAGTGCTGGATCGTGACGCGCTCGGGCCCGCTCAGCAGTTGAAAGAAGTCGAGGGTCACCGGCGTGCGGCTTGCCTGGCCGAACCAGACGAGCAGCCCGCCGGGGCGCACCTTGGCGAGGGCGACCGGCAGATCCGGCCCGCCCGCAGACTCCAGCACGACGTCAAACGGTCCTTGAGCCGCCGCGACGTCGTGCACCACCTGCGCGCCCAGCTCCGCGAGCCGCTCGCCGCGAGCCGGCGTGGCCGTGACCGCGGTCAGCTCGGCCCCAGCACCGACGGCCAGCTCGGTGACGTAGTGGCCAACCCCGCCCGCGGCGCCAGTCAGCAGCACCCGCCCGCCGGCCAGGGAACCGGCCGTACTCAGCAGGCGCAGGGCGGTGATCCCGGCCAGGGGCAGGGCTGCCGCCCGTACGCTGTCGATACTGTCCGGGAGCACCGCGAGCGAGTGCGTGGGCACGGCGGCATACTCGGCCCAGCCGCCGTGCGTCGGATGTCCGACCACACGGGTGCCGATGCCGGGACCCGAGCCGTCGGCCGCCGCCTGCACGACGAGCCCCGCGATGTCCTTGCCGGGCAGCATCCCCCGCCGGGGGCGTTCGAGGAGAAACGTCTCACCCCGATTCGGAGCGAACGCCTCGACCTTGACCAGCACCTCACCAGGCTCCGGGACGGGCTGGGGAACCTCGGCGAAGGCGACGGGACGCGCCGCTTCCCCTGTGGGAATCAGTCTTTGCATGCCGAGAATGCAACCTCCACAGCAGCCCCGTGATCCAACAACGCACACGCACAGCCGACAACTTTCGGTTGTCACCTATGGTGGAAGCCATGGATCTCGACGTGGCACAGGTACGCGCCTTCGTGCGAGCCGCCGAGCAACTGCACTTCGGGCGAGCAGCAGGGACGCTCGCCATCTCCCAGCAGGCGCTGTCCAAGAGGATCGCGAGGCTGGAATCCCTGCTCGGCACCGAACTGTTCCAGCGCGCCGGCAACGGGGTACGCCTCAGCGAGGCCGGACAGCGTTTCCTTCCGCCGGCCCGGCAGACCCTGGCCGCCGCCGACGCCGCGGTCGCGGCGGCAGTCGGCAAGCACCGTCCACTGCGCGTCGATGTCTGGGGGCACCTCTACGCACCGATGCGGACACTGGCCCAGGTCGCCGGAGAAGCCGGGGACCTGACGCTGGGGCACGGGCGCGACCTGCCGTCAGTGACAGCGGCACTGCTGCACGGCGACATCGACGCGGCCTTCGGCCGGGTCCACCCCCCGCTGCGCTCCGGCCTTGCACACCGCCTCGTCCGCCTCGAGCCGGTGGACGCCGTACTGAGTACGGACCATCCACTCGCAGCCGAACCAGCACTGCGACCCGACCAGTTGAGCGACAGCGTGCTGTGGGCACCCAGTCAGCTGGACCGGCTCGACTTCCTGCACCGGTTCGCCGACCGATTCGACATCCGAGACACAGCCACGAGCGTCAACCTGGGCCTCGCCCACTTCCTCGCCGAGGTGGCGCAAGACCCGCGACGCTTCTCGCTGCTGCCCGCCGACGCGCCGCTGCCAGAGATCCCGGGGCTGCGCTCCGTCCCGCTGGTCAACCCCACGCCGCTGTACGCTTGGTCGCTGTTGTGGTGCGCTGGCAACGCACACCCGGGACTGAGCGACCTCGCAGCCGTCTGCGCCACCGCAGCAGGGCAACGCCGTTGGCTGGAGTACGACCCGGCTCGCGACTGGCTGCCCGAACCGCCCGCGAACCGCGCCGCCGGCAAGGAGCATTGAGCAGTACTGCCTCAAGCGCGCCGTCTCCCACCGTGCGCAAACTTGGATCAAACCGGATAGAGCTGCACGACCGATGAACAGCCGACCGCCGAACAGGCCCGCTCGGTCGCGGCGAACGCCTCCGCGGTCCGCTCGTCGACCTGATCCTCGGCACGGACACCCACCACCCGAGCGCGGCCGTCGGCCAGCCGTATGAAGTAGTCAGGCGCGTGCCGTCGCCGCACTTCGCCTTCGCGCCAGTTCAGCCAGAACGGCTGGGAGGCGATCCCCACCACGTCCGGGGCGGAGTCCAGCAGTATTAGCCGATCCCGCTCCAGCCACGACTCGTGGCCCACATGGCCACCGGTGGTCACCGCGTAGTATCAACCCGGGAAGCTGCGGTCGCCCTCGTTCCAGCGGAACCCCCGTGCGGGAGGCGCGTCCTCGAATCGGACGTTCCACCCGGCACCTAACGTGGTACGACGACGTTGGCTGCCGTGGAAGAAGTCCAAGTCGAAGGCGCCGAGTACGGGATCGCCGTACGCGTGTAACGGTTCCCCCACCGTCTCCCCAGACAGCCAGATCTCAACGGCCACTCAACCTTCGCTGAGAAAACCCAGCGGTCACCAACCTTCGGTGACGATGCTCAACCTTCGCTGCGAGAGGTCAGCAGCGGTCGCCGGGCTCGCTGACTCTGACCCGCGCATTCCGTCACTTCGGGGCGCATTTCGTCGATACCCCTATGAGGGGCGAAGCATCTTCAGGCCGAGCTGCCTCCGGCGCTCCCTGACTGACCCGATCACCGCACCATTGGGACGCGGCGGAGTTACATCGGCGGCGGGAGCCGGCGAGATCGCAGCTGTTCGCGTGGCGGGTCCCCCTGCGCCGGCGGTGCCCGCGGCCCGGGGCGTCGCCAGCCTGGCTTTGTTCACGGGTCCGAGAACGGACAGCACCCGTCGACTGACTCCCCGCCTGGGCAGAGGGTGGCCTTCCTGGGCCTCGGTACCCGTAGTAGCCGTTGTTCGACCGGTCGGTATTCGGCCTGGTGACTGCTGCAGTTCCCGGCGGACAGGCAAGGCAGACCGGCCGGGTCCTCGGTCCCTGGTATCGGTGGACCTTTCGCCTCGCCTGCGGCGCACGCACATGGTGCGATGAAACAGGGGGTCGGGAAGGAGAGAGCGATGATCCCACCGGCAGGGGAGCGCAAGAGTGGCACGGGCGGCCCTGTGTCGGTGCGCCCGCTGGGTGAGGCGGATCTGGATCGGGCCGACGAGATCTTCAGGGTCGCCTTCGGGACGTTCTTCGGGGCTCCTGAGCCGAAGACGTTCTTTGGGACCGCCGACTACGTCCGTACTCGCTGGGCGGCCGATCCACAGGCGGCCTTCGCAGCGACGGTCGAGGGCGAAGTCGTTGCATCGAACTTCGCCGTCAACTGGGGCAGCGTCGGGTACTTCGGTCCGCTGACCGTGCGTCCGGACCTGTGGGACCAGGGCGTCGGCAGGCGCCTCATGGAGCCGGTCATGGACTGCTTCGACACCTGGGAGAACCGCCACCTGGGCCTGTTCACCTTCTCGCACAGTCCCAAGCACCTTGAGCTCTACCGCCGTTACGGTTTCTGGCCCCGATTCCTCACAGCCATCATGAAGAAGCAGGTGGTGGCAGGCAGCGCCGCAGTCCCCGGCCGAGTGCTGTACAGCCAGCTGCCCGCCGCCGAGCAGCCCGACGCCCTGAGCCTTTGTCGCGCACTGACCGGGGCCGTGTACGAGGGCCTGAGCCTGGAACGCGAGATCGTGGCCACGCACGCGCAGGGACTCGGTGACACCATTCTGCTCCAGGGCGCCGGCTCCGAGCTCGATGGCTTGGCCGTCTGCCATTGCGGAGCCGGGTCGGAGGCCGGCGAGGACGTGTGTTTCGTCAAGTTCGGCGCCGTGCGCCCTGGCCCGGAGGCGGCCGACCGGTTCGAACGACTGCTTGGCGCGTGCGAGCAGCTGGCCGCCGAGCGCGGACTGGCTCAACTGGACGCCGGGGTGAACCTGGGCCGCCCGGATGCCTACCGTCGAATGGTCGACCGCGGTTTCCGCACCTGGTTGCAGGGCGTGACCATGCACAGGCCCAACGAACCCTGCTACAGCCACCCCGACGCCTACGTGATCGACGACTGGCGCTGAGACCCCGCCACACTCGGCCCGCGAGGAAGGCCCGGTGCTGCCCGAGCCCATGAACATTCCGCGTCGGCGCCGACGGCCAGACACCTCCCGGACCACTGTCGAAGTGCTGTCCCTTCTCATGGACAGAGCCAGGCGAAGGGGTCGGCCTCTTCCTGACCGCTCGCGCCAGCAAATTCCTTCGACGCGTGCTGCCCCGTCGAGCAGACACCGCTGTCTCAACTCAATGCAGCCCAAGAGGCCTCTGGCCGATCCATTCCGCGTCCTGTCACAGCATGCGCAGGGCCCGCGCAGAGCTGCCTCGGCGGGCCACGGCGCAGCCAAGGACGCTTGGGAGGTACCTCCGGCGACCGCAACCATGCGCCCCCTCGGGGAGCTGCGCAGTAGCTGCTGTCGCTGGTCGTTGATGGTCGTGGGCCGCCTTCGGACGGCCCACAGACGGCCTGCCGTGAAGGGTGGCCCTGGGCACGGGCGGCGAGCAGGCCCGGTGATGGCGGTGACGTAGGCGTGCGCGGTGCCGAAGGATTTCCCGAAACCGGTTCAAATCCTCGCGCGCTGTCGTAGCGGCGCGGGTACAAGAGCGACGGGCGCCCGCTTGGCTGGGCGGGAGTCTGCACCGCCTGTCACCTTCACTGGTGATGGGGTGAACCCCTATCATCTCGCTTCCTTCGCACAGTGAGCTGAGAAAACTCGCATTACCTTTTGTCGTCGGGTCGGGCCACACCCATGCTGTGGTTTGCGCCAGCCGCTATAGCGTCCGCGTAGTGGTTACGGGAGGGGAGCCCCGGTCACGCCCCAGGTAATGACGCCCTGATTCGAACGAAGCGCCTAGCCGACGGGGCCCGACCGGGCCCGGGCCCGGTCGCGGAACCACGCACCCGCTCCCACCAGAACCGCCATCCCCACTCCGTACAGGGGCAGCCACAGGGTCGTCGTGGCTGCCAGGCACTCGGCAATGGCCTCACGGGCCTGGTCCCCCTGCGCGAACGCCACGGCCGCGCTGTCACTGCCGGCCAGGTTCCCCAGCGCGGCCTCCACCTTGAGAGCCTCGTACCTGCCCATCAGCAGGCACTCCCTGCGCGTGCCCCGCATCGGGAACAACCAGGCCCAGCGCTGCAGGAGGGGGGCGAGCGCGATGGCCACGCACAGGCCGACGATCAGCGCGTACGCGACCAGGCCGCGCATGTACGCCGAGCGGATGTCCGGCGTCCACTCCGCCCTTTGCTGGAAGGCGAGCATCACCGCAAGGAGCGTCACCCCGATGAACGTGGCGAACCACTGCCACGAGCCCTGGGCGAGCGCGAACGTCAGCACCGCGGCGAGCCCGATGCCGATGACGCCGGGTCCGGGAATGCCATCGCCCGCTGCGGCGGACGCCGGCCTCGGGGTCACTCGGGAGCTGAGATCACTCACAGGCCTCTCCTGCAGGGGGAGACATCAGCATGCGCCGCGGGGCACCGCGGCCCTGGGCCGCCATGCCGTACGCGCCCGGCGCCCCGCCCGGATGGCCCGCCCCTGGCCGGCCTCCGCCGTGGTGATCAGCGTGACGGATGCCGTCGTCGCGGTCCTCGAGCTCGGCGCCGCGATCCGCTCGCCGGCGCGCCGCGGCCGGATGCTCACCTCGGCCTGGGCCGCAGCCGTCTCGCTGACCGTTCACATCGCCGGCAGGGAATGTCGAGGCCGTCGTCACTAACGTGTCAGGCGGTCAATTCGCCCAGCAGTCCTCGGATGCGGGCCTCGATCTGGTCCCGGATCGGACGGATGGCCTCAAGGCCCTGCGCAGCGGGGTCGTCGAGCTTCCAGTCGAGGTACCGCTTGCCGGGAAAAACAGGGCAGGCATCCCCGCAGCCCATGGTGATCACGACCTCGGACGCCTGGACGGCCTCGACGGTCAGGACCTTCGGGGTCTCGGCGGAGACGTCGATCCCCACCTCGGCCATCGCTTCGACGACGGCCGGGTTCACGGCATCGGCCGGAGCCGAGCCGGCCGAGCGGACCTCGACGCGGCCATCGCCGAGGTGGGTGAGGAACGCGGCGGCCATTTGTGAACGGCCGGCGTTGTGGACGCAGACGAACAGCACGGACGGACGCGAGGAGGGCGG
This sequence comes from Streptomyces sp. NPDC096176, assembly GCF_044763255.1. Classification (NCBI taxonomy): domain Bacteria; kingdom Bacillati; phylum Actinomycetota; class Actinomycetes; order Kitasatosporales; family Streptomycetaceae; genus Streptomyces; species Streptomyces sp. NPDC096176. The sequence continues at coordinate 172,186 of NZ_JBIWFV010000008.1, read as the reverse complement.
TTTCACGGCAGGAGTCTCCAGAACGGTTCAGCGGGCGGGGACAGCGGCGAGAGGAGCCGCCGATTCGGCGGCTGCCCCGGGCGCGGGCGGGCCGAAGACCAGGATGAGCAGGGCCAGACCGACGGCGGCGGTGGAGGAGGTGAACCAGTAGGCCGCTCCGATGAAGGCAGCCACCACGGCAGGAGCGAGGTTCACCCGGCCGGCCCGGGCCGAAGACCACCAGCATCAGTCCAGCCGTCGCAACCACCTCGCCGAGCCACAGATGTGACGCGGAGCGGTCATGGCCCGAGAAGGCCACCAGTGGTTGGCCGAACATCGCGTTCGCCAGCGCCGACCCAGTGATCGCGCCGAAGATTTGGGCGGGCACATAAGCCGCCGCTTCCCGCAGTGAGGGCCCCTCGCCCGAGCGGCGGCCGCTGATCCAGGCCGCGAGAGTGACCGGGTTGAAGTGGGCTCCGGAGACCGGCCCGAACACCGCGATCAGCACCCCCAGCCCGAATACCGTTGCCAGGCAGTTGGCCATCAGTTGCACGCCGACGTCCTTCGACAGCTCGGTGGCCTGGATGCCGGAGCCGACCACGACCGCGACGAGCGCCGCTGTTCCGACGGCTTCCGCGGCCACACGCCGACCCAGCGGAAGAGGACGGCCGCTCATGTGGTCACCCCGGTCGTCCGCGGAACGTTCAGGACGGCGGCCAGCCGCTCCAGGGCCGCAGGCAGCACCCAGTAGTAGACCCAGGTCCCTCGGCGTTCGCAGTCGACGAGGCCGGCCTGCCTCAGCAGCTTGAGGTGGTGAGAGATCGTCGGCTGGGACAGCTCGAAGGCCGGGGTCAGCTCACACACGCAGACCTCGCCCCCGTCCCGGGACGCGATCATCGACAGCAGCCGCAGCCGGACCGGATCCCCCAGGGCCTTGAACACCTTCGCCAGTTCCACGGCCCGGTCCTCGTCCAGCGGCGCTGCCGCCAGTTGCCCACAGCAGGCGCCGTCGGCGGCCTGGTCGAGCACCACCAGCTCTTGTTTCGACATGCCCCTATGTTGACGTTCTTCGATTCAGGGCGCAAGGTTGTATCGAGAAACGTCAATACAAACTCATCTGCCGCCGCGCGGGCAGGGCCTTCAACCGCTGGGAGTCATCGTCATGAGCGAGCATTCCACCGACCTTCGTGAGACCGTCCGCCGCCGCTATGCCGCGGCGGCCGCCCAGGTCACCGAGGGCGGCACCGCCTGCTGCGGGCCGCAGGCCGTCGAGGTCGACGACAACTTCGGCGGCGCCCTCTATGCCGCCGGCGAGCGCGAGGCGCTGCCTGCCGAGGCCGTCGCCGCCTCCCTCGGCTGCGGGAACCCCACCGCGGTCGCCGAGCTGAACGAGGGCGAGCGTGTTCTCGACCTGGGATCCGGCGGAGGCATCGACGTTCTTCTCTCCGCCCGACGGGTCGGTCCCACCGGCAGGGCATACGGCCTGGACATGACCGAGGAGATGTTGACCCTGGCCCTCGCCAACGCGGCGAAGGCAGGCGCCACCAACGTCGAGTTCCTCAAGGGCACCATCGAGGCCATCCCGTTGCCTGCGAACACCATCGACGTCGTGATCTCGAACTGCGTGATCAACCTGTCCACCGACAAGCCTGCCGTCTTCGCCGAGACATTCCGCGTCCTGAAGCCCGGGGGCCGCATCGGCGTCTCCGACGTCGTCGCCGACGACACACTCACCGCCGGGCAGCGGGCCGAGCGCGGGGACTATGTCGGCTGCATCGCCGGCGCCCTCTCCTTCGCCGAGTACAGCCACGGCCTCCGGTCCGCGGGTTTCACCGACATCAAGATCACCCCGACCCACTCGGTCGCCGACAGCATGCACTCCGCCATCGTTCGAGCGGTCAAGCCTGTCGGGGCGTCCGCCTCCGCCACCCGGGACGCGTGCTGCGAGGTCACCGCCTGCTGCACCCAGGCCGAGGAAGTGACCGACCCGGACACCACCGTCAGTGAGGGCAAGGCAACAGCCGGCTGCTCTTGTGGGCGCTGAACACTCGCCGGAGCAACCAATGATCAGGGTTCGGCGTCATCCCAGAAGGCAACGGACCTTGATCATGCACACGGGGGAATCATGCGGGAGCAGACAACGGCACACGCCGAAGATCAGACGGAGGCACAGGTCCAGGACCAGCCCGAGGCATCGGTGTTCTCCTCGACCCTGTCGCTGCTGCTCATCGGACCCGCACTCCTCCTACTGCGCTTCTGGGGCGAGGTCACCTGGGTCTACTGGGCCGCCGCCACCCTCGGCGTGACCGGTGCCGTCATCGCGGTTTTCGAGTTCGTCGCCGCGATCCGCTCGCTGCTGCGCCGCAGCCGGATGCTCGCCTCGGTCTTCGCCGCAGCCGTAATGGCTGCGGGGGTCTTCATGCTCGGTGTCCGGCTGAGCGGGAGCTGATGTCCCGAAGTGCTCAGCCGGGTGCGCACGAGCGGTGCAGCGTGACCCGCGAGGGGCTTCTGGAACGGATGCGGTGCCGGATGTCATGGGCGGAGACGTCCACGACGAGCTGTCGGCGGTCCGGGACACGGTTTCGCAGATCACCGGCTCCCCGGCCGGACCGTTCCGGCAATGGGCCGCCGAGAACGCCGACCGATTCCGCCGGAACACCGCGGCCCGAGCACGTTCACCCACGCCACCGGGCGTTGTTCACGGCTGCGGACCGGGTGACCGAACAAACCGTGGCGCGCTGAACTGGTCCTACGGTGCCGGCGTCGGCCCGCGAAGAAGGGGTCACAGCGCGGAGAGGGGTTGTTGGATGTTCAAGAGGAGGAGCGTCGCCGTGGTGGCCGCCGGGCTGGTACTGGCCGTCGGCGGCTGCGCGGGCGGGGGCGGGGCGGACGAGAAGGCGGACGCGTCGGGCAAGGAGTCGGCCGAGCCGACGCCGGCACGGACGCCGTCCCAGGAACTGGTGAAGTGGGTCGGTGAGATGTGCGTGTCGACGAGCGCGCTCGAGGACCTTCGGACGGACAGCGCGGCGGATCTGAAGGAGATCCGGAACCCGGACGAGGTCGGTCCGTCCGCCCAACTCCTCGCCGTCAGCTACCTCGCCCGGACACCGCCGGCGGTGGATGACGTGGAGAGCGGTCTGACGGAACTCGCCCCGTCGGGCGTTCCCGCGGCCGACCGGCTGCACGACGCCTTGCTGAAGAAGGTGCAGGGCGTCGCGGCCGAACTCGACGAGGTGTCCCCGACCGCGGCCATGGATGACGCCGAGGGCAGTGCCGCGGAGGTCGACAGGCTCGTCCAGTCCCTCACACCGCCTGAGCCCGACCTGTCGGCGCTGACGAAGAAGGATCCGCAGCTCACGGCCGCGTACAAGCGCGCCGAGCAGTGCGCGCCGGGCTGGACGCCCGACGAGGACACGGCCTCGCCCGCGCCCGACCCCACCGGCCCGCTGCCCAAGGCGGCGGACGGCAGGAACGTCGCCGCGTGCTCGGACGGCGAGTGCGAGGTACTGGTGACCTCCACGGCGGACATCACGGCGAACAACGTGAACGTGCATGTCTCCGTGGGCGACGACTTCGTCACCTTCCAGACGGCGGGCACCCTGATGCAGCTCGGTGGCGCGGGCGGTGAGGCCGGGTTCGGCGACGATCTGAAGGCGACCGTCGTCGCGCACGACAAGGACGGCGCCGTGCTGAAGTTCACCACCCCCTGAGTCGGCGTGAACACCCCTCCTAGCGCCCCTCGCACACGTCCTGGTACCCGAGCTGCGGCAGGTGCTCCTCCCATTCGGCGCGGGTGAGGACGCCGCCGGTACGATCGCAGACGTGGGCTGCCGCGCGGTCCGCGTCCAGGGTCCACACCCGGGCCGTCAGGTCGTAGCCCACGGAGGCGAGGGTGTCGCCGTCCGGGCTGAACGCCACGGAGGTGACGGTGTCGACATGGCCGGTGAGTTCCTGGCCGTAGGGCTCGGCGCGGGCCGGGTCGGTCACGTCCCACAGGCGGACCGTGTGGTCGCCGCTGCCGGTCGCCAGCGTCCTGCCGTCCGGGGCGAAGACCAACGCCCTGACCGCCCCGCGGTGCTCCGCCAGCTCCTCCCCCAGCGGACGGGCGCGGTCCGGCCGTCGCACGTCCCACAGCCGGGCCGTACGGTCGTCGCTGCCGGTCGCCAGGGTCTTCCCGTCCGGGGCGAAGGCCACCGCGTTGACCTGCTCGTCGTGCCGAGTGAGGGCGTCACCCGCGGGCCGTGCCCGGGTCCCGTCGCCCGCGCCGGCCACGTGCCACAGCCGTGCCGTGCCGTCCTCGGCGCCGGTGGCGAGGAGACGGCCGTCGGGGCTGAAGGCCACGGAGGCGATGAAGTCCGTATGGCCGCGCAGCGGTTCACCGAGCGGCCGTAGGCGGTCCGGTCGGCGTACGTCCCACAGCCGCGCCGTGTCGTCCTCGCCGCCGGTGGCCAGCGTGCGGCCGTCGGGGGAGAACGCGACCGTGAGGACGCCGTCGTCGTGCGCGCGCAGCGGTTCGCCCAGCGGGGCGGGACGTTCGGGCGTGGAGACGTCCCACAGGCGTACGGTTCCGTCCCTCGAACCGCCGGCCAGCGTTCGGCCGTCCGGGGCGAACGCGACGGCCTGCACCGCTTCCTCGTGGCCGAGCGTCCGCGGGATCCGGCGCGGGTGGTCCGGTCGGCGTACGTCCCACAGCCGGATCAGCCCGTCATCGGTGCTGGCAACCGCGAGCAGGCGGCCGTCGGAGCTGAAGGCGACGGCGGTGAGCGGGTTGGTGAAGTCGGTGAGGACGGTCGGCGGCCGGTGCCACAGGAGGATGCTGCCGTCGGCGCCGACGCTGGTGAGGGTGCGGCCGTCCGGACTGAAGACCACCTCCCACACGGCCTCCGTATGGCCGGTCAGCGGCTCCCCGAGCTGCTGCGGGTAGGCGGGGTTGGCCACGTTCCACAGGAGGGGCCGGTCGTCCTCGCCCGCGGTCGCCAAAGTCTCGCCGTCGGGACTGAACGCCACCGACATGACGGGGGCGGTGTGCCCGGTGAGCGGTTCGCCCAGCGGCTGCACGCGGCCCGGGTCGGACGCGTCCCACAGCCGTACGGTCTCGTCGAAGCCGGCCGTCGCCAGCGTCTTGCCGTCCGGGGCGAAGGCCAGCGTCCAGACGGGAGCGGCGTGTTCACGCAGCGGCTTGCCGAGCGGTGCGATCCCGGTCCCGTCCTTCTCGCCGAACCGCCACATCCGTACGGTGCCGTCGTAGCCGGCCGTGGCCAGGGTCTCCCCGTCCGGGGCGAACGTGACGGCGCGGACACTGCGCGCGTCGGCCGCGGCCGGTTCGCCGATCGGCGCGGGGCGGGCCGGGTCGGTCACGTTCCACAACCGTACGGTGCCGTCGTCGCCGGCCGTGGCGAGCGTCCTGCCGTCGGGGGCGAACGCGGCGGAGACGACGTTCTCCTCGTCATGGCTCACGAGCGGCCGGCCGAGGGCTCGAGGACGCAATCGGTCGCGCATGTCCCACAGTTGGGCGCCGCCGCCCTTCCCGGTGGCCACCAGCAGCTCACCGTCCGACGGGGAGAAGGAGACCGCGCTGATTGGTCCTGTACGCAGGCGCAGCGGTTCGCCCAGCGGCCTGCCCGTGTCCGTGTCCCACAGCCGGACCGAGCCGTCATGGCCGCCGCTCGCGAGGGTGCGGCCGTCGGGCGCGTACGCCACGGAGCTGGCGATGCCGTCGTGGCCTTGCAGCCGGGTGGCCAGCATCCGCCCCGCGTCCGAGGCCAGCCGGGTCCGCAGGTCCGGGGTGGAGCGCATGCGGTACGCGGCCACGTCGAGCCGAGCGGCCACCCCGGCCCGGGTGTCGCGGACCCGGTCGGCCTCGGACGTGAGCCGGCCGAAGACGGCATCGTCCCGTTCGGCCTGCGCGGTGGCACGGGCCTGGAGCGCGACGACCGCGGTGCCGGTGGCGAGCAGGCTGAGCGCGGCGAGTACGGCCACGACCGCACGGCGCAGTAGCGCGGCGTGGCGCCGACGCCGGAGCGAGGTGGTGAGGAACTGCTGCTCCAGCGAGGTGAGTTCATTGCCGCGTCGGTCCTCCGGAGCCGCACGACGCGACCTCGCGGTGCCCCCAGGGGCAGCGTCCGGCGGGAAGGCGTCGCGGGCGGCGTCCAGACGCGAGCCCGCGTAGAGCGCGGCGTTCTCCCTGCCGAGTTCCTGCCAGGTGCGGGCGGCCTCGGAGAGCGAGCGGTGGACGCGCAGCCGGTCGCGTTCGGCGTCTATCCATTGGCGCAGTCGGGGCCAGGCGGTGATGAGGGCTTCGTGGGCAAGGTCGACAGTGCCGTCGTCGAAGGTGATGAGGCGGGCGCGGACCAGGCGTTCCAGTACCACTCCGGTGTCGGCGGGGCCACCGAAGTCGAGCTCCGCATGCTCGGTGGGGCGACGCGTGTCGGGTGTGCCGTCGCCGGGGGCGACGAGGCGGAGCAGAATGCGGCGGGCCAGCTCGGCCTGAGGCGCGGTGAGTTCGCGGTACACCTGTTCTGCCGTGCGGACGACGGCGCCGTGCAGCCCGCCGGCCGCCTCGTACGCGGTCACGGTCAGGGCGCGGCCGCTGCGGTGGCGCCAGGTCTCCAGCAGGGCGTGCGACATCATCGGCAGCCCGCCCGGTGCGCCCTCGACCTCGTCCAGGAGGCGCTCGGTCAGGGCGCGTTCGACGATCAGTCCGTCCGCGGCAGCCGGGCGGACGATGGCCTCCCGCAGCTCCGCGCGGCTCATCGGCCCGGCGAGCAGCGTGGCGTCCTGCAAGGATGCGGTGAGGCCTGCGTGTTCGGCGCAGCGGCCGAGGAAGTCGGCTCTCACCGCGAGCACCACGCGCAGACGGCTGTCGGCGTCGGTGGCGGCGACGAGGCGGTCGATGAAGGTGTCCCGCTCGGCCGGGTCGGCACCGAGGGTGTACACCTCCTCGAACTGGTCGACGATCAGCCAGGTGTCGGCGTCGGTGTCGGATACGGGTATGAGCCGGTCGGCGTGCGTACGCAGCGGGTCCGCTCCGGGCGTCAGGATCCGTACGGCCGCGGGAGCGGCGTCACGGTCCCCGCCGCCTTCGCCGGCACGCGGCGTCCGCAGCCGGGGGATCAGGCCGGCGCGCAGCAGCGAGGACTTGCCGCTGCCGGAGGGGCCGAAGACGGCGGTGAACCGGTGCTTGCGGTTCAGCTCGGTCAGCCGCTCCACGAGCCGTCCCCGACCGAAGAACAGTTCGGCGTCGCCCGGTTCGAACCGGGTCAGGCCGCGGTACGGCGGCCGGGAGGTCTCGTCGGCGGCGGCCTCGGCGGCCGACTCGGCCGACGCCTCACGCCAGCGCCGCTCCCACTCGATCACGTCGCCGCCGCATGCCTTCACGTAGGCGAGTGTCACCGCGCGGGTGGGCAAGTGCTTCCCGGCCGCCGCCTGCGACAGGGTCGTCACCCCGTACTGTGCCCGCTGGGCCATCGCCCGGTACGTGGGCTTCCCCGCGGACTCGCGCAGCGCGCGCAGGGCGGCCGCGAACCGCGGCACCGGTCCTGCCTCCGGGTCCAGCTCGCCTTCGGTGCGCCCCGGTCCTGGTTGTCCCGACACGTGCCCGCCCCATTCTCGTTCACCCAAGTCGCCGCCGGGCCATCACCCAGCGCGTGCACCCGGACGCCCACGGTAGGTAGTGGCGGGGAGGGCCGCAATCGAACTTCCGGTGTATCGGCAGGCGGGGCAGGGGAGTTCACTCGATCTCCACGCTTCCTCCCGACCAGTTCGTTCGGTTCGAGTTGTTCAGCGCCGGGAGAGGACCTGCTGAACAACGGTGTAGGGCGGTCGAATAGCCGAGGGACATGGCCGGGACGGGCCATGGCGCGGTCCGAGCCCGGCGAACGGGGGAGGGCTCGGACCGCCGCCCGTATCCGCACAGCGCGACAGGCTGAAGGAGAGTCATGTATGGACGACATCGCGCCCGGCAGCTCGCCGTGGGGTCGGGCGCGGCGGCACTCACGATGACGCTTACGGCGACCACGGTGAACGCCGCCCCCGACCGTCCGACGACCGCCGCCGAACGGTACGGCTGGGGCGACCCGCTGCCGGAGTGGTCGGACGAGTTCGACTACGGCTCCGAGGCCGAGCCCGCCGTACCGGACCGCGACAAGTGGCGCCTGGCGGGCGGCGGCCCCGGCAAGTGCTGGCCCGGCCACAGCGACAACGGCCGCCGCTGCGATGTCAACACGCGGGTCGTCGGCGACGTGCTGCGCATGACGGGCGAGGCGGACGGCGACACAGGCTGGCTCGCCTCGCCGCACGGCCGGCAGTACGGCCGGTGGGAGGCCCGCGTACGCTCACGGGCCACCGCCCCCGACAACGGGCGGCCGTACCATCCGCTGCTGATCCTGTGGCCGGACTCGGGCGAGCACCCTCAGGACGGCGAGTACGACTACCTGGAGAACGGCGCCCCGGGCGAGCAGTGCGCCGAGGCATTCCTGCACTACCCGCACCCCGAGGGTGTGCCCGTGCAGCAGGAGTTCGCGCGGAAGTGCGGAGTGGACCTGTCGCAGTGGCACAACGTCGCCGTCGAGTGGACCCCGGCCCACCTGCGCGGCTTCATCGACGGCGAGGAGTGGTTCCGCTTCGCCGGGGGTGCGAACGCGGACCGGGACTGCATCCAGTGCGCCCCGTCCATGCACCAGACCATCCAGCTCGACAACTTCCATGGTGACGACCTGCAGAGCGCTGTCTACGAAGTGGACTGGGCCCGGGTCTATGACCTGCCGGACAACAAAAGCGTGAGGTGATCGCCATGCAGAGTTCTCCGTATCAGCCCGGTCCGTCCGGTCCGCCGGAGACGTCCGAGCCGGCTCGCATGCCCGGGGCCCTCATCTTCGTCCTCGTGGTGGTCGCCGCCCACGCGGTGGGCACGGTCTTCGGCGGCTGGGCGATCCTCGAGGAGAACCAGAGCAAACAGGAGCACGGGCAGGACCTGCTCATGCCGATGGGCGTGGCCTGGTTCGTGGCGCTGTTCTGCTGGGGGCTGGCGGCGCTCCAGGTCGTCTGCGTCGTACTGGCTCGAAAGCGCCGCACCTGGGTCCGTGTGGTGCTCATCGTGTGCCTGGCCTTCGTGGCGTTCTCGACGGTCGTCGGTTTCCTCGGCTCGCTGGCCGCCGGGGCGCCCAGCCTCGCGGTGTTCGTGATCGCCGGCATCGATGTGGCGGCCCTGTGGGTGGTGTGCGGCGAGCGAGGCCGCCATTGGTTCTCCGTACGCGGCCCGGCACCCACTTCACCGCAGGGGTGATCACCCATGGACCACCCGACGTACGAACACGACCCGTACCGGCCGCCCGACGGGCCGCCGGGGGCCCCCGAGCCGCCCAGGGCACCGGCGCCGTGCGACCCGGTGGCGGCGGCACTCGGCAACGCCTCTCTGCTCGGCATCGGTTATCTGCTGCTGGGCCAGTGGCGGCTGGCCGCGCTCGCCGTGCTCGGCACGGCCGTGCTCCTCGACCTCACCGCCTCGGCCGCCGCGACCTGGTGCGAGCTTCTGCTGCTCCTGTGGTGGGCGGCCGGCATCACCCACGGTTGGTTCCTGGCACGCGGGCGCGCGGAGCACGCCGTACGACGCGGGCAGCGCGCGGGCGCGCTCACCGTCACGGTCACGGTGCTGCTCACCGCCGCGCTGCTGCGCGTCGACGCATACGGGATCGAGGACCGCGTGAACGAGGCCCGCGAGGGCGGCGACTGCGAGGCGGCCGTGGCCGCGCAGGAGGAGGTGTGGTTCGGCCACCGCCTGGCGGGCGCACCGGTGGTCGAACCCGGCGACGCGGTGGTGGAGGCGTGCCACCGGCTGGAGCGGGCCGCGTCCACGCTCGCCGACGCCGGATGGAACGGGAACACCGAAGACCTGGAGCGGGGCTTCGGCATCCTCGCCGGCGTCCTGAAGGAGCCCGGCAACGAGCAGACCGTCAAGGCTGTCCTGGACACCTTCCTCCGCGCTCTGCCCACCAAGGACTCCTGCGACACCGCCGACATCACCGGCTGGCTCCGCGACCGGGAGCCCTCCCGTGACGTACTGGACCGGTCCGCCGACACCGCGACGCGTACACATCCCGCCGCGCTGGTGGGCTGCGGCGACGATCTGATGGACGAGGACGACTGGCAGCAGGCGCGGGCGCACTACCAGCGCTTCCTCGACGTGTACCCGGACGACGCACGCTCGGGCGAGGCACGCGGCGGTGTGGAGAAGGCCACCCGCGCCATCGAACTGAACAAGGTACGCGGTCTGGTCGACGACACGATCGACGCGGAGTCCGGGTACTGCGACACGCCCGCCAAGTACAGCGGTGCCCCGCCGTACCGCAAGGGGGTCAACCGCGCGCTGTTCCTCGGCGACACCGAGTACACCGACCGGCTCCCCGGTGACTGGCGCACCGGCGACCCGGCCAAGGCCGCGCTCGTGGTCTGCGCGGACGCGGCCGAGAACGGAGCAGCCGTCGAGACGTGCTACTACGAGAACGACCTGTCCGAGTACCTCCCCCACTCAGTGACCTTCCACAAGGTCAAGATCCCGCTCAAGGTCTACGAACTGCGCACCGGCAAGCGCCTCGACGCGCGCGAGGTGCAGATCAGCGGCAAGAGCTGCCCGAGCGTCCTGTACTACGAGTACTACGGCCCGACCGCCCTCGGGCCGGGCGGCGAGGAGTTCGTCTCCACCGCCAAGTCCGACGTGCGGGACGCCTTCCGGTCGGTCGTCACACGGTGACCACGTCGTTGAGCCGCCGGCCCCGGCCCTCGGCCGGGGCCGGTCACGCGCCCGGCATGATCACGGTGACTCCGGTGCCGGTGGCCGCTCCGAGTGCCATCAGGGCGTCCGGCACCTCGTCGAGGCCGATCTCCTTCGTGACAAGAAGATCCGGCCGCAGCGCCCCGGAGGCGACCATGGCCATCATCTCGGGGTAGGCGTGCGCCGCCATGCCGTGGCTGCCGAGGATCTCCAACTCGAGTGCGACGACCCGGTCCATGGGCAGGTGGACGCCCGTCGGCAGGAGGCCGACCTGCACATGACGGCCCTGCCTGCGCAGGCACTGCACGGAGTTGACGCAGGTCACCGGCGCACCCAGGGCGTCCATGGAGAGATGGGCGCCGCCTTGCGTCGCATCGCGGATCGCCGCCGGGACTCCGCCTTCCGGGAGGGTGGAGGCGTCCACGCACAGCTCCGCGCCGAGCGTCCGGGCCAACTCGAGAGCCGTCGGCGAGACGTCGACGGCGACGACCCTGGCACCGCTCGCGGCGGCGATCGTCACGGCGGAGAGGCCCACTCCGCCACAGCCGTGGACGACGACCCACTCGCCCGGCCGCACCCGGCCCTGGCCGACGACGGCCCGGAACGCGGTGGCGAAGCGGCAGCCGAGGCTCGCGGCGGTGGAGAACGGCATCGTGTCCGGCAGCGCCACGAGGTTGGTGTCGGCGTGATGGACGGGAACGTACTCGGCGAACGAGCCCCAGTGGGTGAAGCCCGGTTGCTCCTGGCGTTCGCAGACCTGCTGCGCGCCGCGTGCGCACGCGGCGCACCGCCCGCAGGCGCAGATGAACGGCACGGTGACGCGCTCTCCCCCGCGCCAGGAGGTCACGCCCGCGCCCACCGCGTGGACCACGCCGGCGAGCTCGTGGCCGGGGACGTGCGGCGGTGTGATGTCGGCGTCGTGTCCCATCCAGCCGTGCCAGTCGCTTCGGCACAGGCCCGTGGCCTCGACCTTGATGACGACGCCGTCGCGGGACGGTTCCGGTTCCGGAATCTCCCGTATCCCGGGCCGCTTGCCGAACTCGTCGAACACCACCGCGCGCATGCGCCCATCTCCCTGTCCTAGTCGGCCGCCCTGATCTTGCGGGCCGACATCCAGGCGTACACCAGCACACCCGCGAAGAGGAAGAGCACGCCCTGGTAGACGGCTGCGTAGCCGGAGCCGGCGACCAGCCACATGGAGAAGGCGAAGGCGACGACCGCGAGGACCGAGTCGCGCACGAGGCGGCCGCGGTTCACCCGGTGGGTCTGGCCCGACACCAGGAAGAAGATCTGGGCGGCGCTTGCCAGCAGGTAGGGCACTGTGGCGGTGAAGGTGGTGACGAGAACGAGGATCTCGAACACGCCCTCGGTGCCCGCGGTGTAGTTGTAGACCGTCAGCAGCGAGGCGAGGACGACGGTGACGAGGACGCCGACGGTCGGCACTCCGCGCCGCTTGGTGGCGAAGACCTTCGGGAACAGCCCGTCCCTGGCCGCGGCGTACGGCGTCTGGGCGCTGAGCAGCGTCCAGCCGTTGAGCGCGCCGACCATGGAGACCAGGGCCGCGCAGGCGACGGCCGCGCCGCCCCAGGTGCCGCCGAACATGGCGTCGACGGCGTCGGTGAACGGAGCGGTGGAGCCCACCAGTTCGTCGTGGGGGACCGTGCCGAAGACGGAGAGGGTGCACAGGAGGTAGACGGCGGCGGCTCCGGCGGTGCCGAGGATGGTGGCCCTGCCGACGTTGCGTGCGGGGTCGCGTACCTCGCCGGCGCTGACGGCCGCGGACTCGACCCCGAGGTAGCTGAAGAGCAGGATCGCCGCCGACGCCGAGACGGCGCCCGCCACGCCGTGGTCACCGGCCTGGAAGGGCCCGAGGTTGTCAGCGTCGAAGAAGAACAGGCCGCCGACGGCGACGAGCATCAGCGGCAGGAACTTCAGGACCGTGGCGACGAGCTGGACAGCGCCGACGTAGCGGGTGCCGGCGAGGTTGGCGAACGCGGGCAGCCACTGCAGGACGAGCGCGGCGGCGATGGTGGCCGTCAGGGAGTCCTGCACGGGTATCAGTACGTCGAGGTAGCCGACGGCGGCGACGGCGAGCGCCGCGTTGGAGACCCAGGTGGTGATCCAGTACGACCAGGCGGCGAGGAAGCCTGCGAAGTCGCCGAACGCCTCGCGGGCATAGACGTAGGGGCCGCCGGTGTGCGGGTGCTTCTCGGCGAGCCGGCCGAAGACCAGGGCGAGCGCGATCGCCCCGACAGTGAGGACCACGAACGCGACGAGGCTGACGGTGCCGAACGGGGCGACGGAGGCGGGGAGCAGGAAGATGCCGCCGCCGATGATGTTGCCCATGACCAGAGCGGTGGCGATCGGCAGCCCGAACCTGCGGGCATGCCGGCTCTGTACTTCTTGCGTGGTCATGGGGGTGCGGCCTCTTCTGTCGTGCACGGCGGTGTCGGGGACCGGGACATGTTCCGGCACGGGAGAGGCTGTACAAAATCACATCTATTTGTCCGGCGTCGCGCCGCCCTCAATCGGAATTTCTTCTTCCGTTTCGCTCTCCGACCGGCAAACCTGCGTCGGCCGGGAAAGCCGCGCCGGACCGATCGGGACCTGCGGCCCGTCGCCCTCCCGCAACCAGCGCCTGAGCACCTGGTGCACCTGCTCCGCGCCGATCAGCTCGACACCGGGCCGGGTCGGCGGCGACAACTCGGACGGCGACAGCAGAAAGGCCTGCGACTGCTCGCCGCCGAGCCCCCCGTGCGACCCGATCTGCTCCTCGAAGGCATGCACCACACCGGTCCTCGGGTCGTGCATCGAGTTCACCATGATGTCCGCGGCATGCGGGAACGAGTCGGTACGGCGCACGGCTTCGGCCGCGCCCGGGCCGAAGCCAGCCAGCGGACCGTCGTCGTCCTTCAGCGCATCCACGGGTACCTCGGCGCCGTCCGCGCCGAGGACCACCGAGCCGTGCTCCTCGCTGCGCACCAGCAGGAATCCGATGCCCGGGTGATTGGCGAGAGTCGTCAGCAGAGCGGGGTGACGTCGGCCGATCTCCTCACGGCTCATGCGGTACGGCACGTCGGGGAAGGAGATCAGGGCCAGGTTCCCCGAGGCCAGCACGATCGGGTCGGACCCCGACGCCGGACGTTCCTCCTCGCCGGACGGGGCCGGCTGCCGGTGCAGCGCGGTCCGCAACGCGTCACGCGCCGCGTCGCGCGCCTCGGCGCCGCTCTTGGAACGCTCCGCCCTCCGCGGCACCGGCAGCCCGCACCCCGCGCGCACCAGGTCCTTCAGGGTCAGCCCGTACGCCCCCTCGAAGGTTTCGCCGGGGCTCTGGCCGTGATCGGACAGCAGCACGATCCGATAGGTGCGGGGCGCGTGCTCGGCGACCTTGGCGAGCAGCGCGATGGAGCGGTCCAGCCGCTCGAGCACCGCCTGCGCGTCCGCGCTGTGCGGCCCTGAGTGGTGCGCCACCTCGTCGTAGGCGACCAGGTCGGCGTAGACGGCTCTGCGCCCGGCGAGCATGTCCCCGATCACCGCGGCGACCACCACATCGCGTTCGACCACGGTCGCGAACGCCCGGATGAACGGGTAGAGCCCGCCACGGCCGACGCGCGGTGTGTCCCCGCGGAGCCTGGCACGGGTCGACTGCCCGATCTCGCGGCCCACTTCGGCGACGAAGGACACCGCGGTGCGCACCGCGTTCGCCGGATCGGAGAAGTACGCGAAGTAGCCCGCCCGTGAGCGGTTGGCCCTGCCGCGCCTCGCCGCCATCGAGAGCACCAGCGCCAGTTGGTCCGCACCACCGCTGAACAGGTTGCCCCGGCTCGCGCCGTCCAGCGTCAGCAGCCCGCCGTCGCCGGTGTGCTCGATGGCCCGCCGCTGCAGTTCCACCGCGCTCGCCGGCCGGTTGCTCACCATGATCCGGCGGCTGTCCTTCTCGTACCAGCGAAAGGCCGGCACATCGTGGTTGGAGCCGTGCAGGATGCCGAGCTGGCTGGCGCCGGTCTGGCTCGACCAGTCCGTGCGCCACGCGGTCAGCCGGTGTGTGACGCCGGTCCAGCCGGCGACGGTCGGCATCACGCCGCTTTCCGCGGCGCTGCGCAGCACCTCGTGGCCGACGCCGTCGAGCTGCAGGAACAGCGTGCCGGGCGGGCCCGACCTGCCCTCCGGGGATGCCGAACCGCGGCCGCGCCGGTGGGCGAGCCGGTAGAGCCGGCGCCGGTAGGCGTTGTCGTCGCGGACGGCGAGGGCGGTGGAGGTCGCGGAGGCGACCGCGGACATCACAGCGGCGACGACAACCGCGGTCTCCGGGTTGGCGGTGCCGCGGTCGTCGGGGATCAGCCACAAGGCGATCAGCAGCAGCGAGCCGTTGAGGAAGAACACCAGCAGGCCGAGCACCAGGGCAGGCACGAGCAGCAGGGCCCGTACGACGACGGGCCACACCAGGCCGGTGAGGAGACCGAACGCGCCCGCGCCCCATACGGCCGTGATCGCGGTCCGCGTGATGCTGTCGCCGTCGCCGGACTGGAGCCGGAAGTCGGGCAGCAGCCCGGCGAGCGCCAGCATCGTCAGGGTCGACACCGCCCACACCACGACCACACGCACCAGGGCACTGCCGGCCGTACGCCACCGCCCTTGGACCACGCCCGTTCACCTCACCCCTGGAGCAGGCCTCCAGCGTGGCACAGACCGGGATGCCGTCCGGCTGGGCGGCATCCCGGTCCCGCCCGAACAGGACGGGGACCGCCACTACCCTCGTACCGTAGGGGGATCCGCAACGAGGAGGCATCGCGTGCCGGTGGAGGTCACCTGGTGGGGTCATGCCACCTGCACGATCGAGGACTCCGGGGTCCGGGTGCTGACCGACCCGCTGTTCGTCCGGAGGCTGGCGCACCTGCGCCGGCGCCGTGGTGCACTGCCGCCCGCGCAGGCCGCCGTCGCCGACGCGGTCCTCGTCTCCCACCTGCACTCCGACCACCTCCATCTCGCGTCGCTCGCCAGGCTCGCGCGCGGCACACGGCTGATCGTGCCGCACGGCGCCGCACGGTCCGTGCCGGGGCTGCGGCGGCTCGTCGGCTCGGCGGGGCTGCGCATCACGGAGGTCGTGCCCGGCGACGGGGTGCGGGTGGGCGAACTGCTCGTACGGGCTGTGCCCGCGCGGCACGACGGGCGGCGGCTGCCGCTGGGACCGCATCGGTCCCCGGCGCTGGGCTTCGTGGTGAGCGGCGAGTCGCGCACGTATTTCGCGGGGGACACCGGGCTGTTCGACTCGATGGCCGACGAAGTCGGCCCGGTCGACGTGGCGTTGCTCCCGGTCGGCGGCTGGGGCCCGTTCCTGGGCCACGGCCACCTGGACGCGGGCCGTGCGGCGCAGGCACTGGCGGCGCTCTCGCCGCGGGCGGCGGTGCCCGTGCACTACGGCACGTACTGGCCGATCGGGATGGACGGCATCCGGCCGCACGAGTTCTACGCGCCCGGCGACGAGTTCGTGCGCAAAGCGGCGCAGCTGGCGCCGAAGGTGACGGTGCACCGGCTCGGGCACTGCGAGCGGGTCAGACCGGAGGAGACGCGGTGACCGCGGAACTCCCCGCCGTCCTCGGCCAGTTGTCGGAGTTCGCGCGTGAACTGCCGCCGGAGTCGACCCAGCAGGCCGTCGGCTATCCGTCGCTGTTCCTTCTGGTGGCACTCGGAGCGCTGGTGCCCGTGGTGCCGACCGGCGCGGTCGTCAGCTCCGCGGCCGTGGTGGCCTTCCACCAGACCGCTCCGCTCGCCCTGCTGTTCGTCTTCCTGGTGGCCTCGACGGCCGCGTTCGTCGGCGATGTGGCGCTCTACTGGCTGGGTCGGCGCGGCGTCCGCTCCAAGAACGGTTCGCGCTGGCTCGCCGCCCTGCGCGGCCGCGCCGCGCCCGACCTGCTGGCTCAGGCACAGCAGAAGCTGGACGAGCGCGGAGTGACGGTGCTGGTGCTCTCCCGGTTGATGCCCGCCGGACGCGTCCCGGTCATGCTGGCGTGCCTGCTGGCGAGGATGCCGTTGCACCGGTTCGTCCGCGGCGACGTCCCGGCCTGCCTGGCGTGGGCAGCGACCTACGGGCTGATCGGCATCCTCGGCGGCTCGCTCTTCGCGGAGCCCTGGCAGGGCGTCGTCGCGGCGGTCGTGCTGACGGTGCTCGTCAGCGGGGCACCGGCGCTGTGGCGCAGACTGCGCGGCGCGGGCGGGTCAGACAGTCAGCACGCGTGAACCGCCGACCGGCAGGTCCCACAGCTCGTGGCGGGGGCGGCCGGTGCGCTCCCAAGCGGCCCGCAGCCGCACCAGCGGCTCCAGCACCGGCTCCGCGGAGAGCACGAACGTCGCCCAGTGCATGGGCGCCATATTCCTCGCCCCCAGGTCGATGAAGGCGCGCACGGCCTCCTCGGGATCGGTGTGCACGTCTTCGAGCCACCAGCGCGGCGCATAGGCGCCGATGGGGAGCAGCGCCAGGTCGAGGCGGGGGTGCCGGCGGCCGATCTCCTCGAACCAGTGGCCGTAACCGGTGTCTCCCGCGAAGTACACAGCCTGGCCGCCGGCGTCGGTGAGGACCCAGCCGCCCCACAGAGTGCGGCAGGCGTCCAGCAGGGTGCGCTTGGACCAGTGGTGCGCCGGGACGAAGTCGAACCGGACGCCGCCGAGTTCCGCGCCCTCCCACCAGTCCAGCTCCGTCACGTGTGTGAAGCGCCGGCGCCGAAACCAGCGGCCCAGCGCCGCGGGGACGAACAGCGGCGTGTCGCGGGGCAGACGTTTGAGGGTGGGGGCATCGAGATGGTCGAAGTGGTTGTGGCTGATGACCACCGCGTCGACGGGCGGCAGATCCTCCCAGCGGACGCCCACCGGGGTGATCCGTACGGGTGTGCCGAGAATGCGGCGCGACCAGACGGGGTCGGTCAGCACGGTGAGTCCGCCGATGCGCAGGACCCAGCTGGCGTGACCCACCCAGGTGACGGCGAGCGTCGTCGCGTCCACCTCGGGCAGCGGGCCCGGCTCGAACGGCAGAGCCGGAATGTCCGTCATCCCGTCGGGACCGGGGCGGACGGCGCCCTCCCTGGCGAACCTGGCCATGGCGCGGACGCCGGGCAACGGGGCGGTCAGCCGGTCGGTGAAGGACCTCGACCATGTGCGGTGTTCGTAGAGCGGGCGAGGGCGCGAGCGGTGCTGCGGCGGGTGCACTGCCGGTGAGGTCTGCTCCGTGCGTCGTTCCGTCTGTTCCGCCATCCGGGTCTCCGTTCCACGCAGGTCCGTCTTGACGCGGTCCGTCTTGCTCGGTGCCGTCCTTCTGGGTGCCGTCCTTCTCGGTGCCGTCCTTCTCGGGTCCGTCCTTCTCGGTGCCGTCCTTCTCGGTGCCGTCCTTCTCGGGCCTGTCTCCCTGCTGTCCGTCTCAGCGCAGGTTGTCGAAAACCGTTCCGAGCCTCCGCAACGCCTCTGCCACCTGGGGCAGTTCGAGCGGCGCCGGAGAGGCGAGCGCCTCGATCCGCTCCGCCGCGCCGGCCCCCAGGAACGGCGCCGTGTCCAGCCGTACGTGCAGGGCGCCCAGCTCGTCGCCGAACCGGTGGCCGCCGGGCACCGGCATGCCCAGTCGGTCGGTCATGTGGTCCTCCAGCTCCATTGAGTCGCCGACGCCCAGCTCCGCGAGGCGTCCCCGCAACGGGCCCAGGTCCGCGTAGAGATGACGGCCGGCCTGTGGTGGCCTGGAGACGGCGCCGGCCTCGAGCACCAGATGGTGCACGGCGGCGGCCACGCGGGCGTGCAGCGCGGCCGCGTTCGTCGCCCGGTCCGTGACCTCGGGGGGCTCGTCGAGCGCATGCGCCGCCGCGGCGGCCACGGGCGCCGGCACGACGGCTCCCAGCGCGGTGAGGATGTCGAGTGTCCTCGCGCGCCGGGCCGCGCCCCGTTCGCCCTGCGGGAAACGGGCGACGGCGACCGGCCAGGAGGAGGGGGTGAGCGCACCCGTGAGGTCGCTCATGACCGTCACGTCCTCGGGGCACATCTCGGCCGGGCTGACCAGCACGGTCTCGTGCGGCTCGTGCACCGTGTCGCGCCAGGTCTCGTCGCTGATGATGTGCAGCCCCTCGCCGACCGCGGCCTCACATGCCTCGCGCACGATCTCCGGCGGGGCGACGGTGGCGGTCGGGTCGTCGGCGACGGACAGCAGGAGCAGCCGCGGGCGGCCGCCTTCCACACGGACCCGGCGTACGGTCTCCAGCAGCGCGAAGGGGTCCGGCACGCCGCCGCACTCCGCCGGGACCGGCACGTGATAGGCGGGCCGGCCCAGCAGCCGGACCTGAGGAGTCCACCATGCGGGGCAGGGGCGGGGCATGAGGACGTCGCCGTCGTACGCGCCGAGCAGTGCGAAGAGCAGGGTCTGGGCGCCGGAGGCCGCGATCACCTCTCCGGGACGGCTGCGCAGTCCGCGCCGCCACCAGTAGCCGCAGGCGGCCTCGCGCAGCGTCGGCCCGCCACCGGGCGGTCCGGTCGAAGCCTCGTCGGCGGCCGCGGCGACGACGGCAGCGAGCGAGGGCAGCACCGGCAGCCCCATGTCGGGTGCGGGCGGCCCGTAACGGACCGGCCCCCGGCCCTCCGGATCCGACCCCGCCATCCCGACCACCTCCGCCGCTCTCGCCCCGGATCATCTGCCCGGCCCACGAGCCCTTTATACGAAGGATCCGCCCTGCGCGCCGCGCGGGCGGCCCGTACGCCGTGAGGCACGACACGCGTGGACGACGGCCTGCGTGGTGGGGGCGGTCGCGGGGTATTCGCGCAACATGTCTGACGCGCACGCACAGGGAAAGCAGACGCTCCGCGGGCGGGTCACGCCCCTGCTCAGCGGGTGGGACCGGCGGATCCTGCACGAGGTGGCGAGGCGGGAGTGGCCGGCCGCGGAGCCGGTGCTGCCGAGGCTGAGCCGCAGCGCCAACCACGGGCTGCTCTGGTTCGGCACGGCCGCCGGGATCGCGGTCCTTGGTCGCGGCGCCCGCTCGCGCCGAGCGGCGGTGCGAGGCGTCGCGTCCCTCGCCGTCGCCTCCGCCGTCATCAACACGGTCGGCAAGCGCGCGGTGCGCAGGTCGCGGCCGCTGCTCGACGCGGTTCCGGTGATACGGCAACTGAAGCGGCAGCCGTTCACCACCTCTTTCCCCTCCGGGCACGCCGCCTCGGCCGCCGCGTTCGCAACCGGTGTCGCACTGGAGTCGAAGGGGTGGGGTGCGGCCGTCGCGCCCGTCGCCGCGTCGGTCGCCTTCTCCCGCGTGTACACGGGCGTCCACTACCCGAGCGACGTGCTCGTCGGCATGGCGCTCGGGGTGGGCGCGGCGTTCGCGGTGCGCGGCGCGGTTCCCACGCGGTCGCAACTGCCTGCGCCCGGCCGGCCGCACACGGACGCGCCTGCGCTGCCGGACGGTGAGGGCCTGGTCGTGGTCGTCAACAAGGAGTCCGGGTCCGCCGACATGGCGCCCCTGCTCCGGGACGCACTGCCGCTCGCCGAGGTGGTGGAGTGCAACCCGGCAGAGCTGAACACCGAGCTGGAGAAGGCGGCGGGGCGCGGGCGGGCGCTGGGCATCCTCGGCGGTGACGGGACGATCAACCGGGCGGCCACGGTGGCCGCCGGGCTCGGCGTACCGCTGGCGGTCTTCCCGGGAGGCACGCTCAACCATTTCGCGTACGACCTGGGCATCGAGACCGTTCAGGACACCTGCCGGGCGCTGGCGGCGGGCGATGCGGTCCGCGTCGACCTGGGACGGTTCACGCCGGGCCCGGGCGGCAGCTCGGAGCCCGGCCATTTCCTCAACACGTTCAGCCTCGGTGTGTACCCGGACCTGGTGCGCATCAGGGAACGCTGGTCGCCGCGGATCGGCGGCTGGCCGGCCGGTGTGCTGGCGGCGGCGAGGGTGCTGCGCGGCCGTCATCCGCTGCAGGCGGTCGTCGAGGGCAAGCGGCGTCCGATGTGGCTGCTGTTCGCGGGCAACGGCATCTACAAGGGCGTCGGCCCGACACCCGGCCACCGCCACAACCTGGTGGACGGCCTGCTGGACGTACGGGTGGTGCACGGCGGCCGCGCGCCGGGCCTGCGGCTGATCGGCGCGGCCCTCGCCGGCAAGCTGAACCGCTCCCCCGTCCACGCCGCCCGGCAGTTGCGGCAGCTGCGGATCGGCGGACTGGCCCCGGGGACGCTGCTGGCCTACGACGGCGAAGTGGCAAGGGCACCGGAGGAGTTGGTCGTGGACAAGGTGGTCGAGGCGCTCACGGTCTACCGGCCGCAGGAGCTGCTGTAGGGGCGCGCCGGCGAAGGGCCGAGCGTGTCCATATCCTGAGAAGTGGGTCTCGAAATCCGGGACAGCGGCGTACGGTGACGTTACTCGCCTCAGCAGAAGGAGACGTCATGCCGCAGGAGACCGCCGTCTACACCCATGGGCACCACGAGTCCGTGCTGCGCTCGCACACCTGGCGCACCGCTGCGAACTCGGCGGCGTATCTGGTCGGCGAACTCCGGTCCGGCCTGGATGTCCTGGACGTCGGCTGCGGCCCCGGCACCATCACCGCCGACCTGGCGGAGCTGGTGGCGCCGGGCCGGGTCACGGCGGTCGACGCGGCAGAGGGCGTACTGCACCAGGCCCGTGCTTACGCGGACCGACGCGGGCTGGACAATGTCCGCTTCGCGGTCGCCGACGTCCACGCCCTGGACTTCCGGGACGACTCCTTCGACATCGTCCACGCCCATCAGGTGCTCCAGCACGTGGGGAACCCGGTGCAGGCGCTGCGCGAGATGCGGCGGGTGTGCCGCCCGGGCGGGGTCGTCGCGGCGCGCGACAGTGACTACGGGTCCTTCGCCTGGTATCCGCAGTCACCGGCGCTGGACACATGGCAGGACTTGTACCGGCGCGTCGCCCGCGCCAACGGCGGCGAGCCCGACGCCGGCCGCAGGCTGCTGTCCTGGGCGCGGGCGGCCGGCTTCACCGACATCACCTCCACCGCCGCCACATGGTGCTTCGCCACACCTGCCGACCGCGCATGGTGGAGCGGCCTGTGGGCCGACCGTACGGTCGCGTCGGTGTACGCGAAGCTCGCCGTGGAGGGAGGCCACACCACGCAGGAACAGCTGGACGAGATCGCCGACGCCTGGCGGGCGTGGGGCGAGCACGAGGACGCCTGGTTCATGGTTCCGCACGGCGAGGTGCTCTGCCGGGTGTGACCCGCCCCTGAGATCGACCGCCGGGGGGACCAGCTCCGCGATCGCCCGCCCGGGGGCCAGCTCCGCGACCGCCCGCCCGGGGATCAGGTCCGCGACCGCCGATGTCCTCCCTGGCATGCGCCAACTACCCTCGCCCGTATGGAGATCCTCGGAACCACCCTGCGCATCTGCGTCGACGACCTGGACACCTCCGCCGTCTTCTACGAACGCCTCACCGGCGCCCCGCCGCTCCGCTTCGAGCGCGGCGGGGTCTCGGTGGCCGCTGTCGGCTGCTTTCTGCTGATGAGCGGACCGGAATCGGAGCTGGAGATCCTCCGGAAGGTGTCGGCGACCATCGCCGTCAAGGACATCGAGGACGCGCGCGCCACGCTCACCGAGGTCGGCGCTCGGATCCTCGCCGGTCCGGTGGAGACCCCGGTGGGCCGCAACCTGATCGCCGTCCATCCCGACGGTTCCGTTTTCGAGTACGTCGACCGAAAGCCGGCAGCCTGACGCACTGCCGGTTCCCCGCGACGCTCCCGGTCATTCCTGCGGACGCATCCGGTAGTCGTAGGCGTCCGGCAGGCGGTCGTCGGTGAGCTCGGCCCACACCTCGCCGAGGATCTCCG
The DNA here is from genome assembly GCF_044763255.1 of Streptomyces sp. NPDC096176. Lineage (NCBI taxonomy): Bacteria > Bacillati > Actinomycetota > Actinomycetes > Kitasatosporales > Streptomycetaceae > Streptomyces > Streptomyces sp. NPDC096176. Next base: position 149,619 of record NZ_JBIWFV010000008.1, on the reverse strand, counting down.
CGCCTTCGCGCAGATCCGCGACCTCGAAGCCCTCGGTGAAGATCGTCCGGGCCTCATCGGCGCGGTTCTCCGCGATGAGCAGGCGGGCATCGAGCAGCCGGAACCGGCCGCGTCGGCGTACGGCGGGCAGCAGTCGGTCCCACACGCCGCGGGCCTCCGCGGTACGGCCGGCGTCGAGCAGGGCCTCGATGGCCTCGCGCCCCAGCGCGGCCGTCGCGGCCGTCCATGCCTCGCCGTCGTCACGGCGCTCCGCACACAGGTCGTCGAAGGCCTCGGCGTAGCGTTCCGCGGCGCGCACCGTGTGCTCACCGTGCTGGTCCGCGACGGCGAGGCAGCGCAGCAGCGGCCAGCGCGAGGGGGCGAGTCGCAGACCGCGCTCCCAGCTGCGGACCGCCTGTGCGAGGTCGCCCGCGTGCCACTGGGCGACACCCAGGTGGTACTCGGTCAGCGGCTCGGCGGGCGCCGTCTCCAGCATGTCGCGCCAGTGCGGTGCGACGAGCGAGGGGCCGGGCGGCACGACCTTGCGCGGGGTGGGAAGCAGGCCCGTCGCAAGCAACTCCCGCCAGGGCGACTGCTCGTCACCGAGGGTCGCCTCGTCGAAGGGGGTGCCGGGCAGCTTGTACCCGGCCCGCAGCACTTCGAGGGCTCCCCACCCGGAGCCGGTGGCGAGCCGCTCACCGGGCTCGGCGTCCGCGAACGGCAGCCACGCCCGGTAGGCGACGTCCACATCGGCGCGGGGCAGGGCGCCGGCCAGCCGGGTCTCCGCCTCGGCCAGCGCCGCGCGCCAGTCGTCGCCGTGCACGACGGCCGGGTCGGCTGCGAGCGGACCGTACGACTCGAGCCAGCTGAACTCCCCCTCGGCGTCCAGACGTACGTGCTCGAGCTGGGTGCGGGCGAGGCCGGCCTGGATCTCGGCGTAACCGGGGGTGCCCGGCTCCGTGAGCCACTGCTGCCAGCGCCGTCCGCCGCGGCCCGATCCCCACAGGAACAGCTTGCGGCCACGCAGCGTGTCCGTGGACGTCTGCACGAGCCCGTGGCCTTCCGCGTCGAGCGCGGCGATCCACTTCCGGGCTCCGACGGGCACGTCGTAGAAATAGTCGGCCGGGTACTCGCTGCGCAGTGGGTAGCTGCGGTCCACCCCGCCGTGGACGGGCACCGGAACGCGGCGCAGGCTGCGTTCGTAGCCGAAGTGGAATGCCTCGTCGGCGGGCGCGAGCACCCGCGTCGACTCGTGCTCCTCGACGGCGATGTTGGACCACCAGTAGACGGGTGCCGGACGCTCGTGCGGATTGCGGATCCGTACGCCGACATGGAGGAAGTCGGAGTCGGCGGGCAGCCACAGGTCGACCTGGAACGGCAGGTCACGCAGCCGTTCCCACTCCCACAGGCGCACCATCACGCCGCCGTCCGGTGCGGGCACGAGCGCGGCGTGCAGCGGTGCGCAGGCGAGAGTGGTGTGGCCGGTGGCTCCGATGTTCCACTCGATGCCGCCGGAGAACCAGGCGCCGTTGAGCGCGAAGTCGGCGGGCTGCAGGACGGGGTTGCGGTAGAGCAGTTCGCGGCCGGTCGGCTTGTGGTGCAGGGAGTGGATCCGGCCGCCGAGGCCGGGCAGCACCGTGGCGCACAGCCGTTCGTTCTCGATGACGACAGCGTCGACGGCGGTCGGGGTTCGCTCGCGCCCGTATCCGTCGAGCAGTTGCACCGGCAGCACCGTGCGCAGCGGCTCGTAGCCGATCTGACGGGCCATGTCCTTCGGCAGATCCCGCTTCGCACGCTCGTCCAGGGTGTGCGTCTCGTCGAGGGGACGCAGCGCGGGCAGTGGGTTCGGCGCGCCCAGGGGGGCGGCGAGCAGGGTCAGTACGGTACGGCGCACAGTGGTGGCCAAGGCAACCTCGCTTCGCTCGCGCGGGCGGTCGGTACCCGGTCCGGCCGACGCGTCCCGTGCGACCATCGAAGCGCCAAGTGCCCGCGCGGGCCAGGGGCTTCGCACGCCAGGCTTCGGCAAAGGCCGTCCCTCACGGGCGGACGCCGCTGGGGCGAGGCCATATCCGGTGGGAACGGTGCGTCAGCCGCCGTAGTCTCGATCGTCGACATGGTGACGACGAATAGGGCGGCGGAGATGAGCACACAGCACACGTACCGGGTGATCGTGCGCGGCACCTGGGACGGGCTGACCGGCGAGGGGCGCGCGGCGCTGCTCGCGCAGGTGGCGGAGCACGGGCTCGAGCAGATGCGGTTCACCGAGGAGGGATCGCTCACCTACGACAGCCGGCTCCAGCACTTCTCGTACCGCTTCGTCGTCGTCTCGGACGCGGCGGACGGCGAGGAGATGGCCGCTGCGATCGCCGAGGACCGTGCGGAGCGGGCGCTGGCGTCGCTCGGGCACGGCTACCGCGATCTGAAGTCGACCGCGACGGACATGGACACCATGAAGATCAACTACAAGGGTCGTCGCTGACCGGCCCGTTCCGTCAGCTCGTGGGAGATCCCCTTCCCGTCATCTCGCGGGTGATCGCCCAGCGCTCGTGGTCGCGCCATGCGCCGTCGATGTACAGGAAGTCGGGCGAGTAGCCCTCGAGCCGGAAGCCGGCCGCGCGTACGAGTGCGATCGAGGCCGCGTTGCCGGGCTGGATGTTGGCCTCCAGCCGGTGCAGACCGAGGCCCGTCGACGCGAAGGCATGGGTGAGCAGCAGCCGCAGGCCCTCACCCATCAGCCCGCGCCCGATGGCGTGGGCGAAGGCTCCGTAGCCGAGGGTGCCGCTGAGGAAGGCGCCCTCGACGATGTTGTTGACGTTGATGAACCCCGCGATCCTGCCGCCGGGGCGCTCGCAGACGAGGAAGCCGGCCTTGGCGGGGTCGTCGATGAGCCGCTGGGCGTAGACGGCGTAGTCCTTGTCGGTGAGCGGCGGGAACAGCCACGGGTGGTGGTGCGCAGTGCTCCGCCGGGCGTGCGCGGTGAACTCCGCGCCGTCCTCGTAGGTGAAGGAACGCAGCCCGACGCGTTCGCCGGCGACAAGGCAGGGGGTGGCTGTTCCGGACATCCCGCCAGCCTAGGGCTTCAAGGGGGTCGTTGCACCAGACCGGCAGCCCCCAGCTTGTCAGACAAGTATCGGCCGCTTACGGTGCTGATCAATGAGCCGAGGAGAGCCAGTGGCAGCAGTCAGCGGGCAGCAGCGCCGACCGGTCGTCGTCCTGTACGAGCGGATCGCGGACGCCATCCGCGACGGCGTCTACCCGCCGGGGTCCACCCTGCCCTCGGAGCCCCGGCTCGCCTCCGACCTGGGAGTCAGCCGCCCCGCGCTGCGCGAGGCGCTGCTGCTGCTCCAGGAGGACGGACTACTGTCGGTGCGCCGCGGCGTCGGCCGGACCGTCAACGACCGTCCGCTCCGCCGCGGTTACGAGAACATCCAGCCGCTGGAGCACCTGCTGTCCAACGGTGCACCGCTACGGGTGCGTCCGCTGCTGCGGACAACGGAGGAACCGACGGACTTCACCGCCCAGCATCTGCTCGCCGCTGCCGGAGCCGAGCTTCGGTTCTGGGAGTCGCTGCTGACGGGCGACGGCTCCGCGGCGGCGCTCAGCCATGAGTGGGCGGCCGCGGAGGAGACCCTCGAGGCGGTCCACCCGTCGTTCGCCGGCGCTCTGAGGGCCGCGCCGCCCGCCGCGTCGATGCTGTCGGTCCTGACCGCCGCGTCCCGGGGCGTGCCCCTGACCGCGCACAGCGGCATCAGCGCGACGATGCTGGGGCGCCGGCGCGGAGAACAACTGGGCCGGGCGGCGGACACACCGGCGGTGCTGGTGACGCAGGTGGTGCGCGTCGGGGAGACGCCGGTGCTGGCGGCGAAGCACATGCTGCCGACGGGAGCGGCGGCGCTGCCGGTGCTCTCGCACTGACAGGGTGGGGCGAGGCGTGACCCGGAGGCAGCGCCCCCGGCTCGGGGGGCGTTTCCGTGCCGTACACTCCCCGGATGCACTTGTCTGACATCTTGCGCGCCCCCAAGGTCGTCCTGCATGACCACCTCGACGGCGGTCTGCGCCCCGCCACCATCATCGAGCTCGCCCGTCACTGCGGCTATCAGGGACTGCCCACCGAGGACCCGGACGCGCTCGCGGTGTGGTTCCGGGACGCCGCGGACTCCGGGTCGCTGGAGCGGTACCTGGAGACCTTCGCACACACGTGTGCCGTGATGCAGACCCGCGAGGCCCTCGAGCGCATCGCCGCCGAGTGCGCGGAGGATCTGGCGGCCGACGGGGTCGTGTACGCCGAGGTGCGGTACGCGCCCGAGCAGCACCAGGAGCGCGGGCTCACCCTGGACGAAGTCGTGGACGCGGTCAACGCGGGCCTGCGCGAGGGCGAGCTGCGCACCGGCGGGCGAATCACCGTGCGTGCGCTGCTCACCGGCATGCGGCACACCGAACGCTCCCTCGAGATAGCCGAGTTGACGGTGGCCCACCGCGAGCGCGGGGTCGCCGGCTTCGACATCGCGGGCGGCGAGATCGGCAACCCGCCGGCCCGTCACCTGGCCGCGTTCCAGCATCTCAAGCGTCACAACTGCCACTTCACGATCCACGCCGGCGAGGCGGTCGGCGCCGAGTCGATCCACGAGGCGGTCCAGGTCTGCGGCGCCGAGCGCATCGGCCACGGCGTCCGTATCACAGACGACATCCAGGTCCACGACGACGGCACGGCGACCCTCGGCCACCTCGCCTCGTACGTACGCGACAACCGCATCGCCCTCGAGGTCTGCCCGACCTCCAACCTCCAGACGGGCGCGGCGAAGTCGTACGACACGCACCCCGTGGAGCTGCTGCGCCGGCTCGGCTTCCGCGTCACCCTCAACACCGACAACCGTCTGGTCTCCGGGACCACCATGAGCCAGGAGTTCGCGCACATGGTGGACGCCTTCGGCTACGGATCCGAGGTGTTCGAGGAGTTCACGGTCGCGGCGGCGAAGTCGGCGTTCCTGCCCCTGCCGGAGCGGCAGCGCCTGATCGACGAGGTGATCCGCCCGGGCTACGCGGCCCTGCGCGACTGACCACCGTCGCCCTCGGGCGTCCGCGCCGGCCGCTCCGTCGGTCCCGTCAGCCGGGGGGCTGCCGGGGCGGTCGGCGCGGTCGGAACGGTCGGCAGGCCGGGCGGTACGCCCGGCGCGACAATGAGGTCATGGCACACAGCGCCTCCTCCGGGAGCGATGCGCCGGCCCTGGGCGCGTCACGCTACGGCGAGCAGGTCTTCCGCCCCCAGGACCGGGGAGAGGCCGATCGAATCGACCTCGGGGCGCTCGCCTACGACACCACGACCATGGCCCGGCTGCGCGAGCTGGGGGCCGGTCCGGGATGGCGCTGTCTCGACGTCGGCGCCGGTACCGGCACGGTGGCCCGGGCGCTGCTGGAGGCGGGAGCCGACGAGGTGGTGGCCGCGGACCGGGACGTACGGTTCCTGGCCGCCGACCCGCCCCCGGGCCTGACCGTGCTCGAAGCGGACATCACCACGGACGGCTTCGCACCCGGAACCTTCGACCTCGTGCATGCCCGGTTCGTCCTCATGCACCTGCGTGAGCCCGGGCGCATGGTCGCCAGGCTGGCGGAGATGCTCGCGCCGGGAGGCGTCCTGGTGGTCTCCGACGCGGTGGACCTGACGACGGCCGACGCCCCCGTCACCTCGTTCACCTCCGCCATGCGCGCCATGTGGCAGGGCCTGCACGACACCATCGGCACCGACGTCACCTGGGTGCCGGACTCCCCGCGGCTGCTGGAGGCGGCCTCGCTGGAGTCCGTCGCAGCGGAGATCCATGTACCGCCGCTCCTGCCCGGCAGCGCCATCAGCCGGTTCTGGGTCGACACCTGGGACCGGGCCCGTGACTCGATGATCGCCACGGGACTGGTGGACGACACCACGATCGACGACGCCGTGCGCTCCCTCGCCGCACCCGGCTTCTGCGGCCATTCACCCGGCATGCTCAGCGCCTGGGGACACCGGCCGGAAGTCCGGCCGTGACGTCACTCCCCTCGGGCGCGCCGTCAGCTTCGACAGCGCTCCGACCGCGCACCGGCCACGGCCGTCACGCGGGTGACGCGGCGACGTCGGCCCGCGCGGACGCCGGGGCGGCGGTGCCCCGGCGTCCGCCGTCCGGGCCCCGACCCGCCGCCGCGGCATGGAACGTCCGCCGGTAGGCGGCGGGTGAGACACCGACAACGTCGCGCATGTGCTGGCGCAGCGAGTTGGCACTGCCGAATCCCGACCGGTCAGCGACCAGATCGATGGAGAGATCGCTGGTCTCCAGCAGCTGCTTGGCCACCTCCACCCGCTGGCCGATGAGCCACTGGCCAGGCGTGACGCCCGCCTCGTCGCGGAACCGGCGGGTGAAGGTCCGCACGCTCATCCGCGCGTGCTCGGCCAGTTCCCCCAGCGTCAGCGGTCGGTCCAGACGCTCCAGCGCCCAGGCACGGGTGGGGGCGGTGGTGGAGGCCCCCGGGGAGGGCACGGGACGCTCGATGTACTGGGCCTGGCCGCCGTCGCGCCACGGCGGGACGATGCAGCGCCGGGCCACCTGGTTGGCGAGGGCACTGCCGTGGTCACGCCGCACCAGGTGCAGGCACACGTCCACGCCGGCCGCCGCGCCGGCCGAGGTGAGCAGATCACCGTCGTCGACGAAGAGGACGTCCTCGTCGAAGCGCACCCGAGGGAAGAGCCGGCGGAAGTGCCCGGCCTCCGCCCAGTGCGTGGTGGCGGGGCGGCCGTCGAGGAGCCCGGCCGCCGCGAGCACGAAGGCGCCCGTACAGATGGACACCGTGCGGGTGCCCGGCCGGATTCGGGCGAGGGCCGAAGCCAGCTGTTCGGGCAGCACACCGTCTTCGCCGACCGTTCCCAGCCGGTGCGTCGGAGCGATGACCACGGTGTCCGCCTGCTCCAGGGCTTCGGGGCCGTGCTCCACCTCGACGCGGAAGCCCGCCTCGGCGCGCACCGGCTGCCCGTCGGGGGTGCAGACGACCACCTCGTACAGCGCCCGACCGTCCTTTGAGCGGGCGGTGCCGAAGATGCGGGCGGGGATGCCCAGCTCGAAGGTCATCACCCCGTCGAGGGCGAGAACCGCGACGCGGTGCGGGTCGGGTCCGGGAGGGACGACGCAGCCGTCGTGCACGCTCCATTCGGCGACCTGTTGCGAATCCTTCACCACTGCCATGGCCAGATTCTGTCACATCATGGCCATCAGGCCAGTTCTCCAGCTTCAGGAGAGCACGGAAGGTGGGCGTACCCGAAACGGAAGGACCTTTCATGAACGACATCACGATGCGCGCGATCACTCCCGTCTCCTGGGGCGGCCCGGAAGTGCTCACCACCGTCGAGCTCCCCCGCCCCGTGCCCGGACCGACGGAGATCCTCGTCAAGGTCCACGCGGCGGGCGTCAACCCCGTCGACTGGAAGACGCGGTCCACGGGAGGCTTCGGGATGCACGGCGAGCCGCCGGTGCTGGGATACGACGTGTCGGGTGTCGTCGAAGCCGTCGGCCTCGGCGTGACGCTGTACCGGCCGGGCGACGAGGTGTTCGGGATGCCGGAATTCCCGCGCCAGGCGGGCGGCTACGCGGAGTACGTCACCGGACCGGCACGGCACTTCGCCCACAAGCCCGCACACCTCACGCATGTGGAGGCCGCCGCACTGCCGCTGGCCGGCCTCACGGCGTGGCAGGCCCTGGTGGAGACCGCGGGCCTCGACGCCGGTCAGCGGGTCCTGATCCACGCCGGCGCGGGCGGTGTCGGGCATCTCGCGGTGCAGATCGCCGCAGCCCGCGGCGCGTTCGTCATCGCGACCGCCAGGGAGGAGAAGCACGCGCTGCTCAAGGAACTGGGCGCCGACGAGGTGATCGACTACACGCGCGAGGACTTCACCGAACGGCTCGGGCGGAGCGTCGACGTGGTCCTCGACTCCATCGGTGGCGACTACGGGGCCCGCTCGCTGCAGGTGCTGGGTGCCGGCGGCGTCCTCGTCACCCTGCCCTCCCCCGACGACGTGCCCGCCGCCGAGGAGGCCGACGCGCACGGCATCCGGACCGGGTTCACGCTGGTGGAACCCGACTCCACCGGGATGCGAGCGCTCGCCCGGCTGACCGAGGAGGGCAGGCTGCGGCCCGTCGTCGAGACGGTGCTGCCGCTGGAACGCGCGGCCGACGCCCACCGGCTGGGCGAGACCGGCCGCACGCGCGGCAAGATCGTGCTCTCGGTGACGACGGACTGAACGAACGGCCGGCCGGCACGGACCCGCCCCACACCGGGCGGGCCCGCCCCGAGAGCGGTGACGCGCCGGCCGGCGCGTCACCGGCCGAAGCGTCGGACCGGTGTTGGTCCGCCTCAGGCCAGGGCCGGGGCGGCCAGCGTCAGCGTTCGTGCGTCCGCGTCCAGGACGGCCGGCACGCCGAGCGGCATCGTCAGCGCCGTCTCCCCGTGCCCGAAGCCGAACTCCTCCACGACCGGCACACCGAGACCGCCCAGCCGGTCGAACAGCACCGCCCGCACCTGCTCGTACGGACCGCACTCCGCCCACGATCCGAGCACCACACCCGCGACACCGTCCAGCCATCCGGAGCGCAGCAGTTGGGTGAGGGTCCGGTCCAGGCGGTATTCCTCCTCACCCACGTCCTCGATGAGCAGCAGCCCGCCCCGTCCCGACGGGCGGCCGTGCGGTGTTCCCAGGTCGGCGGCGAGGAGACTGAGGCAGCCGCCGAAGGTGACGCCGCTCGCCCGGCCGGGCGCCATCGTGCGAGCGGCCGCCAGACCGGCCAGGGACATCACCGACTCGGGCTCGAAGAGCGTGGCCCGCAGCGACTGCTGCGTTTCGGCATCCTTCAGGAAGGTCAGGGCGCCGATCATCGGGCCGTGCAGAGTGGCCAGGCCCATGCGTACGGCGAAGGCCTCGTGGAGCGCGGTGATGTCGCTGTAGCCGACCAAGACCTTGGGGCCGGCCGCCCGCATCGCGGTCCAGTCGACCAGGTCGACCATGCGCTGGGCGCCGTATCCGCCGCGGGCGCAGATCACGGCGGACACCGACGGGTCGCACCAGGCCTGCGTCAGGTCGCCGGCGCGGGCCTCGTCCGCCCCTGCCAAGTAGCCGAGCTCCGGGTGGGTTTCGCGCACGTGGGGCATGACGACGGGCTCGAGGTCCCAGCCGCGCAGGATGTCCAGCCCGGCGTCGAGGCGCTCGTCGGGTACGGGACCGCTGGGCGCGACGACGGCGACCCGGTCCCCGGCCCGCAGCCGCGGTGGTCTGGTCAGTGGCTTCATTTCCTCAGCTCCAGCTGCGGCACGTCGGTGCGGTCGATACCGAAGGTCTGTGCGTAGAGGGACAGTTCGGCCTCCAGGCCGCGGATCATCGTGTCGGCCCTGCGGAATCCGTGGCCCTCGCCCTCGAAGGCGATGTAGGCATGGGCGACCTGACGGCCCGCCATCTGCTCGAGGAACCGCTCGCACTGCACCGGCGGGCAGATCACGTCGTCCAGGCCCTGCAGCAGCAGGAAGGGCGCGGTGATGCGGTCCACGTGGGTGATGGGCGAGCGATCCCGGTAGCGGCCCGGCACTTCGGCGAGCGGGCCGACCAGCGACTCGAGGTACTGCGACTCGAAGTCGTGCGTCTCGTCCGTGGCCCAGGAGCGCAGGTCGAGGATCGGGTAGATGATCGTTCCGCAGGCGTACACGTCGGTGGTGGCGAGGGAGACGGCCGCGGTCCAGCCGCCGGCGCTGCCACCGCGGATCGCGAGCCGGTCCGGGTCCGCCGTGCCCTCGTCGGCCAGCGCCTGGGCGACGGCCGCACAGTCCTCGACGTCGACGACGCCCCACTGTTCGCGCAGCCGTTCGCGGTACTCGCGGCCGTAACCGGTGGAGCCGCCGTAGTTGACCTCCGCGACGCCGATGCCTCGGGAGGTGAAGTACGCGATCTCCAGGTCCAGCACGAGCCCCGCCCGGCCGGTCGGGCCGCCGTGCGCCCACACCACGTAGGGCGGCAGCTCGTCGTCGGGCGCCACCCGGTCGGGGCTGTGCGGCGGGTAGATGTGGGCGTGGATCTCGCGATGGTCGGGGCCCGTGAAGATCCGGATCTGCGGCTCCGGGTAGTACGCCGGGTCGACCGGGTCGTCGTGCGGACTGCCGATCACGCGGGTACGGCCGGTACGGGTGTCGAGTTCCACGATCTCGTAGGCGCTGCGCGGGCTGGCCGCGACGCCGATCACCCGGTCGCCGTGCACGGCGAGCGTCGGCGTCCATTCGCTCCACGGCCCCGCGGCGTCGACGAGTTCGCCGGTCTCCGGGTCGAGTATGCCCAGCGCGGTGGCGCCCGTGCCGTGGATGACGGCGATGAGTCCGCTCTCCAGCGGCCGGAACCACTGGGAGCCGACCTTCCACAGCGGCCCGCCGAACTCCTCGCTGCGGCCCGGGCACAGCGGGGTGCGCGCGTCGAAGTCCAGTGCGTCGGATGTGATGCGCTGCAGCTCCCACCAGCCGGTGCGGTCGGCGGTGAACAGCAGCGAGCCGTCCGGGGCCCATTCGACCTGGGCGACCGACTCGTCGCTCCCGCCGGTCACCGGCCGGACGGCGGCGAACGGGCCGTTCTCCGTGACCTCGCCGAGCATCACGGCCGTGGCGTCCCACGGCATCCTGGGATGGTCCCAGGCGATCCAGGCCGCCCTGGTCCCGTCGGGCGAGAGCCGCGGCCCGGTGACGAATCGGTGCCGGTCGTCGCTGAGCTCCCGTACTGCCGACCGGTCCCCGGCAGCCGAGCCGTCGAGGGGTACGGCGGCGATCACACGTCGTACGTCGGTGGACGCCGGGCCGGTGAACTCCTCGAGAACGCACCAGACTTCGCCACGCTCCGGCCGCAGCTGGGGGTCGGCCCAGCGCAGTCCCCCGCCGACCGCGGACACCGGCGTCAGGGGGCGGGGCTCGGCGCCCGGCAGGTCGGGCTCGTAGGCGTACAGCCGCTGGTCGGCGAAGTGCGCGAACACCACGAGCGGGCCCTGCCCTTCGCGGTGGGCGCCGGCCCACGGCATGCCGCCGTACTCCATGACCCGGCTGCGCACGTTCCACGGCGCGGGGAGGACCGATTCCTCGCCGCCGTCGGCCCGCAGCCGCACCAGCGCGCGTCTGCCGCCTTCCACGGGGCGCGGGGCGGTCCACCACACCTCGTCGCCGACCACGCCGAGATACTCCGGGTGACCGTCGTGCGAGGCGGCGAGTGCGGCGTCGATCGGCGACGGCCAGGTTCCGTAGGCGCCGGTGGGTACCATGCTCGCCCCCTAGGCGGACTGCAGATAGTGGTCGAGGACCCTGACGCCGAAGTGGAGCGCGTCGACGGGGACGCGCTCGTCGACCCCGTGGAAGAGGGCCTGGTAGTCGAAGCCGGGCGGCAGTTTCAGCGGCGAGAAGCCGTAGCCGGTGATGCCGAGGCGGGCGAACTGCTTCGCGTCGGTGCCGCCCGACATACAGAACGGGACGACGTGCGCGTCGGGGTCGAACGCCTCGAGGGCGGCGCGCAGTTTGGCGAACGTCGGGGAGTCGACCGGCGCCTGGAGGGCGATCTCGTTGTGGTCGAACTCCCAGTGGACGTCCGGGCCGGTCAGCGCGTCCATCGTGGCGCGGAACTCGTCGTCGGTGCCGGGAAGGATCCGGCCGTCGACGAACGCGGTGGCGTTCCCCGGGATCACATTGACCTTGTAACCGGCTTCCAGCACCGTGGGGTTGGAGCTGTTGCGTACCGTCGCCTCGACCAGCTTGGCGGCCGGGCCGAGCTTGTGGAGCAGTTCGTCCACGTCGAAACCGCGGGCTTCCAGGGTGTCCGCGGTCAGGTCGATGTCGTGCAGCGCGGCGAGCTCGAGCAGCGCCGCCTTCACCGTCGGGGTGAGCCGGACCGGCCACCGGTGCTCGCCGATCCGGGCGACTGCGGCGGCGAGCCTGGTCACCGCGTTCTCGCGGTTGACCTTGGAGCCGTGTCCGGCCCTGCCGTCCGCGGTGAGCTTCATCCACGCCGTGCCCCGCTCGCCGGCCGCCACGGGGTACAGGGCCAGTCCGGGTCCGGCGTGGAAGGTGTAGGCGCCGGATTCGCTGATGCCTTCGGTGCAGTCCTCGAAGAGTTCCGGGTGCTCGGCGGCGAGATAGCCCGAGCCGTCGGCCGCGCTGGCCTCCTCGTCGGCGGTGTAGGCGATGACGATGTCCCGACGGGGCCTGATGCCGTGCCGGGCCCACGCCCGGACGACCGAGAGGATCATCGCGTCCATGTTCTTCATGTCGACCGCGCCGCGGCCCCAGACGACCCCGTCGCGGACCTCGCCGGAGAAGGGGTGCACGGTCCAGTCGTCGGGTTCCGCGGGGACCACGTCGAGGTGGCCGTGGACGAGCAGCGCGTCGGCTCCCGGATCCCAGCCCTCGTAGCGGGCCACCACATTGGTGCGGCCGGGGGTGCGCTCCAGCATGACCGGTTCGAGTCCGGCGTTGACCAGCCGCTCCGCGACGTACTCGGCTGCGGGCCGCTCCCGGCAGTCGCCGCCGCCCCGGTTGGTGGTGTCGATGCGGATGAGTTCGGAAGTGAACGTCACCACCTCGTCGAGGGCACGGGCGTCGATGGGGGTTTCGGTCACGTCAGCCATACTGCTCCTCCACGGCGGCGGAGACGATCGTCGTGACCGCCTTGAATGTGCGAATGCCCTCGTACATCGTCCCGCTGGTGTAGACGACCCGCCGCTCGCCCCGCGCTCTGGCCACTCCCGGGACGACGGTGGCGGCGGCGGCGAGGTGCTCGGCGTCGAACTCCACCTCCACGGTGAAGGGACCGCCGTCGACGGGATCGTGGCGTACTGCGAGCGCGGCGGCCTCCTTCGCCGCGGCCCGGATGTCGGCCGCGGTGCGGGCAGGCGTGCGGCAGACGGCCGCGTAACGGGACACGTGATCCTTGACGGCGACCTTGAGCGCCCCGGGCGCGTAGCCGAGCGCGTCCTCGCAGGTCAGGTCGTCGCCGGTGACGAGGACGACGGGGACGCCGTATTCGGCCACGACACGCGCGTTGAGGAGGCCCTCACTGGCGCGGACACCGTTCAGCCAGACGCCCGTGATGGAGTTCGCGAGGTAGGTGTGGGCGAGGACGCCTTCCGTGCCGGCACCGGTGTGGTAGCCGACGAAGGCGATGCCGTCGACGTCTCCGTGCTGGACGCCTTCGACCATGGACAGCGACTTGTGACGGCCGGTGAGCATCTGGGCGCGTTCGTCGAGTTCTTCGAGGAGCAGGTTGCGCATGGTCCAGTGCGCCTCGTTGATCAGCACCTCGTCGGCGCCGCCGTCGAGGAACCCGAGGACGGCCGCGTTCACGTCCGAGGTGAACATGGACCGGCAGCGCTCCCACTGGGGTGTGCCGGGCAGCACGTCGGCGGGCCATGTCACCCCCGTGGCGCCCTCCATGTCGGCGCTGATGAGGATCTTCACAGCTCTCTCCGTTCCGCCTCGGCCACGCTGCCAGAAGTGCACCTTACGACAGCGTGACCGTGGACCGGAGGGCCGGTTGAGGCGCGCCCCGGCCGCTCCTCACGAGAGGCCGGGGCGGGCGGGTGGTCAGCCGAGGATCTTCTCCAAGGAGGCGAGGGCCGACTCGAGTTCCTCACGGGTGATGGTCAACGGCGGGGCGATGCGGATAGTGGAGCCGTGGGTGTCCTTGACGAGGATGCCCTCCGCCATCAGCCGTTCGCTGATGTCCCGGCCGGTGCCGATGGCCGGGTCCACGTCCACTCCCGCCCACAGGCCCCGCGCGCGGAAGCCGACGACGCCCTTGCCCACGAGTGCGGCCAGGCCCTCGCGCAGCACCACGCCCAGCTCGGTGGCCCTGCGCTGGAACTCGCCGGTCGCCAGCAGATCCACGACGGCCGAACCGACCGCCGCGGACAGCGGGTTGCCGCCGAACGTGGAGCCGTGCTCGCCGGGACGCAGCACACCGAGGACGTCGCGCCTGGCGACGACCGCGGAGACCGGGACGATGCCGCCGCCGAGCGCCTTGCCGAGCAGCAGCATGTCCGGCCGGACGGACTCGTGGTCCACGGCGAGGGTCGTTCCGGTGCGGCCGAGACCGGACTGGATCTCGTCCGCGATGAACAGGCAGCCGGCCCGGCGGGTCAGGTCGCGGACGCCGGCCAGGTAGCCGTCGTCGGGGATGAGGACGCCGGCCTCGCCCTGGATCGGCTCGATGAGCACGGCGGCCGTGGTCTCGTCGATGGCGTTCTCGAGGGCGGCCAGGTCGTTGTACGGAACGATGCGGAAGCCGGGGGTGAACGGTCCGAAGCCGCCGCGCGCCGTCTCGTCGGTGGAGAAGCTGACGATGGTGGTGGTGCGGCCGTGGAAGTTGCCGTCGGCCACGATGATCGTCGCCCGGTCCGGGGCGACGCCCTTCACCTCGTACGCCCACTTGCGGGCGACCTTGACGGCGCTCTCGACCGCCTCGGCGCCGGTGTTCATCGGCAGGGTCATCTCGAGGCCGGTGAGTTCGGCGAGGCCCTCGGCGAAGCCGGCGAGCTTGTCGTTGTGGAAGGCGCGCGAGGTGAGGGTGAGCGAGTCGAGCTGCTGGTGGGCTGCGGCGATGAGGCCGGGGTGGCGGTGGCCGAAGTTGAGCGCCGAGTAGCCGGCCAGCATGTCGAGGTAGCGGCGGCCCTCGACGTCCTCGACCCATACGCCTTCCGCGCGGGCGACGACGACGGGCAGCGGGTGGTAGTTGTGCGCGAGCGCCGTGTCTTCGGCGCGGATCAGCTCCTCGGAGGAGCGCTGGGTGTGAACGGGGGTGAGCGTCATGCGCGGATCTCCTGAGTGCAGCACTTGATGCCGCCGCCGGACTTGTGGAATTCGGACATGTCGACGGGGACGGGTTCGTAGCCGTGCGCGGCGAGCTGTTCGACGAGGGCCTCGGCCTGCGGGGCGACGAGGACATGACGGCCGTCGGAGACGGAGTTGAGACCGAAGGCCATGGCGTCGTCGCGGGTGGCGACGACGGCCTTTGGGAAGAGCCGCCGCAGAACCGCGAGGCTGCCCGGTGAGAAGGCCTCCGGGTAGTAGGCGATGTTCGCCTTGTCACCGTGCTCGTCCCCGTCGCCGAGGACGAACAGGGCCGTGTCGAGGTGGTAGAAGTACGGGTCGACCAGTTGGAGGCCGATCACCGGCACGCCGAAGAACTCCTGCACCTCACGGTGTGCCTCGACGGAGGTGCGGAAGCCGGTGCCCGCGAGCACGTAGCCACCGACGGGCACGAGGTCGCCCTCCCCCTCGACCACGGATTCGGGCCGGTGGACGTCGAACCCGGCGACCTTGAACCAGGCCGCGTACGCCTCCTCCTCCGGCCGGCGCTGCGGTGCGTGGAAGCGGGAGCCGAAGACCTTGCCGTCGAGGACGAGGGCCGAGTTGGCGGCGAACACCATGTCGGGCAGTTCGGCATGCGGCTCGACGGTCTCGACCGTGTGGCCGAGGGCGCGATAGGTGTCGGCGAGTACGGTCCACTGGGACCGGGCGAGATCAAGATCGACCTCTGTGTTCTCGCTCATCCAGGGATTGATGGCGTACTTCACGTCGAAGTAACGGGGTTCGCAGAGCAGATAACGCCTGGGGCGAGGCACGCGGCTGGGTGGCACCCGGGATCCTCCCGCTTCCTGAGATGGCCGGTGACGACCGGTGACGACCGGTGACGCCTCAACGGTAGGAATCGGGAGGTTCGGGCGACAAGGAACAAGCGCTGCGCGTATACGCAGGAATGCTGCGTCGTAGAGCCGTTCGGCGGCGTTTTGCGTCGCCCGTCGGCTCACACCACCCTTTCGGGCTACTGGGCGGGCGTGCCGTACCAGCGCCAGGTGTCGGGGCGGGCGCGTTCCGGCAGGTCGGAGCGTCCTGTGCACCACAGCACGGCGGGCCAGGGAGCGGCGGCCGAAGGCGCGCCCGGGAACAGCCGGGAGAGCACCCGCGCGCAGATGTCGGCGGGCGGCTCCCAGACCAGGCCGAGCCCTTCCGCGATGTCGTGCGTGTGCACCAGGGTCTCCACGATGCCCATCGCGGCGAAGCCCTCCGCGTCCGAGGCCCCGAAGACGTGGTGGGAGCGCACATGCGGGCCTGTCGTGCGGACCATGGCGACGAGCAGCGCGCCGCTCGCCTCCAGCACCTGGAGCAGCCCGTCGGGTCCGGCGGCACGGTTCGCCTGGACGGAGACGGCGGGACCGCCCGGCCGACGACTCTCGTAGTGGAACGGCACCTCGCGGTCCTGCGGCGGGGTGCGGGGGCCGAGCTGGACGGCGTACGCGAAGAGATCGTCGGCGAGGTGCTCGATCGTCTCCCAGCAGGTCCATTCCAGCGAGCCGGCCTTGCCGTCCCAGGAGGCCGGAGGAACCGCGCGGAGGGCGGCGACGGCGAGCTGAACGGTTCGGTCGAGGTCGTCGGCGGTGACGGGGCGGCGGTCTGCTGCGGCTGTTGGCGACATGCCGGGAACGCTAACGCGGGCCGCCGTACGGGGGTCGGGCGGGCCGCCAGGGGCCGGACCGGGGGCCGTCACATGTCCGCGTCCCCCGAGGTGGCGGCGCGCCCGGCGCCGGCCTCCGGGCTGCCGGTCAGCAGGTGCGACAGGACCATGTAGCTGATCGTCTTGCGGATGAACGGCTCGCACCTGATGCGTTCGAGCACTTCCTCGAAGTGCTCGACGTCCGTCGCCCGTACGTGCAGCAGGGCGTCCGCGCCGCCGGTCACCGTCATCGCGGCCGTGATCTCCGGATGGTTGCGCACGACCTCGGCGAGGCGCCGGGGCGGGGCGGCGCTGTCGCAGTACACCTCCACGTACGCCTCTGTCCGCCAGCCCAGCGCCGCCGGGCGCACGGTGGTGGTGAACCCGGTGATGATGTCGTTCTCACGCATCCGGTCGACGCGGCGTTTGACGGCCGTGGACGAGAGTCCGATCGCGGCGCCGATCTCCGTGAAACTCGTCCGCGCGTTCGCGACGAGGGCGGCAACGATCTTGCGGTCCAGCTCGTCGAACGGCGCGGATTTGTTGGTCATTTCGGTGATCCTTCGGACGGCCCTGTCGCGCGCGGACCTTACCTGAAGATGGCCATGGCCTGCACTTCCAGGACCGCGTCGTCGCTGTTCCAGTCCTGGACCTTGCCGAGGCAGCGGGCGGAGAAGGTGCCCCGCGGAACCTCGTTGCGCAGCCCTTCCGTGGCACAGGTGACCCGGACACGCGGCCCGAGAGCCGGATCGTCGGGATCCCCGTAGGGCGCGAGGAACACTGTGCTCTCCGGTGACTCGTCGATCTTGCGGAACCGGCCGCGTATGAGCACGAAGTCCTCGATGTCGCGCAGCCGTACATCCGTCTGCGAGGAGGTGCCCGTCCCACGGGGGTGATCGGCCATCGCCCGGGTGAGCGCCGCGTTTCTCGTGACCGTCTCGCCGACGAGGTCGACGTGGACGATGACGTCCTTCTCCTCGAGGACGTCCATGATGATGCCGATCACCGAGATCGGTTCGGCGACCTGCATGTACTTGCTGACGATCTCGCTGTTGTCGCGTCGGCCGCCCCCGGCGCTCAGTCCGAAGACGGTCGCCCTGATCGTGCCGTCCTTGCTGTCGCTGGTCCGCTGCTCGACTTCCTTGCGCAGCGCTGCCGCGTAGCCGCGCATCTGGTAGTGGTCCATGACGGTCCGGTCGTGCAGATAGAAGCAGATGCTGTAGGTCAGGTTCCTGGCGCCGCTGCGTCCGGTGTGCGCCGCCAGCCGCACGGCGGCGAGGAGCAGCAGCGCCACCGCCCCTGCCGCCGTCAGAAGCCACAGCAGCATCCAGGGCCACCACACGCCCCACCACGCCTCAGTGAACACACCCACGGATCTCCTTGAATGCGCTGAGGAGGGACCGGTCCGTCGCGTCGACCATGCGGCCGCCCGTCGCCCGTGCCCCTCGGTCGAGTTCCTCGGTGTCCGCCTCGCCGTAGCGGATCGTGAACGTACGGATCGCGCGGGCGTCCTTCGACAGCCGTGCGTGACTGCGCACGAACGCGTCGAGGTCCATTCCGGCATTGTTCTCGCCATCCGTCATCAGGACGATGGAGACGTCCCGGCCGGGCCGCTCGCGCAGCATGCCGGCGGCCTTGCGGTAGGCGTGGTCGAGGGACGACCAGATGGCGGTGGAGCCGGCGAAGTCGTCGGCCGCCACGAAGCCGCGCAGCCGGTCGAGATCCCGCTGCCCTTCGTAGGTGACGCTGCGCTCGTCAATAACGCTGCCGCCGAAGCGCATCACGGTGAACGACTCGCCCCGGTAGAAGCGGACGAACTTCCCCGAGTGCGAGTCGTCGTCCCCCGCGAGGCCGTCGAAGGCCGACCGCAGCCGGCCGATGCGCTCACCACGCATCGAGGTGGAGAAGTCGAGCAGGAAGATCACCTCGGCGGCACGCTCGCGCCCCGGGTCGCCGTAGTCGGCGAGAAGCCGGTCGACGACCTTCTGCTGGTCGGGGAAGTACAGGGCGTTGCCGACGGGATCGCGCAGCCGGTCGATACGCGGCACGGCCGGATCGATCGGCCGCCGCAGGGTGCGCTCCATGATCCGCTGCTGCACCGGTCCGCTGCGCAGCCAGTCGACGAGCCGGTCGTACGCCGCGCGTTTGGCGGGGTCGAGCAGCAGCACGGGATAGTCGGACAGCACCATGCCGTCCCTGGGGTAGACGATCTCCAGCGGCTCGCGGAGTCTGCCGCTGCTGTTGAGCGCCAGCAATTCGGATTCGTAGGTGATCAGCGCGTCCAGCTGGTCCTGGCGTGCCGCGTACCCGTCGGCGAGCTTGCCGGAGGCGTCGCCGGTGAGCGTGTGGCCGGCGAAGAAGCCCCGCAGCCGTTCGCAGGAGACGTCTTCCGGACGCAGCGCGGTCCCGGTGCCGGCGGCGGCTGTCGCCACGCCGACGAGGGCCGCGAGGCCGCTGTTGGTGTGCCGCGGGTCGGCCATCCCGAAGCGGAGCGATCCGTCCGCCGCGGCGTCCGCGGCGTCCGCCCAGGAGATCTGGCCGCCGGGGGCGGTTCTGCGCAGCCGCTCGGCGGTGGCCCTTTTCATGCCGATGACGACCGGCGACCGCATGATGCTGGTGGCCAGGGGTTTCTCGCCGGTGTGGCCACTCGCTTTGGACTTGAGCAGGTAGTAGCGATCGGAGGAGAGCCAGGCGAGGTCGTGGCGGTGGCGTCCCGGCCCTGCCAGTTCGTTGCTCGCGTCCACCGTGCCCCGGTGGTCCATCTCCAGCGTGATACCGGTCTCGCGGCGCAGGTCGCCGAGGAGCGGGCCCATGTCGGCGAGTTCGGAACTGGCCAGCACCCGCAGGGTGACCGGCTCAGGGCCGCCCGGTGCACAGGCGGTGGCTGCGGCGAGCCACAGGCACGCCACGCACAGGGCGATGAGTCCGGTCAGCCGGCGCGGGGACCTCATCATGGCTGCCCGGGCAGGACGTCGGCCGTGGGGCAGTCGCCCACTACGGAGATCATCCTCTCCAGGTACCGGAGTCTCGGCATGGCCGCCCTGGTGTCGTCGCCGTCCATGGAGGGGGCGGGGACGCCGCGCTCCTCGAGGAAACGGCTCAGCTGGTCGCCGGAGACCTGGCCCGTCGGGTCGAGGATCCGGAAACCCAGCTCCATGGCTCGCTTGCGCAGCTCCGGATCGTGCGTGATGAGCTCACCCAGCCGGTCGCCGTCCTTGTTGAGCGAGATGAACTGGGGCTGGGTGACGAACTGCCCCGAGGGATGGAGCAGGACGCGCTGCTCGTCGAGCTTCTTCGCGCCGGCCTGGTAGTGCAACTGGTAGGCCAGGTACTGGTGCTCGTACGCCACCACGACGGGAGCGATGTTCTTGCCCTCCGGCGAGAGGTAGGTCCGGAACACGTCGGCGGCCGGCAGGCCCTGCTCCATCAGGTGCTTTATCTCGCGCCCGCGCCGGTCGGCTTCCTGGTCCGTGTCGGGGACCTCGTCGCCGTCGCCGCGCCAGGTGAAGGCCACCAGCGCCAGATAGGTACCGGCCGAGTTGGAGCCGCAGACGTCGGGGGTCTGGGCGACGATGCGGTTGGCGTTGGTGATGCCGTGCCGCTGGATGCCGATGTCGTTCCAGCGGCTCTTGTCGTGAATGTGGCGCAGGAACTTCGGCATGTCCAGGACGTAGTGGTAGGGCTGTCCGTCGGCCCGCCCTGGCTGCTCCTGTGCGATCCCCGCGTCCTCGAGGGTCCGTGCGTACTCGCGGTACGTGGCGAGCACGATGGGGCTGACGAACGGGCGGTGCACCTTGGCGTACTGGTTGTGCCTGGCGCGCTCCGCGGTGATCAGGTCTCCGGCGGGCTGACCGGAGGGGAAGACGAAGTCGTACGAGGAGATGTCCCGGATCGCCACCTCGCGCGATCCGGAGCTGGTGATGTGGACCCTGATGTGATGCTTCATCAGGATCCGCTGGACCTCCTCGTCCTCGAAGAAGTCCCGCTTGGACGCCATCTTCCCTTCGAGGGTGATGACCCCCTGGAAGGGCAGCAGGATGTTCCCCGAGACGGTCAGCACACCCACCCCGGCCAGCACGGCCGCGAGCAGCGGCAGGACGACGACCAGGAATCCGCGACGCGACCATGACGAGCGCGACTCACGTCTGACGGTGAGTCGCGGTTCCGCCGCGACCTGTCTCTCCCCCACAGCCACGCGCGCTCCCCCTTGTCCCCCGCGTCACCTCGTGGAACTGCCATACGCGTCCGTAACAGTCTTGCGCGCCCGGATGTCCGTACGAGTACGGCTCGGCCAACTCACCGTGAACAACTCAACTGCGGCCCAGAACAAGCCACTTGGAGGGCAACTCGATCCGCTCGCCGGACGGTGCGTACTCGGTGGTGGTCAGCGGCAGATCGCCGCTCGCGAGGACGGTGAGCCCGGCCGTGCGGAAGAACTCGGGCAACTCGGCGTCGGCCACCGCACCGGGCACGATGTCGTGCTCGAGGACGGGCCGGAGTTTCGGCGGCGGGCCCATGGGGCGGTGGGCCAGCTCCATCAGCTGCCGGCCGGCCGCCTCCGACAGCTCGACGACGAACGCACGGCCCCGCAGGCCGACGAGTTCGGCGACGGAGTCGGCCAGCGCCTGCCGGTCCTCGGGGGCGCATTGATGCAGCACCCCGCGCATGTAGACGTTGGCCTCGCCCAGTTCGGCGTGCAGCTGGGCCACCAGGGCCTCGTCGGTGGCGTCGAGCTCACGGAACCGGGCCTCGCCCGCCTTGTCCTGCCGTCGGGCGTGCTCGATCGCGGCGGCCGACAGGTCGACGCCGAGCACCGACGTGAAGCGGTCGCCGAGGAACAGGGTCTGGGTGCCGTTGCCGCAGCCGAGGTCGACGAGGGTCAGGGCCGGATCCGTCATGTGCGGTTCGAAGAGCGCAAGGTGCACACCTGCGGTCAGCGCCGGCGCGGCGTCCCAGAGAACCTCCCCCGGTTCGTCGCCGGTGTCCCTCCAGAAGGCTTCCCAGGCACGACCGGACGTCAAGGTCGGTCTACCGCCGGCCTTCTGTCACCACAAGGACCACGGCGCATACGTTCACCGCCCGTTCCGGTCCGAAGGCAGCGCGAGGGGAAGTTCGAACCCTGCCACCTGCCCTCCGGGGTCAGTCGGCGTGCCCGAGCTGGAGGTCGCGCTCCGTCCGCCCGCCGCCGGCGACCTGGAGCACGGTCGCGACCGGTGGGTAGCCGGACGCGATGACCGTGTACTCGCCGGAGGACAGGTCCACGAAGCGGAACGTTCCGTCCGGCCCGGTGGTGAGGGTGTCGACGACATTGCCGGCCGCGTCCAGCAGCGTGACGCGTGCGTCGTCGACCGGCCGCCCGTCCCCGGCCCGCACGGTGCCGCGCAGTACGGCCCCCCCGGCCAGCTCGATGTCCTGCCGGGTCTCACGGGACGGCTGGACACTCACGGGATGCGCGGCGGGCCGGAAGGCGGGAGCACTCGCGGCGAGGGTGTACTCCCCCGCGACGAGCTCCGAGATCACGTAGCCGCCCTCCCGCCCGCTGCGGGTGGTGGCCACGACCTCGCCGCGTACGTCGGTGAGGGTGACGGCAGCGTCCCGTACCGGGCTGCCGTCCGCCGTGACGACCACGCCGGCCAGCCGTCCCGCCCCACCGAGGACGACATCCATCTCGACGGGGCGCTCGCCGACGGTGACGGTGACGGCCTGCGGCTGGTGGCCTCCTGCGGCCGCGATCATCACGTACGACCCCGGCCCGGGGACGCTCAGCGCGTAGCGGCCGTCCTCGCCGCTCGCGCCGCGGCCGATCTGGGTGCCCTGCACGTCGATGAGGGTGAGGGCGGCGCGGGGAACGCTGCTGCCGTCGTGGTGCTGGACGGTGCCGCAGACGGGCACCCCGGCGAGGTACGGCACGGCGGGTCGGGAGGCGGCCTGCACGGGGGACGGGGCGGTGCGGGCGTGCGGCACTGCGGTGGACTCGGCGGACGCGTTGTGGGACACCAGCGGTTTCTCCTTGAGGAAGAAGGCGATGAGCAGGCCGAGCACCAGCACCGGCACGAGGTACAGGAAGATCCGCGGCATGGCGTCGGCGTAGGCCTGGACGTACCCGTCGCGCACGGCGGGCGGCATGGCGTGCACCAGCTGCGGAGTGATGGAGGCGGGGTCGGGCAGGCCGGTGCCGGACGGAAGGCGGTCGGCGAGCGCGTCGGTGAGCCGGTCGGCGAAGAGCGTGCCGAAGACGGCGGCGCCGACGCTGCCGCCGATCTGCCGGAAGTAGTTGTTGGCGCTGGTGGCGGTGCCGAGGTCGGCGGGCGGCACGGCGTTCTGCACGGCGAGGATCAGCACCGGCATCACCAGTCCGATGCCCACGCCCAGCACGGCCTGCCAGATGCTGTACTCCAGGCGCGGGGTGTCCACCTCGAGCCGGGACAGCAGCCACATGCCGACGGCGGAGATCGCGCAGCCGAGTGCCGGGTACACCTTGTAGCGGCCGGTGCGGCTGATGAGCTGGCCGGAGACGATCGAGGCGGCCACGATGCCGCCCATCATCGGGAGCATCAGCAGGCCCGACTCCGTGGCGCTGGCCCCGTCGACCATCTGGAGGTAGGTCGGCAGGTAGCTCGCGGCACCGAAGAGGGCGACGCCGACGACCGCGCCGACGAGGGAGGTGATGTTGAAGACCGAGTCGCGGAACAGGCGCAGTGGGATGACCGGTTCGGGTGCGAAGCGCTCCACGACCAGGAACAGCACGGTACTGGCCGCCGCTCCCACGCCCAGGCCGATGATCACGCGCGAGTCCCACTCGTACTCCGTGCCGCCCCAACTGGTCAGCAGGACCAGGCAGGTGGAGCCGGCGGCGAGGAACAGCGCACCGAGGACGTCGAGCCGGCCCCGGACCTCGGGCTTGGGGAGCTTCAGCACGACGCTGACCACGAGCAGGGTGACGAGCCCGAACGGGACGTTGAAGTAGAAGCACCAGCGCCAGGAGGCGTGGTCGGTGAAGAAGCCGCCGAGCAGGGGGCCCGCGACGGAGGCGAGACCGAAGGCGGCGCCGATCAGTCCCATGAACCGGCCGCGTTCCCGGGGCGGGACGATGTCCGCGATGATCGCCTGGACGCCGATCATGAGCCCGCCGGCGCCGACACCCTGGACGGCGCGGAACGCGATGAGTTCGTTCATGGTGCGCGACCAGCCGGCGAGGGCTGAGCCGACGACGAAGACGACGATGGCGAACTGGAAGACGCCCTTGCGGCCGTAGAGATCACCGAGTTTGCCGTAGACCGGCAGGCCGATGGTGGCGGTGAGCAGATAGGCGGTGATCGCCCAGGGCATCCGGTCCAGGCCCTGGAGCTCCCCGACGATCTTCGGCAGCGCGGTGGCGACGATCATCTGCTCGAGCGCGGCGAGCAGCAGCGCGAGCATCAGCCCCATGAAGACGAGCCGTACGCGGCGCGGGCTGAGCGGGGCAGGGGCCGCCCCGGCGACGGGCGGAGGCGGGTCCGCCGGACCGGCGGGGACCGGTGCGGCCTGCTCGTCCTTCACCAAGGTGATGCCGCCCACGTGTCTGCTCCCCTCGTCGCGCTGCGCGGCGTCATTCTTCGCATTGGGCGCGAAGAGGGAGCAAGTCGGGCGGTTGTCCGGGAGGCTGCCGGTGCGGCCTCAACAGGCCTCACAGGGGGCGCACTTGCGGCGCTCATCAGGGGCTTTCCCGCGACGCGGCGCGCGCCGGGCGCGCCGCGTGTCCACGGAAAAGACCACTCGAACCGGTGAGGTTACTTCTCCACGTGAGCAGCCAGGTTGGCGAGCACCGCGTCGTAGATCCGACCGAGGCCCTTGGGGGCGAAAGTCTTCTCGAAGAAGCCGCCGATGCCGCCCGCGCCGTTCCAGACGGTGTTGACGACGACCTTGCACTTGCCCTCGCCGGCCGGGGTGACGGTCCAGGTGGTGACCATCGAGGAGTTGCGGTCCTTCTCCACCAGCCGCCCGTCGGTCGGCTCCGTGACCTCGAGCAGACAGTCGCGGACCCGCTTGCTGGTGGCCTGGAGCTTCCAGTGGACGAGAGTGCCCTCGCCGTCGCCGCCCTCGCGGACCTCGTACTCGCTGAAGTGCTCGGGCAGGAGCTTCGCGCGGGTGCCCTCGTAGTCGGCCACGGCGTCGAACACCGTTTCCGCGTTCGCCGCGACGATTCGCTCCGTGGTGGCTTCGACCTGCGCCATTCCTGTTCCTCCAGCACTCGCTCCGACGGGAATGGGCCCAGCCAACCACCTCGGGCGCGGCCCCCAAAATCGGGGTTGCGGCGATCAAGGGAACAGATGTTCTATTCTGGGGACACGGCAGCGAGGAGGCACCCCATGCGCTGGGACAATCTGGTCGACAGCCCTGCCACAAGCGGGGCGACCGCCCTGTTCGGCACCTCGGCGGTCACTACGCGGACGTTCGACACACCCGAGTTCAGGGGCATCACCTTCTACGAGGTCCGCGCCCGCTCGATCCTGAACCGGGTGCCGGGCGCGTCACGGATGCCGTTCGAATGGACGGTCAATCCCTACCGGGGCTGTACGCATGCCTGCGTCTACTGCTTCGCCCGCAAGACCCACAGCTATCTGGACCTCGACACCGGCCTCGGCTTCGACTCCCAGATCGTCGTCAAGGTCAACGCCCCCGAACTGCTGCGCCGGCAGCTGGCCTCCCGGCAGTGGCAGGGCGCGCACGTCGCCATGGGCACGAACGTCGACTGCTACCAGCGGGCGGAGGGCAGGTACCGGCTGATGCCGGGCATCATCTCGGCCCTGCGGGATCACGCCAATCCGTTCTCGATCCTGACCAAGGGCACGCTGATCCTGCGCGACCTGGATCTGCTGCGGCAGGCCGCAGAGGTCACCGAGGTCGGCATATCGGTCTCCGTCGGCTTCACCGACCGCGAGCTGTGGCGCACGGTCGAACCGGGCACCCCCTCCCCCGAGCGGCGCCTGGACGTGGTCCGCACCCTCACCGAACACGGCATCGGCTGCGGCGTTTTGATGGCCCCCGTGATCCCCTTCCTCGGCGACAGCCCGGACCAGTTGCGCGCGACCGTCCGCGCCATCGCCGCGGCGGGCGCCACGTCCGTCACCCCGCTCGTCCTGCATCTGCGGCCCGGCGCCCGCGAGTGGTTCATGGCGTGGCTGCGCGAACACCACCCGTACCTGGTGGCACGGTACGAGCGGCTGTACGCGGAGGGCGCCTACGCCCCCAAGTGGTACCAGCGCAGGATCACCCGCCATGTGCACGAACTGGCCACCGAGTTCGGCATCGGCCCCTCCGACCGCGGCGACCACCGCCATCCGCCCATTGCTCCCGAGCCCACCCCCGCGCCGCCGGAGCCGACCCAATTGACCTTGCTCTGAGCGAAAATGGACCGATGCGCACCACGGCGGGTGGCGACGGTCGCGCTGTCCCGTCCTCGCAGGGCGAGAGGTTCGGCACCGCGGAATGCGTCACGGCACGGGAGCCATCGATGGCTGAACAAGTCCGCCGGGCCGCCGGCACACTCACCTTCGGCGACCTCGTCGCCCACCCTTCCCGGCTGGGGGAGGCACTGCGAGATTCCGCGCCCGAGCGCGCTGCCGCCGATGCGGGGGCGTTCGAGACAGGTGAGGGCGTGGCTGTGAGCGCGTTCCTGCGGACCGGGTCCCGCTTCCGGCAGGGCATGCTCGTCCTCCGGCTCGGCACGGACGCACCCGCCGTGTGGAACCCGTCCGGCGTCCTCGCCGGGGGAGCGGCTTCGCTCTGCCCACGCCGTACGCCGTCGAAGGAACATCGAGCGGGACCTCTTCAGCCTGCTCGCCGTGAGCGCGGGAGGACAACCCCGGGAGTTCGCCGTCCCCGCGATCGACGTGCCTCTGGTTCGGGCCGCGCTCGGCCGGATCTGCGGTCGTGCGCCGTCGCCGGGCCGCGACGGCGGAACCCCGGGATCCGCGTGACCGTCGGCCGGGCTCAGCAGTCCAGTCGGGCCAGGGCCGCCGCGGACGCCGCTGTCAGGCGGGGGTGCGGGAGGGACGCGCGCAGGACGTCGGCCGCGCGTGTGTCGCCCAGTGCGCCGAGGCCCTCCACACAGGCCAGGGCCACGCGCCAGTGGGGGTCGCCGGGGGTGAGGCGGCGGCGGAGGACGGTGATCAGGGCGGGGGCGGACTCCGGGGCCCGCAGACGGGTCAGGAGGCGGACCGGGGTCAGGGCGTAGGCGACGCGGAGTTCGTTGGTGGCGAGGGCCGCGGCCGCGCGGGGGGTGCGGGGGTCGGCGAGCAGGAGCAGGGCGTGCGCGGCGGAGACGCAGCGCTCCGGGTCGCGGTGGTTGAGGAGCAGGACCAGGGACTCGAAGGCGCGGCGGTCGCCGGCGCAGCCGAGGCGGAACGCGGCGATCTCACGGGCCCACAGCGGGCGTTGGTCCTCGGTGAGGACCGCGGCGAGTTCGTCGTGGTCGGCGGTGACCAGCAGGCGCTCGTACGCCGGGCCGCCGCCCGATTCGTCCCGCAGCCGACTCGCGAGCGAGCGTAACTCCTCGTCCATACAGGCAGGGTATCGGCGGATTACCGTCCCGCGGCGCCGGTCGGGCGATCCAGATCACATCACTCCGGGGCTGGCGCGCTCGTTACCCACGAGTTAACCTCAGGTGAGCGGGTTACCCCCGCGACTCCCGGTGGCCTGGTGACGCAGCCGCCGAGAGGTTGTCGGTTCGGCTTTCGGCGCCTTCGAGGTTCTCGGGGCGCGAAGCACGAAGTACGGCGTGGCCCGGGACAGGCCCGTCGGCCCAGCACCACGACACGCGGTTCTCGCGCGCCGCACGCCCTCGGGGCGTCCGGCCCGCGCGCATTCGGCCCTCCATTCCGCCCCGCGCGCGCTCCTCATCAGTCGTCACTCACCCTGGAGTCCCCTGATGGACACCCCTCTCCACACCATTGCCGTCGTCGGCCTCGGCACCATGGGCACCGGCATCGCCGAGGTCCTCGCCCGCGCCGGCCGTGAGGTCATCGGCATCGACGTCAGCGACGCCGCGGCCCGCACCGCTGTCGTCGCCCTCGAGGCCTCCACCGCCCGCGCCGTGCAGCGCGAGCGGATCACCGAGGAGGAGCGCCGCAACATCCTCGCCCGCTTCCGCACCTTCTCCGACCTGCAGGCGGCCGCCGAGGCCGACCTGGTCATCGAGGTCGTGCCCGAGTCGTACGAGGCGAAGCAGCAGGTCTTCCGCGCGCTCGACTCGATCGTCCGCCCGGAGGCGATCATCGCCACCGGCACCAACGCCCTCTCCGTGACGCGGCTCGCCGCCGACTCGGAGCACCCGGAGCGCGTGCTCGGTCTGCACTTCTTCAACCCGGCGCCGGCGATGAAGCTCGTCGAGGTCGTCTCCTGCGTGCTGACTGCCCCGGCGGCCGTCGAGGCCGTCACCGCGCTCGCCCGCGAACTCGACAAGGAACCCGTCGCGGTCGGCGACCGGCCCGGATTCGTCGCGGACGGACTGCTGTTCGGCTACCTCAACCAGGCCGCGGCGATGTACGAGTCGCGCTACGCCTCCCGCGAGGACATCGACGCCGCGATGAAGCTCGGCTGCGGTCTGCCGATGGGACCGCTCGCGCTGCTCGATCTGATCGGCATCGACACCGCCCGCACCGTGCTCGACGCGATGTACGCGGAGTCGCACGACCGGCTGCACGCGCCCGCGCCCATCCTCAAGCAGCTCAGCGAGGCCGGCCTGACGGGCCGCAAGGCGGGCCGCGGCTTCTACACCTACGCCGCCACCGGCACCGCGGAGGTGGTGCCCGACGCCCTCACGCCGCAGGCGTCCGCAGAGGCGGCCGGGGGCCGCGAGGTCCGCTCGGTCGGCGTCGCCGGCTCGGGCACCATGGCGAGCGGCATCGCCGAGGTCTTCGCCAAGGCCGGTTACGACGTGGTGCTGGCCGCCCGCAGCCCGGAGAAGGCGGAGGTGGCCAAGGCCCGGATCGGCAAGTCGCTGGCCCGCTCGGTGTCCAAGGGCCGTATGACGGAGGAGGCCCGCGAGGCGACGCTCGCCAGGATCGCCCCGGCCGGATCGCTGGACGCCTTCGCCGACGTCGACCTGGCTGTCGAGGCGGTGGCGGAGGACCTGGAGATCAAGCAGCAGTTGTTCGCCGCCCTGGACAAGATCTGCAAGCAGGGCGCGGTGCTCGCCACCACGACGTCCTCGCTGCCCGTCGTCGCCTGCGCTCGCGCCACGTCGCGCCCGCAGGACGTCATCGGTATGCACTTCTTCAACCCGGCCCCGGCGATGAAGCTGGTCGAGGTGGTCCGCACGGTCCTCACCGCCGACGACGTGCACGCCACGGTCCGCGAGGTCACCGCCAAGATCAAGAAGCATCCGGTGGACTGCGGCGACCGCGCCGGATTCATCGTGAACGCGCTGCTGTTCCCGTACCTCAACAACGCGATCAAGATGGTCGAGGAGCACTACGCGACGCTCGACGACATCGACGCCGCGATGAAGCTGGGCGGCGGCTATCCGATGGGACCGTTCGAACTGCTCGACGTCGTCGGCCTCGACGTCTCCCTCGCGATCGAGAAGGTTTTGCACAGCGAGTTCCGCGACCCGGGCCTCGCTCCGGCACCGCTGCTGGAGCACCTGGTGGCCGCCGGGTGCCTCGGCCGCAAGACGGGTCGCGGCTTCCGCGAATATGCCCGGCGCTGAAGTCGACGCCGGCTGGGGCGGGCTGCTCGGTCCGGGCGGCCCGCCCCCGGCGTCCGGCGACCTGAGCCCCGACCCGCAGGCGCATTCAGCTGCTCGAATGCAGTACGTTCAGATCATGCCCCAGCCCGCTGACCCCTCCCGCCGCCCCGGCCGCTCCGGCGCCACGATCGACGCTCCGGAAAGCGCCGCGGGCTCCCGCGCCGCCGCGCAACGCCTGAAGATGCGCCGTGAACTCGCGGCGGCGGCCATGGAGTTGTTCGCGACCAAGGGCTACGAGGCGACGACCGTCGACGAGATCGCGGCCGCGGCGGGCGTGGCACGGCGTACCTTCTTCCGTCACTTCCGCTCCAAGGAAGAGGCGATCTTCCCGGACCACGACGACACCCTGGTACGCGCGGAGGCGGTGCTGAACGCCGCTCCCCCCCACGAGCACCCTCTGGACACGGTGTGCCGGGGCATCAAGGAGGTCATGCGGATGTACGCCTCCTCCCCCGCGGTCGCCGTCGAGCGCTACCGGCTGACCCGCGAGGTGCCGACGCTGCGGGAGCGCGAGATCGCGTCGGTGGCCCGTTACGAGCGGCTGTTCACGCGCTATCTGCTGGGCCATTTCGACGAGCGGGACCACCACGACGGCAACGACGACCCGCTGCTGGCGGAGGTGGCGGCCTCCGCGGTCGTCACCGCGCACAACCATGTGCTGCGCCGCTGGCTCCGGGCCGGCGGGCAGGGCGACGTGGAGGCCCAGTTGGACCACGCGTTCGCCATCGTGCGCGACACCTTCGGCACGGGCATAGGGGCGGGCCGCAAGCACGGGGCCGTCGTGGCCGAAGCCTCGGGGCACGAGGAGCCCGCAGCGACGGCCCGCGCCCACGGCGAGGTGCTGGTGGCCGTGGCCCGTACGGACGCTCCGCTGAGCGAGGTCATGCGCACCATCGAGCAGGCGCTCAGAGACAACTGAGCCCCTCCGGCAGATTCACCCGTTCGGCGGTACCTGGGACCACGGGGGCCGCCTCACCGATACCTCATACAGGCACACGAACGGTAACGGCCGCCCCCTCGGGGCGGCCGTTTTTTGCTGCTCAGGGCGGCATTCGATCGATCATCGCTCAAATGTGTCGGGAGAATTTCATCTGAGAGAAATTCTTGGCACGCAGTGTCTTGTCACCTGGCACGGGGTGCCATACGTTGATGTTGTCCGGGCGGCCGGCGTGCAGAGACCATTCGTACGCCGGCTGTCCCCGCAACGATCGCGTTGCGCGCCCGGACGCCTGCGTCACAGGCACCTTCAGCGCCCACCAGCGCCGCCAGCAGCACCACCCGCCGAACCGACGGCAACACCTCCACAGCAGCAGCACCAACCGCCGTACCCCTCGGCGTCCTGACGGACGCCTCCCTCGCTCGGTCCCGACGAGCCGGGGACATCGCATTCGCCGGAGGCATCACCGTGAAGGAAATCCTGGACGCGATCCAGTCGACGGAGTCCACGTCCGCCGACTTCGCCGCTCTGACCATCCCCGAGTCCTACCGCGCGGTGACCGTGCACAAGGACGAGGTCGACATGTTCGAGGGCCTCACGACCCGGGAGAAGGACCCCCGCAAGTCCCTCCACGTCGAGGACGTCCCGGTGCCGGAGCTCGGCCCCGGCGAGGCCCTCGTCGCGGTCATGGCCAGCTCGGTCAACTACAACTCGGTGTGGACCTCGATCTTCGAGCCGCTCTCCACCTTCGGGTTCCTGGAGCGCTACGGACGGCTGTCCGAGCTCACCAAGCGCCACGACCTGCCGTACCACGTCATCGGTTCCGACCTCGCGGGCGTCGTCCTGCGCACCGGCCCCGGCGTCAACGCCTGGAACCCGGGTGACGAGGTGGTCGCCCACTGCCTGTCCGTCGAGCTCGAGTCATCCGACGGCCACAACGACACCATGCTCGACCCCGAGCAGCGGATCTGGGGCTTCGAGACCAACTTCGGCGGCCTGGCGGAGATCGCACTCGTCAAGTCCAACCAGCTGATGCCGAAGCCCAAGCACCTGAGCTGGGAGGAGGCCGCCTCCCCGGGCCTGGTCAACTCCACCGCCTACCGCCAGCTGGTCTCCCGCAACGGCGCCGGCATGAAGCAGGGCGACAACGTCCTGATCTGGGGCGCGAGCGGCGGACTCGGCTCGTACGCCACGCAGTTCGCGCTGGCCGGCGGCGCCAATCCCATCTGCGTGGTCTCCAGCGACCAGAAGGCCGACATCTGCCGGAAGATGGGCGCGGAGGCGATCATCGACCGCAGCGCCGAGGGCTACAAGTTCTGGAAGGACGAGCAGACCCAGGACCCGAAGGAGTGGAAGCGCTTCGGCAAGCGCATCCGCGAGTTCACCGGCGGCGAGGACATCGACATCGTCTTCGAGCACCCGGGCCGCGAGACCTTCGGCGCGAGCGTCTACGTCACCCGCAAGGGCGGCACCATCACCACCTGCGCCTCGACCTCGGGCTACATGCACGAATACGACAACCGCTACCTGTGGATGTCGCTGAAGCGCATCATCGGCTCGCACTTCGCCAACTACCGCGAGGCGTGGGAGGCCAACCGCCTGATCGCCAAGGGCAAGATCCACCCGACGCTCTCGAAGGTCTACTCCCTCGACGACACCGGCCAGGCCGCGTACGACGTGCACCGCAACCTTCACCAGGGCAAGGTCGGCGTCCTCGCGCTGGCGCCCCAGGAAGGCCTCGGCGTGCGCGACCCCGAGATGCGCGAGAAGCACCTCGACGCGATCAACCGCTTCAGGAATGTCTGAGGTCCGTAGATGACAGAGCGTAAGAAGGACCGGCCCTGGCTCATGCGGACGTATGCCGGCCATTCCACGGCCGAGGCGTCCAACGAGCTGTACCGGCGCAACCTCGCCAAGGGCCAGACGGGACTGTCGGTCGCCTTCGACCTGCCGACACAGACCGGTTACGACCCCGACCACGTCCTCGCCCGCGGCGAGGTCGGCCGGGTCGGCGTGCCGGTCTCCCATCTGGGCGACATGCGCCGGCTGTTCCAGGACATCCCCCTGGAGCAGATGAACACCTCGATGACCATCAACGCCACCGCCATGTGGCTGCTGGCGCTGTACCAGGTGGTCGCGGAGGAGCAGGGTGCGGACATCACCAGGCTCCAGGGCACGACCCAGAACGACATCGTCAAGGAGTACCTGTCGCGCGGGACGCACGTCTTCCCGCCCGGTCCTTCACTGCGCCTGACCACCGACATGATCACGTACACGGTGGCCAACATCCCCAAGTGGAACCCGATCAACATCTGCAGTTACCACCTGCAGGAGGCGGGGGCCACGCCGGTCCAGGAGATCGCGTACGCGATGTCCACCGCGATCGCCGTGCTCGACGCGGTCCGCGACTCGGGCCAGGTGCCGGCCGAGAAGTTCGGCGACGTGGTCGCCCGTATCTCGTTCTTCGTGAACGCGGGCGTCCGTTTCGTCGAGGAGATGTGCAAGATGCGCGCCTTCGGCCGCATCTGGGACAAGGTCACCCGCGAGCGGTACGGCATCGAGAACGAGAAGCAGCGCCGTTTCCGCTACGGCGTCCAGGTCAACTCCCTGGGGCTGACCGAGGCCCAGCCGGAGAACAACGTCCAGCGCATCGTCCTCGAGATGCTGGCCGTGACACTCTCGAAGGACGCCCGCGCGCGTGCCGTGCAGCTGCCCGCCTGGAACGAGGCGCTGGGTCTGCCCCGGCCGTGGGACCAGCAGTGGTCGCTGCGCATCCAGCAAGTGCTGGCGCACGAGAGCGACCTTCTCGAGTACGAGGACATCTTCGCGGGCTCGCACGTCATAGAGGCGAAGGTCGACTCGCTCGTCACGGAGTGCCTGGCAGAGATCGACCGGATCCAGGAGATGGGCGGCGCGATGGCGGCCGTCGAGTCCGGCTACCTCAAGTCGCAGCTGGTCTCGTCGCACGCCGAGCGGCGGGCGCGGATCGAGGCGGGCGACGAGAAGATCGTCGGCGTCAACATCTACGAGACCACCGAGGAGAACCCGCTCACGGCGGACCTCGATACGGCGATCATGACGGTCGATCCCGCCAACGAGGCCCGTGTCGTGGCGAAGCTCCACGAGTGGCGCGCGGACCGTGACGAGACCCGTGCCGCAGAAGCCCTCGCAGCCCTGAAGAAGGCCGCGGCGGGTACCGAGAACCTGATGGCGACCACCGTCGAGTGCGCGCGTGCGGGCGTCACGACCGGCGAGTGGGCCTGGGCGCTGCGTGACGTCTTCGGCGAGTTCCGTGCGCCGACGGGCGTCAGCAGCGCCCCGGTGGCTGTCACCGCCGAGGCCGGCACGCCGCTCGCCGTCGTGCGCGAGAAGGTGTCGCGCACCGCCGACGAGCTGGGCTGCGGCCGGCTGCGGCTGCTGGTCGGCAAGCCGGGCCTCGACGGGCACTCCAACGGCGCCGAGCAGATCGCCGTACGGGCCCGCGACGCCGGGTTCGAGGTGGTCTACCAGGGCATCCGGCTCACCCCGGAGCAGATCGTCTCCGCCGCCCTCGCGGAGGACGTCCACTGCGTGGGCCTGTCGATCCTGTCCGGCTCGCACGCCGAGCTGGTGCCGGACGTCCTGGCGCGGCTGCGCGAGGCCGGCGCGGCCGACATACCGGTGATCGTCGGCGGGATCATCCCGAACGCCGACGCGGCCGACCTGAAGGCGGCGGGAGTGGCCGCCGTATTCACCCCGAAGGACTTCGGTATCACGGAGATCATCGGCCGTATCGTCGACGAGATCCGTAAAGCGAACAAGCTCGACCCTCTGGAGGTCCCCGCATGACCACGCCCGTGCACCCTGTGAACCGGCTTCGTCCCCGCCGCTCGTGTCTCGCGGTGCCGGGAAGCAACCCCCGCTTCCTGGAGAAGGCCCAGGGTCTGCCGGCCGACCAGGTCTTCCTGGACCTCGAGGACGCCTGCGCGCCGCTGGCCAAGCCGGAGGCCCGGCACACCATCGTGAAGTTCCTCAACGAGGGCGACTGGACGGGCAAGACGCGGGTCGTGCGCGTCAACGACTGGACCACCGAGTGGACCTACCGCGATGTCGTCACCGTCGTCGAGGGCGCCGGCCAGAACCTCGACTGCATCATGCTGCCGAAGGTGCAGACCGCCGAGCAGGTCGTCGCACTGGACCTGCTGCTCACCCAGATCGAGAAGACGATGGGCTTCGAGCTGGGCAAGATCGGCATCGAGGCGCAGATCGAGAACGCGCAGGGTCTGAACAACGTGAACGCCATCGCCCAGGCGTCCCCGCGCGTGGAGACCATCATCTTCGGCCCGGCCGACTTCATGGCCTCCATCAACATGAAGTCCCTGGTCGTCGGCGAGCAGCCGCCCGGCTACCCGGCCGACGCCTACCACTACATCCTGATGAAGATCCTGATGGCCGCCCGCGCCAACAACCTCCAGGCGATCGACGGTCCCTACCTCCAGATCCGCAACATCGACGGCTACCGCGAGGTCGCCGGGCGCGCCGCGGCGCTCGGCTTCGACGGCAAGTGGGTGCTCCACCCCGGCCAGGTCGAGGCGTCCAACGAGATCTTCTCGCCCTCCCAGGAGGACTACGACCACGCCGAGCTGATCCTGGACGCGTACGACTACTACACGTCGGAGGCGGGCGGCAAGAAGGGCTCGGCGATGCTCGGCGACGAGATGATCGACGAGGCCAGCCGCAAGATGGCGCTGGTCATCTCCGGCAAGGGCCGCGCCGCCGGCATGCAGCGCACCAGCAAGTTCGAGATCCCGGAGGCCTGAGCCACATGCAGTTCGGACGCACCTACGAGGAGTTCGAGGTCGGGGCCGTCTACAAGCACTGGCCCGGGAAGACGGTCACCGAGTACGACGACCACCTCTTCTGTCTCCTGACGATGAACCACCACCCCCTCCACATGGACACGAACTATGCGGAGAAGACGACGGACTTCGGCAGGAACGTCGTCGTCGGCAACTACATCTACTCGCTGCTGCTCGGTATGTCCGTGCCGGACGTCTCTGGCAAGGCCATCGCCAACCTGGAGATCGAGTCGCTGCGGCACGTGGCGCCGACCTTCCACGGCGACACCATCTACGGCGAGACGACCGTCCTCGACAAGACGCCGTCGAGGTCCAAGGCGGACCGAGGGATCGTCTACGTCGAGACCAAGGGCTACAAGCAGGACGGCACGCTCGTCTGCGTCTTCCGGCGCAAGGTGATGGTCCCGACCGAGACGTA
The DNA here is from genome assembly GCF_044763255.1 of Streptomyces sp. NPDC096176. Lineage (NCBI taxonomy): Bacteria > Bacillati > Actinomycetota > Actinomycetes > Kitasatosporales > Streptomycetaceae > Streptomyces > Streptomyces sp. NPDC096176. The sequence goes on along the minus strand of NZ_JBIWFV010000008.1, from coordinate 114,204 downwards.
CATCAAGGAGCGCGGCGGCGAGCAGCCCGGCCGCCCGGAGCTGAAGGCGCAGGAGAAGTAGTCATGGCCCGACTCGCCCAGACCGCTGGTCTCACCGACGTCCAGCAGGAGATTCTGTCCACCGTCCGGGACTTCGTCGACAAGGAGATCATCCCTGTCGCCACCCAGCTGGAGCACAAGGACGAGTACCCGCAGCAGATCGTCGACGGCCTCAAGGAACTCGGCCTGTTCGGCCTGATGATCCCGGAGGAGTACGGCGGCCTGGGTGAGTCCCTTCTCACGTACGCGCTGTGCGTCGAGGAGATCGCCCGTGGCTGGATGTCCGTCTCGGGCATCATCAACACGCACTTCATCGTGGCGTACATGCTCAAGCAGCACGGCACGCAGGAGCAGAAGGACACCTTCCTGCCGCGGATGGCGCTGGGCGAGGTGCGTGGCGCGTTCTCGATGTCGGAGCCGGGTCTCGGCTCGGACGTGTCGGCCATCACGTCCAAGGGTGTGAAGGACGGCGACGAGTACGTCCTGAACGGCCAGAAGATGTGGCTGACGAACGGTGGCACGTCCACTCTGGTCGCCGTCCTGTGCCGGAGTGACGAAGGACACCCCGAGGGCACCGCCCCGCACAAGTCGATGACGACCTTCCTGGTCGAGAAGAAGCCCGGCTTCGGTGAGGTCCGTCCCGGTCTCACCATTCCCGGGAAGATCGACAAGATGGGTTACAAGGGCGTCGACACGACCGAACTCATCATGGACGGACTGCGCATTCCGGCCAATCGGGTGCTCGGCGGAACCACCGGCCGAGGGTTTTACCAAATGATGGACGGCGTCGAGGTCGGCCGTGTGAACGTCGCGGCCCGTGGCTGCGGTGTCGCGCAGCGTGCCTTCGAACTGGGCGTGTCATATGCCCAGCAGCGTCACACTTTCGGCAAGCCGATCGCCCAGCACCAGGCCATTTCGTTCAAGCTGGCCGAGATGGCCACCAAGGTCGAGGCCGCGCATGCGATGATGGTCAACGCAGCTCGCAAAAAGGACTCCGGGGAACGAAACGACCTGGAGGCAGGGATGGCGAAGTACCTCGCCTCCGAGTACTGCAAGGAAGTCGTCGAGGACGCCTTCCGTATCCACGGCGGCTACGGCTTCTCCAAGGAGTACGAGATCGAGCGCCTCTACCGCGAGGCCCCGATGCTGCTGATCGGCGAGGGTACCGCCGAGATCCAGAAAATGATCATTGGTCGTCGGCTCCTCGAGGAGTACCGACTTCAGGGTTGATTGTCGCTTTTGAGTCGGTTGAGGCCGGAAGATGATCACACCCTGTCATCATCTTCCGGCCTCCGACTCGGCTGCCGGCTTTCCCAGTTGCGGGTCGTAACCGATACGATCGCTTGAAAGCCGCCGTCCCCCTGTTGCCAGCGCGGCATCATCCGCTACGAAGGTCATCCATGCCCCACAGCCAAACCTCTGCACCTCGCGGCCGCGTCAGCATCGCGCGCGGAGCATCGCCGTGGCTTCTGCCGACCGTCGCCACCGCTGCACTCAGCCTGGTCCGCGCCCGCCGCTCGCGGCGCGCCGCGGCCATCGCCGTGCCCACCACCGCGCTCGCGGCGGGCATGCTGTGGTTCTTCCGCGACCCCGAGCGCGAGATCGCTCAGGGGCGGGTCATCTCGCCCGCCGACGGTGTGGTGCAGAGCATCATGCCGTGGAAGGACGGACGCACCCGCGTCGCGATCTTCATGAGCCCGCTCAACGTCCACGTCAACCGCGCGCCGCTGGCCGGCACCGTGACGTCGGTCGAGCACATCCCGGGCGGTTTCGTACCCGCGTTCAACAAGGAGAGCGAGAACAACGAACGCGTTGTCTGGCACTTCGACACCGAACTCGGCGACATCGAAATGGTGCAGATCGCCGGCGCCGTCGCGCGGCGCATCGTGCCCTACATCCCTCAGGGCACCAAGGTCGAGCAGGGCGAGCGCATCGGTCTGATCCGCTTCGGCTCGCGCGTCGACATCTACCTTCCGGAAGGTGTGGACGTCGCCGTCGAGGTCGGACAGACCACTACCGCGGGGGTGACTCGCATTGACCGTGATTGATCCCGACACACAGGCGTCCACCTGGGCGGAGTCCGACGAGGACGACGCGGAGGAGATGCCGCTGTCGCTGCGGCTGTCGATAGCGGACACCCTCACTCTCGGTAACGCCACCTGCGGATTCATGGCGGTGTACTTCACCACCACCGGAATCCTCATCCCGCACCTCTCGGGCGACGAGTCGGGCATGGCCCGCAACAGCGCGGCCACGGCCGTGATACTGATGCTGTGCGCGGCCGTCTTCGACCTGTTCGACGGCCTCGTCGCCCGCAAGCTGCGGTCGTCACCGATGGGTGCGGAGCTGGACAATCTCTCCGATCTGATCAGCTTCGGTCTGGCACCCGCGTACTTCGTGCTCGTGTACGGCATGGTCGCGAGTGACGCGCATGAGCGGGTCGCGGCGGTGGGCGCGATCGTTGTGCTGTTGGCGGTGGTGCTGCGGCTTGCCCGCTTCTCGTGCGTCACCGTGAAGGACGGCACGTTCCAGGGCATGCCCTCCCCCTTCGGTGCACTCACGGTCGTCTCGATCGTGCTGCTCGAGCTGCCGTTCGAGGCGACACTGCTGGCGGTCGTCGGTACCGCGTGGCTGATGGTGAGCCGGGTCGAGTACCCGAAGCCGCGGGGCATCCTCGCGGTGGCGGTGCTCTGCTGGATCGTGGCGGCCATGGGCATGCTGGCGGCGTGGGCGTTCGACGCGCCCGGCGGCCAGGTGCTGCTGCAGATGGGCTGCGCGCTCCAGATCGTGATGGCGGCGACGATCCCCCTCTTCGCCACAGCCCGTCGCGTGAACACGTTCCGCGGCAACCGCCGCGAAAGCCGCGAGGCACGGGCGGCGCAGACGCCGTAGCGCGCCACCGGCGCGCAGACGTTAACGGCGAGGGCCCCGGATCACTCCGGGGCCCTCGCCGTTTCCCGTCCCGGGCCTGCGCCGGCCGCGCCCACGGGCGAGGCCCAGGCCACGCCCCGGCTTCTGGCGTTCTCGTCCCAGGCTTCACCCGGCCGCCTCACGGGCGCGACGGCCCGGGCCACGCCCCGGGCTGCCTGCGAGGCCGTATCACGGGCGATGGCGCAGAGGGTGGTCCTCCGGCACTTCGACCACGGCGATACGCACGCCGTCCGGGTCCGCGATCCACATCTCGATCAGACCCCACGGCTCCTTCTGCGGAGCCCGTAGCACCTCCACACCCCGCTCCAGCAGTCCGTCGTGGGCGGCCCGCACGTCGGGAACCTGAAGCCACAGCCGCACAGACGGCGAGGGCGGGGTGTCCGAGCGGCCCGAGAGTTCGAGGAAGCCACCGCCGAGGAAGTACACCGTTCCGCGCTCGTTGCCGGTCCCGAACTCGCGGTAGACCGCCAGGCCCAGAGCGTGGCCGTAGAAGTCGCGCGAGCGCTGCGGATCGGTCGGGCTCAGCAGCACCCTGCTGCCCAGTACATGCACCATGCGGCAGAGCGTAGCGACTTCGGCACCGTGCGGGACCGCAGGCCGGGCCCGGAAGACACCGCGCCCCCGACGCGGTGCGCCGGGGGCGGGGGTGGACAGGGCTGAGCGTCAGCCGGCCGGCGGCTGGTAGGACTCCGCCGCCTCCGAGGCCGTCGCAGGACGGACGACCTTCAGACCGCCAGGGACGGACTTGTCCGGCTTCATGATCAGGCTGTGGCGGGTCGACGGTGCCGCCGGGTCGGAGAAGTCGTGCGTGATGCCGAAGTCGCTCTTGTACTCGTTCAGCGTCAGTAGCGCCTTGTCGACGCCCTCCCGCGTCAGGTCCTTCTCCGCGCACGCCTTCCTCAGCGCCTCGCCGAACACGGTCGCCGCCGTGTACCCGGCGACCACACCATTGTCGAGGCCGTCCTTCGGGTACGTGGCGGCATAGTCCTCGGCCAGCTTCGCCGGGCCCGCGTCGGGCGCCCCGATGGGCAGCGTGGAGGCTGCCACGTAGTAGTCCTTCATCAGGGCCGGCCCCGCGGGAGTCGCCAGCAGCTGCGGCGCGAACGCCGAGTTGTTGCCGACGACGGGCACGTCGAAACCGCCTGCCGCCGCCACACCCACCAAGGACGCCGCCTGCCGGGGCCCCGCGCTGATCAGGATCGCCTTGACGCCCGCCTTCTTCAGAGCCGCGACCTGCGCCGACATGTCGTTGTCCGTCGGCTTGATCTTCTGCTCGACGACGGTGAGGCCCGCCTTCTCGGCCGCGTAGGTGGAGCCGGCCAGCGCGTTCTCGCCGTAGTCGCCCTCGAAGTAGACGTGACCGATCTTGTCGCCCTTGGCGATGCGCTTCTCGGCGAGGAGGTAGTCGACGGCGTTGATCGTCTCGATGTCGTACGTCGCGCCGACGACGCGGACGTACGGGCTGCCCAGCAGGTTGGCCGACCAGGCCTGGGGCAGCACCAGCCCCTTGTCCTGGCCGTCGATGCGCTGCTTGACGGCGGCGACGAACGGCGAGCCGATGAACTGCGCGAAGCCGAGCACCTGCGGTTCCAGCTCGGTGTAGGCGGCGACGGCCTTCTGCGGGTCGTAGCCGTGGTCCCGTACGGTCATCTCGATCTGCCGGCCGCAGATGCCGCCCGCGGCGTTGGTCTGCTTCGCCCACAGCTGCTGGGCCTGTGTGACGCTCTTCCCGAGGGACGCGTAGACGCCCGTCATGTCGGTCAGCACGCCCAGGGTGATCGCCTTGTCGGTGACGCCCTCCCCGGTCTTCACTCCCCCGGCGCCCTTGGTGTCGCCGCCGCCGCTGGTCGCCTTGGAGCTGCAGCCGGCCGTCACCGCCAGTGCGAGGACGGCGAGGACCGCCGGGTACGTTCTTGGCTTCATTTCTTCTCCCGAAGGGACGGAGCGAGGCGGGTGAGACCGCCGGGCAGGAACAGCACGACCGCGACGACCGCCGCGCCGTACAGATAGCGGGAGGCCTCTCCCGGGGAGACGCCGCCGGTACCCGGTGCGGAGACCAGGGGCAGGGTGTCGCTCCAGCGGGTGAGGACCTGGGGCAGCAGCGAGACGAAGATCGCGCCGACGACCGCGCCCGCGACCGAGCCGAGACCACCGATGACGATCATGGCGAGAAACTCGAGGGACAGGATCATGCCGAAGTACTCCGGCACCGTGCGCTGGAAGACCAGGGCGAGCAGAACGCCCGCGAGGCCCGCGTACATCGAGGACAGTACGAAGACGGCGGCCCGGTAGCGGGCGACCGGAACGCCCATCACTCCGGCGGCGATCCGGTGGTCGCGCAGGGCGTTCATGGCACGGCCCGGACGGCCGCGGAGCACCCCGCGCGCGAAGAGCCCGCAGAGGAGCAGGGCGACGAGCGCGGCGTACCAGAGCTTCTCCATGGACTGGAAGGGGACTGCTGCGACGAGGAGCTCGCTGTCGTCGAAGTCCAGCCCGAAGAGGGAGAGCGGGGGCACGGCCCGGCCGTTGAAACCGCCCGTCAGATCACGGGCGTTGAACAGCACATGCTGGCCGACGAAGATCAGGGCGAGGGTGGCGATGCCGAGGTACGCCCCGCGCAGCCGGCCGGCGATCGGGCTGAACAGGCCGCCCGCCAGCCCCGCCAGACACACGGCCAGCACGGCCGCGAGCCAGGTCGGCAGGCCGAGACCGGCGAGCCGGTGGCCGCTCTCGACGTCGTTGCCGCCTGCGAGGACGCAGTAGCCGTACGCGCCGACGGCCAGGAAGAAGGCGTGCCCCATGGACAGCTGCCCCGTCGCGCCGGTGAGCAGGTTGATCCCGATGGCGCCGATGGCCGCCGCCATGGCGAACAGGCCGGCCTGCAGCCAGAATCGGTCGAGGTAGAAGGGCAGTGCGAGCAGGAGAAGCGACAGAGCGGTCCAGGCGTACGCCCGCGGGCGGGGCCTGCGCCATGCCGGCCGCGCGGCCGCCGGGGGCTTCGGCGGCTCGGCCGTCGGGTGCTCGGCGGCGGGTGGCGCCGTCGGCTCGGGGGTTTCGGAGTCGGCCGTCCGGCCGGTGCCTGCGCCGGGAACGGGCGTGGGATCGGCCTCCGACGCCGGGGCCGGGCGGTAGGTGTCAGACACGGGCGAGCTCCTTCGTTCCGAAGAGTCCGGCCGGCCTCGCCAACAGCACGAGCAGCATCACCAGATAGGGGGCGAGATCCCCGATCCCTCCGCCCAGGAAGGTCAGTTCGCTCTGGTAGCCCGTCGCGAACGACTCCGTCACCCCGACGATCAGGCCGCCTGCCAGCGCCCCCGTCGTCGAGTCCAGCCCGCCCAGGATCGCGGCGGGGAAGGCCTTGAGAGCCGCGAGTGATGTGGCCCGCTCAAGACCGGGTGTCGGGAAGACCGTGAGGAACAGCGCCGCGACCGCGGCGAGCGCCCCGGCGACCGCCCAGGCGGCCAGCGACACCCGGCCCAGGCGCACTCCCATCAGCGCGGCCGTCTGTGGGTTCTCGGCCGCCGCTCGCATCGCCACGCCCCACGAGGTGTAGCGGAACGCGAGCAGGAACGCCGTGATGAGCAGCGCCGCGGCAACGAAGGCCGCGATACGGGTCTGCGCGATCGTGATCTCGCCGAGGTTCACGACCCGGTCGCCCCACGGGTCGCCGAGCGCCAGCACGTCCGTGCCGATCAGACGCGTCAGTTCGGTGGTGAGGAGGATGTCGACGCCGATGGTGACGATGGCGAGCACGCTGTGGTCGGAGCCGCGGTAGCGGCGCATGACCAGGAAGTCGACGGCAGAGCCGACCACCGCCGCGCCGGCGATGCCGACGGCGAGCGCCGGCCAGAAGCCGAGGTCGTCGTGGAGAACGGCGGTGATGTAGCCGCCCGCGAGGAGCAGCGAGGCATGGGCGAAGTTGACGACCTCCGTCGCCTTGAAGATGACGACGAACCCGAGAGCGATCAGGGCGTACACCGAGCCGATGGAGAGCCCGCCGAGGAGCAGTTCGGTGAAGGTGGTCATGGCGTGGCCTCCGTACCGAGGTACGCCTGCACGACCGCCGGGTCGCTCTGCACCTGGGCGGGCGTGCCGCCCGCGATACGGCGCCCGAAGTCGAGCACGGTCACGGCGTCCGCGAGCCGCATCACCACCCCCATGTCATGTTCTACGAGCACGATGGATATGCCGAGGCTGTCCCGTACGCCCGCGACGACGGCGGCGGTCTGCCGGCGTTCGTCGGCGGTCATGCCCGCGACGGGCTCGTCGAGGAGCAGGATCCGCGGTTCCATGCACAAGGCGCGGGCCAGCTCGACGAGCTTCTGTTTTCCGTAGGGGAGTTGACCGGCGGGCCGGTCCAGGTCGCCTGCGAGCCCGACAAAATCGGCTATTTCCACGATCCGTTCACGGTGCCTGCGCTCCTCGCGGATCGCCGACGGGAGCCGCAGCCCCGCCGCCACGAACCCGGCCCGAGTGAGCCGGTGCCGGCCGAGGAGCAGGCTGTCGGCGACCGTGGCGTGGGGCGGCAGGGCGAGGTTCTGGAACGTGCGGGCCACGCCGAGAGCCGCGATGCGGTGCGGCGGCAGCCCGGTGAGCTCGTCGTCGCCGAAACGGACGCTGCCTTCCGTCGCCCGGTAAACACCGGAGAGCACGTTGAACGTGGTGGACTTGCCGGCGCCGTTCGGCCCGATGACGGCGTGGACACTGCCCGGCTCGACGGTGAACGACACACCGTCGAGAGCGGTGAGGCCGGCGAAGCGGACTGTGACCTCCTCGACGACGAGCGGTGCGTTGTTCGCGGTGGTGGTCGCTTTCGCGCTCATGCTGACCACCTCCGCAGGGCGGGCGCGACATGCTCCGCCCGTCCGGCGTCCTCTGCGGCGGTTTCGTCGACGACGCCGAGATAGCGGCGCCGCACCTCGTCGGAGGCGGCGAGTTCGTCGGCCGGGCCCTCGAGCGCGACCTCGCCGACATCCAGGACGTACGCGGCGGACGCCAGGTGCAGGGCGATCGCCGCGTTCTGCTCGACGAGCAGGACGGACGTACCGGCCGCGTTGATCTCCTGGACCGTCTCCGCGATCCGCGCCGCCATCAGCGGCGCGAGACCGAGCGACGGCTCGTCGAGGAGCAGCAGCCTGGGCCTCGCCATCAACGCCCGCCCCATGGCGAGCATCTGCTGCTCGCCGCCGGACAGGAGACCGGCCTTCTGACGGGCGCGGTCGGCCAGCACGGGAAACAGTTCGTGCACCCGGGCGAGCGCGGCTGCGGCCTCGCGCCGCCCACCACGCACGCCGAGCGCGCCCGCCCGCAAATTGTCCGCCACCGTCATACGGGCGAAGACCTGCCGACCCTCGGGGACCTGCACCACCCCGGCGGCGACGACGCGGGCCGGGCTGAGACCGTCCAGCGGGCGGCCCTCGAACCGGATGCTTCCGGCGGTGGCCTGCCCGCGCTGGAACGGCAGGGTGCGGGACACCGCCCTCAGCAGAGTCGACTTGCCGGCGCCGTTGCCGCCGAGCACGGCGACGACGGCGCCGTCGGGCACTTCCACGGACACGTCCCGCAACGCCCGTACGGGCCCGTACCCCACGGACAGCGCCCGCACCTCCAGCGCGGCGGCCATACGCAACCCCTTGTCCGGCTCGCCTCCGAACGGCTCGCCTGTCGGGCCCAACACCACCACCGGGCGGACGTGGGGTCGATGCCTCCGGCCCCAGGCGCTGCATCTGACCAGCAGCGCGAGGCGCGGGTTGTGCGCGAGCACAACGTGGCCGCGTGGGCGGCCCGGGGGCCGCGAATGCGGCGCGGGGGCCGCGAATGCGGCGCGGGGGCCGCGAATGCGGCGCGGGGGCCGCGAATGCGGCGCGGGGGCCGCAGCGCGCTCGTGCTTGGCCCGGTCAGGGGGCGCCCCTGTTCCCGGTCCGGGGGTCCCGTGCTGGGCCCGGTCGGGGGGCGTGGCGTTGGCCGCGCTTGCGCGGCGTTCTCGGGGTGCCCGTGCCCCTGCCGGGGGTGGGTGCGGGGGCGGGGCCTCCGGAGGGGGGATCGCGGACTGCTTTCCCGTACTCGCCCCGCCCTATCGAACGACGCTTTACGTCCGCTCACCCCCTCCTACGACCCCGCCCCCTCCCGCCGGTCGCGGGACCGTAGGGCCGGTGGCCGTCCCCACGGCCGGGGCGGGCTTGCCCAGGGGGAACGGGCGCCTGTGGGCGGTGCGGCTGACCACCTGGGGCGGAATGGAGCGCGGGTGCCGGTCCACCGAGAGAGAGCGGTCGCCCGCTGTGCTGCGGTCGGTGTGGTGGCCCACCGGGGGGAGCGAAGCCGTTGGCCGGGGGAAAGGGACGCGCAGGGGGCGTGTTCGGGACGTAAGGCATCGTGAGTTAAGGCGAGGCAAGTACGGGAAAGCAGTCCCGGACATGCCCCCGGAGCGGCACCCGGACGCCACACGGCAACGACCAGGCCACGCCCGACAGCGCACCCGGACCGGGCCGCGCCCCGACAGCGCAGCCGGGACAACCGGGCCACGCCCGGCAGCGCACCCGGACGCCAAGCGAAACGGACCGGGCCGTGTCCGGCACCGCACCCGGGCGACCGGGCCGCGCCCCGACGCGCAGCCGGGACAACCGGACCCCCCGGAACCGCACCCGGGCGTCAAGCGAACCGGGTCGCGCCCAAGTCCCCAGGCCCCGCCCGGCAGCGCACCCGGGCGTCAGACGGGGCAACGGGCCACTCCCGGGCAACGCACCGGGACAACCGGACCCCGCACCCGACAGCGCACCCGGACAACCGGGCCCCGACCGTCAGCGCAGGAAGTCGTGCGCGATCGACTCTGCCGCCCGTTCCAGCAGCGGACCCGCTTCGGCCATGCAGCGCTCCGGGTCCGGCTCCAGGGCCGTGAGGGCGTAGGCGCGGCGGATGCCTGCGCGGCCCAGGGCCTCCGGGGGGAGGGTCAGGCGGCCGCAGACGGCGACGACCTCGATGCCGCGTGCGCGGGCCGCCGCCGCGACGCCCGCCGGGGCCTTGCCATGCAGGGTCTGCTCGTCGAGGGAGCCCTCGCCGGTGATGACGAGGGTGGCCCTCGACAGGGCCGGGGCGAAGCCCAGCACGTCGAGCATCACCTCGATGCCGGGCCGGAAGCTCGCGCCGAGCGCGACCAGCGCGCCGTAGCCGATGCCGCCCGCCGCACCCGCGCCGGGCGAGTCCGCCTGCTCGGGGCCGAGGACGGACGCGTAGTGCGCGAGCGCCTCGTCGAGGGTGGCGACGTCCTCCGGGGTCGCGCCCTTCTGGGGGCCGTAGACGGCCGGGGCGCCCTTGGGCCCGGTCAGCGGGTTGTCGACGTCGCTGGCGAGGACGAGGTCGACGTCCTTGAAGCGGGTGTCGAGCCCGGACAGGTCGGCGGTCGCGAGGTCGCGCAGGCCGGCGCCGCCGGGGGCCACCGGTCCGCCGGACGCGTCGAGGAAGCGGGCGCCGAGCGCGGCGAGCATTCCGGCCCCGCCGTCGGTGGTCGCGCTGCCGCCGACGCCGAAGACGATCGTGCGCGCGCCCGCGTCGAGCGCGGCGCGCAGCAGTTCCCCGGAGCCGTACGTCGTGGCGGTCAGGGGCGCGAAGACACCCGCCGGCAGGTGCTGGAGGCCCGAGGCCTCGGCCATCTCGACGACGGCGGTGCCGTCGCGGAGGGCGTACGCCGCGGTGAGGGACTCGCCGCGCGGCCCGGTGACCCGTACCTCACGGCGTTCGAATCCGGCCGCCACCGCCGCGGCGACCGTGCCGTCGCCGCCGTCGGCCACCGGCAGTGCCTCCACCGCCAGGTCGGGGACCACGCGCCGGAGGCCGGCTGTCACCCGCTCCGCGACCTGCACGGCTGTGAGCGAGCCCTTGAACTTGTCAGCCGCGACGAGCACACGCGCGGGCTGAGTAACTGCTCCGTCCGTCACCTTGTATCCCTTGCTATCGAACAGGCAGTCGCGCCGCCCCGACCCTATCGGCAGCTTCGGAGGGCATGCCACCCCGGCATCACCCAAGAATCCGTACCAAAGGTGGTTGTTTAGCACAGATGCCGGGCCATGGCGCTCACCGCCGCGCGCGCGGCCCACTACGCTGCGTGCTGTGACGACCCCGGACTACACCTCCTACATCGCCTCCCTCCCCCGCATCCTCGCCGGCGCGGCCGCCCTTGTGCGCGACGGCGAGGGCCGGGTGCTCCTGGTCGAGCCCAACTACCGCAAGGGATGGGCGCTGCCGGGCGGCACCATCGAGTCGGATCGGGGCGAGACGCCGCGGCAGGCGGCCCGCCGGGAGACGCTGGAGGAGATCGGCCTGGACATCGAGCTCGGCGCGCTGCTCGCGGTCGACTGGGTGCCCGGCGAGGCCCGTCCCCCGATCGCCGCGTACGTGTACGACGGCGGGGTGCTGACGGAGGACCGGTTCAAGCAGATCCGACTGCAGGACGAGGAGCTGGTGTCCTGGCGTCTGGTCACACGCGAGGACCTGTCCGCGTATCTGCTCGGTTCCCTGGGCCTGCGCGTCCTGGCCGCTCTCGACGCGCTGACGGCGGGGAAGGGCGCGGTCGAGCTGGAGAACGGGCAGCCGCCTGCCTCCTGACTTCCGGCAGCGTTCTGACCGTTCGACCGGCGTCCTGACCGTTCGAACAGGGCATTTGCCCCGTTTTGCCGGTAACCGACGGCCCGTAGGCGCGCGTTCACGACACGTTGTCCGAGCCGACCGGGACCGTGCACACCCGGCGGGCAGCATCCGGATCCCCAGGACTCCGGAGTGCCCCATGTTCCTGCATCTGCGCGGCTGGCTGACGGCCGTCGCGGCCTTGGCGCTGGTGACGATCGCCGGCGCCGCTCCCGCCGCCACACCCCACGAGAAGACCCCGGCTCCTCCCCAACTGCCTGTCCAGAAACCCGCGCGCGTGCTGCCCGCCTCCGTCGCGGGCGGCACCTGGAAGTCCGGACACCTCCAAGGCATGGCTCTTGATCCGGGCAGGCGTCACCTGTACTTCTCGTTCACCGACAGCATCGTGAAAACGGATCTGAGCGGAAGGCCGCTCGGGTCGGTCCGGGGCATCGGGGGTCATCTCGGCGACCTGGACTTCGACCCGCGGGACGGCCGGGTCTACGGCTCGCTGGAGTACGCCGACGCGCAGGCCTTCTACGTGGCCGTCTTCGACGGTGCCCGGATCACCCGGATGAACATGGACGCCCGTACCAGCGGTGTCCTGACCATGGTCCATCTCGAGGAGGTCCGGCACGACCACACGGCCGACATGGACGGCGACGGTGTCTTCGACGGCCCGCGAGCCGACACCGCGGACCACCGATACGGGAACGCCGGCATCGACGGGATCTCGTTCGGGCCGGCGTTCGGCAGGAAGGGTGGGCGGCAGCTGCTGACCGTCGCCTACGGCGTGTACGCCAACACGACCCGCCGTGACAACGACCACCAAGTGCTGCTCCAGTACGACACGACGACGTGGCGGCAGTACGAGCGACCGCTCGACGAGTCCCGCCACCATCGCCGAGGCCCCGCCGCCCCCGACGGCAAGTACTTCGTCTACACGGGCAACACCACGTACGGCGTGCAGAACCTCGAGTACGACGGTCACCGCGGCAACTGGCTGATGGCCGTCTACAATGGGACCAAGGCGTCCTTCCCCAACTTCGGGCTCTTCGCCGTCGACGGCAGCCGGCCGCCCGTGACCGGCGAGATCCGTGGCCAGCAGCGGCCGGAACAGGGAATGCTGCTGTCGCTGCTCCCCGAAGGAAAACACCACGAGCAGTCGGGGACGTACGGATGGGACCAGGCGGGACAGTTCGGACTCGTTTCGCTCGACGACGGCCGCTTCTACCTCGGCGAGTCCACCAAGGTCCGCGACGGCAAGGCCACTCTGCAGACCGGCAGGGCCGTGCTGAACCGCTGGACCGGCCGGACGCCGATGCCCTTCACCCCCCTCACGTCGCCCGCTGCCGCAGCCGCACCGTGACCGACGCGCCGGAGCGCAATCACCGCAGGCTCCACGGTGCCTGACAGATCATCAATCAGCATGGGTATTGCCCTTATGGGCGTTCATGTCGAGTTGGTCGGTCGTGCACGTCCGCCGAGCACCATCCGGACTTCGAGGACACCGGAGGGATCATGCACAGGCACGCGCACACGTACGGCCTGCTGACGACTGCCGTCCTACTGGCCGCCGCAACGATCGGCACCCTCGCTCCGACGGCCGGCGCCGCGCCGCCGCGCCCCGCGCCGAGACCGCCCCTCTCCGTCGACGGCGGGGCCTGGAAGTCCGGGCACCTCCAGGGCATGGCCCTGGACCGCCGCAAGGGCTTCATGTACTTCTCCTTCACGAACCTCCTGGTCAAGACGGACCTCCGTGGCCGGCCCGTCGGTTCGGTCACCGGATTCACCGGGCACCTCGGCGACCTGGACTTCAACACCGCCGACGGACGTGTCTACGGCTCGCTGGAGTACAAGGCGGAGAAGGCGTTCTACATCGCGATCCTCGACGGCGACCGCATCGACCGGATGGACATGGACGCCGCCACCAGCGGTGTCTTCACCACCGTCCATCTGAAGGAAGTGGTGGACGACTACACGGCCGACATGAACGGCGACGGGGTCTTCGACGGCAACACGGGCAAGACCGCCGACCACCGGTACGGGTGCAGTGGCATCGACGGAGTCGCGTTCGGGCCGGCGTTCGGCAAGAAGGGCGGGCAGCAGAGACTGACGGTGGCCTACGGGGTGTATGCCAACGCCACCCGGCAGGACAACGACCACCAGGTGCTGCTGCAGTACGACGTCCGCAAGTGGCGTGCGTACGAGCGGCCGTTGACCGAGGCGGAGCCGCACCGCAGCGGCCCGTCGTCCCCGGACGGCAAGTACTTCCTGTACACCGGGAACACCACCTACGGCGTGCAGAACCTCGAGTACGACGCGGACAGCGACAACTGGATGATGGCCGCCTACAAGGGCACCAAGCCCGCCTTCCCCAACTACTCGTTCTTCGTGGTCAACGGCGACCGCCGGCCCTTCTGGGGACCGATCCGCGGCCAGCAGCAGCCGGAGCGCGGGCAGCTGCTCTCGCTGCTGCCGCAGGGACTGCATCACGAGCCGTCGGGGACGTACGGCTGGGAGTCATCGGGACAGTACGGGCTCGTCTCGCTCGACGACGGCCGCTTCTACCTGGCGGAGGCCGGCAAGGTCCAGGACGGGGACGCCGTCAAGGAGATGGGCAGGGCGGTGCAGCACCGGTGGACGGGTGAGGCGCCGACCCCGTTCGCCCGCATCGGCCCTGTGATTCCGCAGCCGCGACCGTGACCTTCGCCGGGGGCGGACCGTAGCACCGTGCAGTGGGGCGGAAACGGTTCGCTTCCGGTCGTACCGGCTGCGTACGCTCGGATGCATGACTCTCGTCGCGATCCTCAGCGGCGCCGGCATCTCCACGGACTCCGGCATCCCCGATTACCGCGGTCCGCAAGGGCTCTGGCGGCGCGACCCGGAGGCGGAGAAGCTCGTCACGTACGACTTCTACATGGCCGACCCGGACATCCGGCGGCGCTCGTGGCTCATGCGGCGCAAGAGCCCGACATGGAGTGCGGAGCCGAACGCCGCGCACCGCGCGGTGGCCGCGCTCGACCGGCGTCCGGGCGTCGCCGTCCGGGTCATCACCCAGAACGTCGACGGGCTCCACCAGCTCGGCGGCATGCCCGATCGCAAGGTGCTCGAACTGCACGGCACCGCACGGACGGTGACCTGCACCCGCTGTCATGCCCGCTCCCCCATGGCGGAAGCGCTGGCCCGGGTGGAGGCCGGCGAGGACGATCCGGCATGTACGACGTGCGGCGGCATCCTGAAGTCGGCGACGGTCATGTTCGGCGAGCGGCTGGACCCGGTCGTGCTGGGCCAGGCGATGGCGATCGCCAAGGCGTGCGAGGTGTTCGTCGCCGTGGGCACGACGCTGCGCGTGCAGCCCGCGGCCTCGCTGGCCGGTGTCGCGGCCGAGCACGGCGCGCGGCTGATCGTGGTGAACGCCGAGCCGACGCCGTACGACGAACTCGCCGACGAGGTCGTGCGCGAGCCGATCGGGACGGCGCTGCCGTCGCTCCTGGAGCGGCTCGCGGACGCCTAGTGCCGTGACCGGCAACGTCTGCCCGTAAAGGAGCGTCGTCCGGTGCTGGGGGCACCTCCCGTGCCCGGAGGGCCACGGGGGAGAGCGTGCGTGCTGGAAGGCGCGACAGGGCGCAGCTTGCCAGGAGGGGGACTAAAGAGCGGCCGGCGGGACGCCTGCGGCGGCGGCCGGGAAGAGCGCGTCGTCGCACTCCCCGCGCTCGAAGCCGAGCAGTCGCTGCTTGCGGTCGAGTCCGCCGCCGTAGCCGACGAGGCTGCCGGAGGAACCGATGACGCGGTGGCAGGGCACGATGATGCCGATGGGGTTCTTGCCGTTGGCGAGGCCCACCGCGCGGGAGGCCCCCCGGTTGCCGAGCTCCTCCGCGAGTTCGCCGTAGGTGCGCGTCTCGCCGTACGGGATCTGCCGCAGCCGGTCCCAGACGCTGCGCTGGAAGGGCGTACCCGCGAAGTGCAGCGGCAGGTCGAACTCGGTGAGCTCGCGGGCGAAGTAGGCCTCCAGCTGGTGGATCGCCTCACCGAAGGGGGCCTCGTCCCGGTCGCCGAAGTTCTCTTCGGCGGGACGGTGACGCTGGTCGGTCATGTAGAGGCCGCAGAGGACGCCGTCGGTGGCGACGAGGGTCAGCGCGCCATAGGGGCTGTCGACGACCGTGTGCCGCCTGGACGTGGTCGTGTTCATGAGCGAGGTTCCTTACGCCGGAAGGTGGTTGATGGGGTGGTCGTCCGACGCCCACAGGTACTGGACGGCGTAGGCGCGCCAAGGCCGCCAGGCCGCCGCCCGCGCCGTGAGGGCGGCCGGGGTGGCGGGCAGCCCGAGTTCCGCCGCCGCGCGGCGCATTCCGAGGTCGGTGGGGAGGAACGCGTCGGGGTCGCCGAGGGCGCGCATCGCGATGACCTCGACGGTCCACGGGCCGAAGCCGGGCAGTTCGCCGAGTTGGCCCCGCGCCCGGTCCCAGTCGCTGCCCGGGTCGAGTTTCAGCGTCCCGTCGGCGAGGGCGGCCACGAGCGTGGTCAGGGTGGTGCGCCGGCTACGGGGCAGGGCGAGAGCCTCGGGGTCGAGGGCGGCCAGTGACTCGGACGTCGGGAAGACGTGGGTGAGGCCGCCCTCGGTGTCCTCCACGGGCACGCCGTGCGCCCTGACGAGGCGCCCCGCGTGGGTGCGGGCGGCGGCCGTGGAGACCTGCTGGCCGAGCACGGCCCGTACCGCGAACTCGGCGGCGTCCACGGTGCGCGGCACACGCCGTCCGGGCGCCTTGTCGACCAGCGGGGCGAGCAGCGGGTCGCTGCGCAGCTGGTCGTCGACGGCGACCGGGTCCGCGTCCAGGTCGAGCATCCAGCGGCAGCGGCTGATGGCGATGGTCAGATCGCGCGGATCGGTCAGGGAGAGCCGGCAGGAGATGTGGTCGGGGTGCGGTGTCAGGCTCACGATGCCGTGCCCGTACGGCAGCGACAGGGTGCGCCGGTACGCTCCGTCCCGCCACTCCTCGACGCCGGGGACGCCGGTCGCGGCGAGATGCCCGAAGAGGTTGCTGGGGTTGAGCGGAGCGCGGTACGGGAGCCTGAGCGCGATCACGCCGGTCGCGGGTGGCACGGCGGCGCGGCCCCGGCCGGCGCGGGCGCGCAACTCGCTCGGGGCGAGGGCGAAGACCTCGCGGACGGTGTCGTTGAAGGTGCGGATGGAGGCGAACCCGGCCGCGAAGGCGACCTCCGCCATGGGGAGGTCCGTCGTCTCGATGAGCAGCCGCGCGGTCTGGGCGCGCTGTGCGCGGGCGAGGGCGAGCGGACCGGCACCCAGTTCGGCGAGCAGCTGGCGCTCGATCTGCCGGGTGGAGTAGCCGAGCCGCGCGGCGAGGCCCGGCACGCCCTCCCGGTCGACGACGCCGTCCCTGATCAGTCGCATGGCACGCGCGACGGCGTCGGCGCGGGCGTTCCACTCCGGCGAGCCCGGGCTGGTGTCGGGACGGCAGCGCTTGCAGGCCCGGAACCCGGCCTGCTGACAGGCCGCGGCGCTCGGGTGGAAGGTCATGTTCTCGACCTTCGGCGGCACGGCCGGGCAGCTGGGGCGGCAGTAGATCCCGGTGGTCAGCACGGCGGTGAAGAACCAGCCGTCGAACCGCGCGTCCTTGGACCGGACGGCGCGTACGCAGCGCTCGGTGTCGGTGTGCATGGGTCAAGGATGACGGTTCCGACCCGTTCGCACTGGCGGGAATCCGACATCGACGTTTGTCCTGCGAGGGATCGGCGCAGCGTCCTGGGCGACCCGGCGCGGCGCCTGTCTGGCCGTCCGAGTGGCCTGAACGATACGCTGGGGCCGCCGATGGCAGGACGACGTCGAGTGCGATACGGGGGGCGTCCGGTAATGAGCCTTCGTGAAGAGATCGCCGCGATGCGCGGCGGTGACGGTCATCCAGGGCATCTGGTGGGCGAGTTCCGCAGAACGGCCCTGCTCGCGCCGATCAGCGACGGCGGCCTGATGTCGGGCGACCAGGGCGGCGTTCGCTGGATCTACGCCTTCACCGACGAGGAGGCCCTGGGGCGCTTCGTGCTTCGGCGGGGCATCGACCCGGCCGCCGAGCTGGAGTATCTGTCCGTGCTCGGGGCACGGCTCCTGGACGCGGTGATCCCTTCGCTCGACGGGCCGAAGGCGTGGCCGTGAACGTGGCGGACGAGGACGGTTCCATGCTGTTCCCGCCGGCGCGAGGAATCGTTCCGGACTCCGCGGCCGTCGATGCCGTGACGGTTACGGGGGCACCGGATGAGCGGTGAGAAAGACCTGGTGATGGACCCGGTCGCGGTCCAGAACATCACCGAGGGACTGCGCGGGACCGTGGCGGAGCTGCGGGAGGTCGGCACGGACGGCGGTGCCTCCATGGGCGCCGGACTCGAGTCACTGTCGATGACCGGCATGGAGGCCGGACACGGGGGCGTGGCCGGGGTCTTCGAGGACTTCTGCGAACGCTGGGAGTGGGGCGTACGCGCCCTGGTCCAGGATGCCAGCACCCTCGCCGGCACTCTCGGCATCGCCGCGGGAACCCTCTGAGAAGAGGACCAGTACATCCAGGGCGCCTTCAAGGTCGCTGCCAATGCCGCGTACGGGAACCCGCATGCGAGCGAGGACGAGATCGAGAAGAAGGCCTGGGGCGACATCTTCCGGGCCGACGTCTACAAGCCGGACTACAGCGCCGAGTCGTTCCAGCAGGCCCAGGCGGGCATCGAGGAAACCTGGCGGGCGACCGGGGAGAACCTCAAGAACAACGGCCGGATCGGATCCCTGAACGATCTGATCCAACAGGCGGAGGGTGCGGGGGCAAGGGCTGATGAGCTGGCGGGACTTCACCCCGGACTTCATCGAGGAAGCCGGCGAGGACCTGGTAGAGGGCATCGGCGAGGGTGCCGAATGGCTCGGCGACAAGACGGCCGATCTCGCCGAGGAGGTCGGGTGGGACAGCGGAGCCGACTGGATCCGGGACAAGAGCCGGTCACTCGCCAACACCATGGGCGCCGATGTCGCCGAAATGGAGCTGGATCAGACCGAGGACCCGAAGAAGATCATCTACGGCAGCGTCTCCAAGATCCGGGCGAACGCCGAGCACCTCGGCGACTTCCGGACGAACTTCGACAAGGTCGGCAAGGGCATCAAGGGCCTGGACCCCAGTGCCATCAAGGGCGAGACCGCCGCCGCCTTCGCCGACAGCGTGGCGAAGGAACCGCCGAGGTGGTTCAAAGCCGCCGACGCCTTCGAGGAGGCGCAGGGAGCACTGTCCCGGTTCGCCGACACGGTCGAGTGGGCGCAGGGCCGGGCGCAGGAGGCCATCAACGACTACAAGGCGGCGAAGAAGGCCTCGGACGACGCTCGCGCCGCCTACAACAAGAAGGTCGACGAGTACAACAACGCCGTCACGGCCCAGAAGGACGACCTTCCGCCCCGCCCGTCCGGGTTCACGGACCCCGGCGAGGCCGGCATCAAGGCCGCCTACGACAAGGTGATCGAAGCGCGGAAGCAGCGCAACGAGGCCGCCGCGACGGCGCGTTCGGCCATCGCAGCGGCCCGTGACGCCGCGCCGCCCAAGCCCTCGTACGCCGAGCAGGCCGGTGACGGCTTCCAGGCCATGGCGATCGACGCCACCCACCTCGTCGGCGGCGTCGTCAAGGGAACGGCCGGGCTGGTCAATTTCGTGCGCTCCGTCAACCCGACGGACCCGTACAACCTGACCCACCCGGCCGAGTACCTGATGGGCCGCGGGCCTGGTCACGGCAGCCAATGACCCGGTGGGCACGGCCAAGAACATGGTCGACGCCTTTATGAAGGACCCGGCGGAGGGCGTCGGGAAGCTCATCCCGGAGCTCATCGGCACCAAGGGGCTGGGCGCGCTGAAGAAGGCCGCAACGGTGGGCAAGTACGCCGACGACCTCAAGCCGCCGGGCCGCACCCACCTGGACACCGAGGGCCCCGACGCACCATCGCGCACCGAGAAGGACAAGGTCTGCGTGGACGACCCGGTCGACGTCGCGACGGGGCGGATGGTCCTGCCGCAGACGGACCTGGTCCTGCCCGGATCGCTGGCGCTGGTGCTCACGCGTACCTTCGAATCCTCCTACCGGGCAGGCCGCTGGTTCGGCCCCTCCTGGGCGAGCACGTTCGACCAGCGCCTGGAGATCGACGCCGAGGGAATCGTCCTCATCGGTGAGAACGGCAGCCTCCTCGCCTATTCGCATCCCGCACCCGGCCTGCCGGTGCTGCCGACCCGCGGTCGGCGCATGCCGCTGACGAGCCCCCCCGAAGGCGAATACACCGTCACTGACCAGGAGTCGGGCCGGACCTGGCACTTCACCGGCGAGGGCGTGCTCCACCGGCTGGAGGACCGCAGCGGCGCCTGGATCGCCTACGAGTACGACGCCGAGGGCGCTCCCACGGGCATCAGCCACAGCGGTGGCTACCGAGTCCGCGTCACCACCGACGACGGCCGGATCACCTCGCTGTCCCTCGCGGAGGGGACGAAGGTCCTCGACTACGAGTTCACCGACGGCAACCTCACAGGCGTCATCAACTCAAGTGGACGGCCCCTGCGGTTCGGCTACGACGAACACGCCCGCATCGTGTCGTGGACCGACACCAACGGCCACTTCGACTACACCTACGACGAGCAGCACCGCTGCGTCGCCCAGTCCGGCACCGACGGCCACGTCAACTCCCGCTTCACCTACGAAGACGGCGTCACCACCGTCACCGGCGGACTGGGCCACCGGCGCAGGTACTTCGTCGACGACAAGGCGCAGGTCGTCGCGGAGACCGATGCGAACGGTGCCACGACCCGCTACGAGCGCGCGGCGTTCAACAGGCTCGTGGGCCGCACCGACCCGCTCGGCCGGACGACCCGGATGGAGTACGACGACCACGGCTGGGTCACCTCGGTCACCCGTCCCGACGGCCGTCGCACGGCCATCGAGTACAACGAGCTCGGTCTGCCCGTCCGGATCACCAACCCCGACGGCACCACCGTCCGCCAGGAGTACGACGAACGGGGCAACCGCACGTCGGTGACCGGGCCCTCCGGGAGGACGACCCGGTTCACCCTACGACCACCGCGGCCACCCGGCGTCGACGACCGACGCGCAGGGCAACACCACAACGGTCCGGTGCAACGCCGCCGGCCTCGTCGTCGAATCCACCGACGTCCACGGCGCGGTCACCCACTTCACGCACGATGCCTTCGGACGCCCCACAGCGATCACCGACGCGCTCGGCCGGGTCACCCGGCTGACGTGGAGCACGGAAGGGCGGCTGCTGCGCCGGGTGGCGCCGGACGGCAGCGAGGAGACCTGGGAGTACGACGGCGAAGGCAATGTGCTGAGCCACACGGACGCCTCGGGCGGCCGGTCCCTGTACGAGTACGGCGACTTCGACGTGCTGACGGCCCGGACGGGTCCGGACGGCGCACGGTACGAGTTCACGCACGACATCGAGCTGCGGCTCACCCGGGTCACCAACCCCCAGGGCCTCAGCTGGACGTACGCATACGACCCGGCGGGCCAACTGGCCTCTGAGACGGACTTCGACGGCAAGACCCTCGGCTACACGTACGACGAAGCAGGGCAGTTGGCGGCCCGGACCAACGCGCTGGGCGAGGCGGTCCGCTACGAGTACAACCAGCTCGGCCAGATCGTCCGCAAAAACGCCGCGGGGGCCGTGACAACCTACGAGTACGACCATTTCGACCAGCTGGCGCAGGCGAGCGGGCCGGACGCGACCCTGAGCCGGGTACGCGACCGCGCCGGCCTGCTGCGCTCGGAAACCGTCAACGGCCGTACGCTCAGCTTCGCCTACGACGAGCTGGGCCATGCCGCACGCCGCACGACACCGACCGGGGCGGTCAGCGAGTGGAGCCACGACGCGAGGGGCAATGCGACACGGCTCGTCACCTCGGGCCGCACCCTCACCTTCGAGCGCGACCCGGCGGGCCGTGAACTGAGCCGCACCGTCGGCGCGGCCGTGACCCTCTCGCACGGTTTCGACGAACTGGGACGCCTCACCGACCAGCACCTCACCGGGCACGACGGCCGCACCCTGCAGCGGCGCGGCTACACCTACCGGGCGGACGGCAATCTGACCGCCGTCGACGACGCGATCAACGGCCGCCGTACCTTCGTCCTCGACGATGCCGCCCGGGTCACCTCGGTGGAGGCGCACGCCTGGACCGAGCGCTACGCCTACGACGCCGCAGGCAACCAGACCTCCGCCTCGTGGCCTGCGATGTCGTCGGACCGTGACGCGGCCATCGGGCCCCGTACCTACACCGGCAACCGCCTCACGACCGCCGGCAGGGTGAGCTTCGAGTACGACGCGCAGGGCCGCGTCACGCTGCGCCGAAGGGTCCGGCTCTCGCGCAAGCCCGACGTCTGGCGCTACGAGTGGGACGCGGAGGACCGCCTGGTCGGGCTGACCACCCCGGACGGCACCAAGTGGCGCTACCTGTACGACCCGCTGGGCCGCCGCATCGCCAAGCAGCGGCTCTCCGCCGACGGCGAGGTGGCGGAGGAGACGGTTTTCACCTGGGAGGGCGCCAACCTCTGCGAACAGACGACGGTGTCGGAGGAGTTCCCGCACTCGGTCACGCTCACCTGGGATCATCAGGGACTGCATCCCCTCACGCAGACCGAGCGCATCCTCTCGGCGTCCCGGGAGGAGATCGACAGCCGCTTCTTCTCGATCGTGACGGACCTGGTGGGTACGCCCACCGAACTCGTCGACGAGCAGGGGGACATCGCCTGGCGCACCCGCTCCACACTCTGGGGTACGACGTCCTGGAACCGTGACGCGGCCACCTATACGCCGCTGCGGTTCCCGGGCCAGTACTTCGACCCCGAGTCCGGGCTGCACTACAACGTCTTCCGCACCTACGACCCGGAGACCGCCCGGTACCTGACGCCCGACCCGCTGGGCCTGGCCCCGGCTCCCAACCCCGCGGCGTACGTGCACAACCCGCTCACGTGGTCCGACCATCTGGGCCTGGCGCCGGACGAGTGCACGATCACCGTGTACCGGAAACAGACCGAGCATCCGCTGAGCCAGCGCGTCCACATCGACAAGAACGGCAACGTCACGATCAACGGGAACAACCAGCTGTACGTAACATGAGCGACGAGATCCGGCACACGGTGGAATTCCGTGGCGACGGCGGCCAGATCGTGTCCTTCGAAGTTCCGAAGAGCTTCCGCGACGAGATCCGGCAGAGCGCGGTACCGCAGAAACAGCCGGCCGACCTCGACTTCACCAAGGCGGAATGGAAGGAACTGAAGAAGTACTACCCGGAGATCTCCGACCCGACCAAGGGGCCGGATCTCTACGGCCTGCCGGGTGAAGTCATCGAGAAGATGAGAAAAGCCATCATCCCGGGCTCTGGTAAGATCGTCCAGGATTTTGAGTAGGAGTCGAAGAAATATGCTGCACGAAATCGAGGACCTCGAGGCCGAGAAGTCCCGGGTCCTCGAGCGCACGGAATTCGATTCCGCTCCTCCCGTCCTGGCCTTCGTCGAGATCGAGGTCGACGGGGACCCGGCGGACTACTCCGGCAGGCTGCGTGCGGCGCTGGGAGCCGCCCTAGACCTCGCCGTGTCGGAGTCCTTCGACGACGATCTGCCGACCGGCACGGTGCCCGCGTGGTTCGCGGGCGTCTGCAAGGACGGGGAAGGGCCGGTCGAGGCGTTCGCGGCGCGGGGACGTGAGCGGTACACAGAGCGGACCGGGGACGGTCCCTGGGAGCTGCAGGACTGGCTGTCGCGCTTCGACCCGGATCTCGAGGTCCGGGGCTGGGCCTGGTGGGACCTGACCGGATCGCCCGAGGGCGAGGGCAGGCTGCGGCTGTGGCTGGACACCTGGGGCGAGGCCTTCTTCTCCTGGGAGGACCTGCGCTGGCTGCTGTACGTCTGCGGGGCGCGGTCCGTCGCAGACCCGATGCTGGTGAAGCCCGAGGTGTGGGCACGGGAGGCGTCCGTATGACCGGCGCGGCGAAGCACGAGGTACGCGCCGTCTTCACCGACACGACCATCACCGTGTACCAGGCGTATTCGGCACGGATCGCGGATCCGGCGCTGAAGGCCGGCACCTTCGTGGACCCGTTCAAGCGGACCCGGATGACGTGGATCAAGCCGTCGTTCCTGTGGATGATGTACCGCTGCGGGTGGGCCACGAAGCCCGACCAGGAGCGGGTCCTCGCCATCGAGATCACCCGGGAGGGCTTCGAGTGGGCCCTCGCCCACGCGTGCCTCAGCCATTACGAACGGGCGCGTTTTGCTACCGAGGCCCAGTGGCGTGAGGAGCTCAAGTCGAGCCCGGTCCGGGTCCAGTGGGATCCCGAGCGGGACCTCGGCATGAACCCGCTGCCCCACCGTGCGATCCAGATCGGGCTCTCGGGACCCGCCGTCGACCGCTACGTGGACGACTGGATCATTGGCGTCCGCGATGTGACGCCGCTGGCGCACGACATCCACGCGGCGGTGAAAGCGGGCGACCACCGCACGGCGGAGGCGCTGCTTCCGCCGGAGCGCGTGTATCCGCTGCCCGAGGAACTGGTCAGCCGCGTCGGGCCGCGCTGACCGGACCTTCTTCGACCGGCTGCCGGTGGCCCGACGGGGGCGACACGGCCCCCTCACGCGTCGTCCAGTGCCCCCGCCATCAGCTCCTGGAGCCGCAGGCCCCGGGCGGCGCGTCCACCTCGGCCGGGAGTCCCGAGCGGACCGCTCGGGCGAACTCCCGCCGCAGCACCGGCCGGCACTCCTCGTGGTCGATGTCCGCCGTGTCGTACACGAGCTCGTCCCCGTGCCCGAAGAGCTCGATGCGTGTCCGGGCGCGCGGCAGGCGGACCGAGCCGGAGAGGGACGCCTGGCTGATCGCGCCGTTGGTGTGCTCGCAGGTCAGCTCGATCCATCGACGCGGGTCACCGGCGCCCCGTATGCGTGCGATCGGGCCGACCGCCGTGTCGAGGAGGTCGAGAAGATGCGGGCCGACGTCCAGCAGCGCACCGTGCTCCAGTCGCCATGAGGTCGCGAACTCGCCGCCCAGGAAGGCCCCGTGGAGGAAGCACGACCGGGCACCCGTCACCTCCAGCTCCGCGGCCAGTCGCAGGAACCGGCGGGTCTGCGGGTGACAGCGCTTGGTCAGCACCAGCTTGGAGACGACACCTGCCTCGGCAACGGCGTCGGCCACCTTCCGGGCGGCGGCCAGTCCGGCCCCAGCGGCTTCTCCAGCAGCAGGGCCTTCCCGGCCCGCGCGGCGATCGGCGCCAGCTCGGCCTGCACCGCCGGAGGTACGGCGAAGGCCACCGCCTCGCACCGCTCGAGGAGGTCGGAGAGGGATACGGCCGCCATCGCGCCGTGGGAGTGCGCGAGTCCCTCGGCGGCCGTCGCACGGCGTGCCCATACGGCAGTGAGCTCGGTCTCGGGACCGGTCGCGAGCATCCGGGCATGCATCGCCCGCGCCCACGGCCCGGCGCCCACAAGTCCCATTCGTACCGGCGCGCCGGTCCATGCTGCGGCTTCCTGCACAGGAGCGGAAGGGGCGGGCCGCGGCAGTGGACGGTTCACGGTGTCTCTCCGAGTTCTGCGAGACGGGCGTCGGTCCGGTCGGGCGCGTACAGGTGCTCCACCACCATCGCGGCGGCGCCGGCGAGGCCGGCGCGGTCACCGAGGGTGGAGGTGACCACCTGCAGGTGGGCGGTGGTGCGCGGCATGGCGCGCTGGTAGAGGAGTTCGCGCACTCCGGTGACGAACGGCGTGGAGGCCAGATCGCCGGCGATCATCAGCACGCCGGGGTTGAGCAGGGTGACGACGGTGACCAGTACTTCACCGACCCGTCGGCCGGCCTGTCTGGCGAGCCGCACGGCGTCCGGTTGCCCCGCCGCGAGATGTTCCCGTACGCCGGGGCCGGAAGCGGTGGGCAGCCCTTGGGCGGTGAGTTCGTCCGCGAGCGCGCCGCCGCCCGCGACTGCGCCGAGACAGCCGTACGAGCCGCAGCCGCACAGCGCGTCGTGCCGGTCGTGCAGCCGGATGTGGCCGATGTCGCCGGCGCCGCCGTCGATGCCGCGGTAGATCCGGCCGCCGATCACCACGCCGGCGCCGATGCCGGTGGACGCCTTGACCAGGAGGAAGGCCTTGCAGTCGGGGAAGCTGTGGCGCTGTTCGCCGTAGGCCATGAGATTGGCGTCGTTGTCGACCAGGACGGGCAGAGTTCCGGCGGCCACCCCGCCGACATGGGTCGCGAACGCTTCGCCGAGGCGCTCGGCGATCGGGAAGCGGTCCCAGCGCGGCATCAGCGGCGGCTGGACGACCTGTCCGATCTCGAAGTCGACGGGGCCGGCGACGGAGAGACCGATGCCGCACACCTTGTCCGGGCCTGTTGACGTTTTGGCGAGCAGGGGGCCGAAGCCACGCGCCAGCTGGTCGAGTAGGGCCTCGGGTCCTTCCTCCAGGACGATCGGCGCCGTGTGCTCCGCCAGGACGTTCCCCGCGAGGTCGAGGACGGCCGAGCGGGCGTGCCGCGGCTCCAGGTCCGCGGCGAGCACAACGGCGTGCGAGACGTCGAACTCCAGCCGCGCGGAGGGCCGTCCGCCGGTGGACGTGCCCGTCGCCGCGCGCAGCCAGCCGGCCTTGAACAGCTGGTCCAGCCGGTGCCCGACGGTGGACCGGGAGAGCCCGGTCGCGTGCTGGAGCTCACCGCGGGTGGTCGCCTCACCGCTGCGGATGAGCCGGAGCAGGTGACCGGCGCTCGCCTGGTTGCCTGTCATCGTCGATCCCCGTTCAACTTCTCGTGCATGTCAGCCCTTGTCCGCGCCGCTGGTCAGGCCCTCTGTGAGGAGGCGCTCCGCGGCGAAGAACAGCAGTACCACGGGGATGGTGAGCACCACGGACCCGGCCATCAGCACGGTCTTGGACACCTCTACGCCGTTGGCCAGTTGCTGCAGTCCGAGGGAGACCGTCCACCGGTCCGGCTCTGCGGCAAGGAAGAGCAGGGCGAACAGGAACTCGTTCCACGCGATCATGAAGATGTAGAGCCCGGTGGCCATGAGGGACGGCAGAGCCAGCGGCAGGACGACCTTGCGTACGGTCTGGAGCCGAGTACAGCCGTCGAGAGCCGCCGCTTCCTCGATGCTGTACGGGATGGTGAGGAAGTAGTTCTTCAGCATGTAGATCGATACCGGCACGGTCTGGGCGATGTACACGATCGCGAGGCCGACCAGGCTGCCCTGGAGTCCGATCTTCGCGAACATCACGAACAGCGGGACCGCGAGGAGGGTGGCGGGGAAGAGGTAGACCGCCAGGAACAGCGCGCCCACCTTGCGGTTGCCGAAGAACTTCAGTCGGCTGATGGCGTACGCCCCGGGCACGGCGGCGGCGAGGGTCAGCACGACCGTACCGAGCGAGACGGCCGCCGAGTTGAACAGCATCCCGAGCAGGCCCTGGCCGCCCTCGGCGGTCGGCGCCAGGACGTTCTGGTAGGTCGCCAGCGTGAGGTCCTTGGCGGAGACCCAGAGGGATCCCGGGTCCAGCAGGAGGGCGTCGATGGGCTTCAGCGACAGCAGCGCCATGTAGTAGAAGGGCGCGATCGTGACGACGGCCAGGAAGGCGATCACGACCCACCGGAGACCTCCGAAGAGCCTCTCCTCGAACTGTGTGCGGCTCATCATGAGGCTTCCTCCTCGACCTTCTTGGCGAAGAACGTGAAGTAGAGGCCCAGCAGGACCATGAGGATCGCGGCCAGGACGAGGGCCTGCGCCGCCGCTGCCCCCACGTCGTAGCGCGAGGTGAGGAAGTCGTACACGCGCACGGCGACGACCTCCGTGCCGGCTCCGCCGCCGGTGAGCAGGTAGACGTCGTCGAACTTGTTGAACGTCATGATGAAACGCAGTACCGACAGCAGGGCGATGACCGGCATGAGTTGCGGCAGCAGCACGTACCGGAAGCGTTGGCTGGGGGTTGCCCCGTCGACCTTCGCGGCTTCCTCGATCCCGTCCGGGACGGCCTGCAGCCGTGCGAGGAGGAAGAGGAAGGCGAACGGGAAGTACCGCCACGTCTCGAAGGCGATGACGGTCAGCAGTGCCAGCGGAAGGTCGAAGTGCGCGCCGAACAGGCTGACTTCGTAGCTCCGGGCGGAGAGGAAGGCGATCGGGCGGTCCCAGCCCAGCAGCCGTGCGCCCCATTCGTTGACGATGCCGTACTGCGGGCTGAGCGCCACCTCCCAGACGAACGCGACGGCCACGACCGGCGCGACGTAGGGCAGCAGCATCGAGCCGCGCATCAGCCCGCGGCCGCGGAAGGGCCGCCGCAGCGCGAGCGCCGCGACCAGTCCGAGCAACAGGGAGCCGGCGGTGGAACCCACGGTGTAGACGAGCGTGGTGCCGAGGCTGGTCCAGAAGCCGGGTGAGCCGAAGACCTTGTCGAAGTTCTCCAGGGACCAGTTGCCGAAGAGGCTCATCTGCTGGATGTCGACGAGTTTCGCGTACTGAAAGGCGAGCAGCACGGTCCACAGGATGGGAACGACCACGACGACCAGCACCACGAGGAACGTGGGCGAGACGAAGGCAAGTCCGGCCCGGTTCTCCCGTTCGCTGACGGTCGGCGGGCTCTTCCGGCGGGTCGTCGTGCCGGTCTCTGCTGTGCTCATGGAGTACGTACCTCAGAGGGAAAGGGCGGGCGGGCGGCTGGTGGCGGCCCGGCTACCGCAGGGACTCCTGCAGGGCGGCGACTTCGTCTTGGGCCTCTCGGGCCGCTTCGGCGGGCGAGATCTGCCCGCCGGTCATGGCGCCGATCGCCTTCGGCACCGGAAGCTCTCCATTGGTGGCGCCGACGAGCGCTCCCTCGCCCTGGGCGATGCCCCAGCGCTGCATGTCGGACACGCCTGCGATGAGCTGGTCGAGCAGTTCGCGCGGGTAGACCTCGTCCATCGGCCGGCGTTCGTCGACGCCCAGACTGCTGGCTCGCCAGGCACGCTGGTACTTGGACGTGTCGTCGGGGGTCCCGGTGCGGACGGGGATCTTGCCTTCCGGCGCCATCCCGAACCAGTCCTCGTACCCCTTGCTCATCATGTATTCGACGAACGTCCGGGAGGCGCCGGTCTCGGCGGTCCTGGTGACGGCCCAGGAGGTGACCTCGCCGAGCTGCGTCGGCTCCTTGCCGTCCGGGCCCTTCATGGCGGTGACCAGTCCGGTGTTGCGGGCGAGGAAACCGGGGTCCTTCTTGCACTCCGGGCAGCTGGGCAGGGCGTCCTTGCGCAGGCCGGCGAGTTCGTCGAGCAGGAAGCTGGACCAGCCGAGCATGGCGGACTGGCCGGAGAAGTAGGTGGCGCGGGTGGAGTCGACGTTCTGGGAGCCCGGCGGTCCAAAGCCGCGGGCCAGCTTGTCGTAGGTGTCGAAGGAGGTGCGGCAGGCCGGGGAGTCGAGGCGGACGGCGCCCTGGTCGTCGACCAGCCGGCAGTCGTTGCCGACGGCGAAGCCCTCGAAGGTCTGCTGGGTGAGGATGTCCGCCGGGTCGGTGGCGAGCGAGATTCCGCTGCGGCCGTCCTTGTCGAGCGCCCGCGCCGCCTTCAGCACACCTTCGTATGTGTCGGGGGCGGGCAGGCCCTCCTTTTCCAGGAGGTCCTTGCGGAAGGCGAGGAGCGCCAGCCAGGCGTCGGAGGGCACGCCGAGGCGCTTGTCGCCGTCGGAGGTGAAGTCGAGGGCTGTGGCGTCGAAGGTCTTCCTGCCGAGGCGTTCGACGATCTCGGTGGAGACCTCGGTGTTCAGCAGGTCGTTGCTGTACATCTGCCAGACCTGGCCCATGGGGGCGGCCGCGAGCACGTCGGGCAGCCGGCCGGCCGCGGCGGCGGACATGATCAGCTGCGGCAGCTGGTTCTCGTCGACGCCGACGAGCTCCACCTCCACCCCGGTCTCTTCCGTGAACCGGTCGAGGATCTTTTCCGTGGCCGCCATCCGGGGAGGCAGATTCTCCTGCGTCCAGACCAGGATCCGGTTGTCCGGCGCCGCGGCGTCTCCGGTCGAGCAGCCTGCCAGCAAGCCGGCACTGAGCACGGTGGCCAGTCCCACAGCGATCGTCCTTGACCGCCGAGCCTTTGTTCGCATGCAGGGTGTCCTCACGACTTTCGTTCCTTCGCGCTGCACCTAACCGGGACTTTTGCTTGTCGACAAGACGCATCTCGAAGATATCTTCGACGTAAGTCGAGCACCTCCCCTCCCTCGGATCACTCTGTGGAACGCGTTGTCCAGTTCACCGGCCCTCGACAGCTCGAAGTCGCCGAGCACGCACGAGCGTCGCTACCCCCTGGCCACCTGCGGGCGCGGACTCACTTTTCGGGCATTTCATCGGGTACGGAACTGACAGCTTATAGAGGGACAAATCCTTATCCGACCCGTACGTGGACGCGGAGGCCAGGATCTTCCGGGACGGCTCGGCGGGCACCGAGTACCCCGTCGCAGGGTGGCGCTACTCCGAGGTCGGCGAGGTCACCGAGGTCTCCCCCGATCTCGTCGGCACGCCCGGCGTCCCGGTCCTCGGCGATCTGGTCTGCGGGATCTGGGGCCACCGCAGCGAGGGCATCCCGCCCCTACCACCCGCTCACCTACCACCGGGGGTCGATCTGGCCGCACGACAACGCCGTGATCGCGCTCGGGCTCGCCCAGACCCGTGCGGTGGCCGGCGGGCTGGTGGAAGCCGCAGCCCGGCACGGGTGGCGACTGCCGGAGGCGCTGGCCGGTTACGACAGGGGAGACCATCCGTCCCCGGTGCCGTACCCGCACTCCTGCTCGCCGCAGGCATGGGCGGCGGCGACGCCGCTCGCGCTGCCCACCGCCCTGGGCCTCGCTGCCCGAGGGTGCGAGTCCGCCGGCGTGTGCCGACGGCTCGCTGCCGGACGCGGGCCAGGATCCCTCTCGCGTCGCACCGGACACCCGTACGTCCCGTCCAGTGCCCTCGCGCGGCTGAGCGGGGCTCAGCGCGCCCGCAGCCGACGCCAGACCGCCTTCGCGGCGTGATGGCCCGACATGCCGTGGACTCCCGGGCCCGGCGGTGTCGCCGAGGAACAGAGGAAGA
This sequence comes from Streptomyces sp. NPDC096176, assembly GCF_044763255.1. Classification (NCBI taxonomy): domain Bacteria; kingdom Bacillati; phylum Actinomycetota; class Actinomycetes; order Kitasatosporales; family Streptomycetaceae; genus Streptomyces; species Streptomyces sp. NPDC096176. Next base: position 83,529 of record NZ_JBIWFV010000008.1, on the reverse strand, counting down.
CGGCCGGGTGCGCGGTGGCGTAGGGGACACGGGCCAGCTTGGGGCGGATGACGCTCTGCAGTCCCGCGAATGCGCCGCACGCGATGTCGCCGCCCACGTAGTTGGCGTTGCGCGCGGCGAGTTGGGGCGGGCCGGCGACGGCGCGTGCCAGCACCAGATCGCGGAAGCCCGGTGCGAAACGCTCCAGTTGACGCTCGATCACCTCGGTCGCGTCGCCCTCCCAGCCGGCGGGCACATGGCCGTACGCCCACAGGACGTGCTTGCCCTCGGGTGCTCTGGTCGGGTCGATCACGCTCGGCTGGGCGGTGATCAGGAAGGGGACCTCGGGGGCGCGGCCGGCGACCGCCGCGCCGAGGGCGCTCTCGATCTCGCGCGCGGTGGGGCCGATGTGGACGGTGCCTGCCGTGCGGGCAGCCGCCGCCGTCCACGGCATCGGTCCCGACAGCGCGTAGTCGATCTTGAAGGCGGAGGCGCCGTACTTGTAGCGCCAGTACGCCTGGCCGAGACCGGCGATCCTGGCGAGCGCGGTGGGTGAGGTGTCGAAGACGTACGCCCGAGCCGGGGGCAGCTCGTCGAGCCGCCTGACCGGGGTACCGGTGTGGATGGTGCCGCCCTGTTCACGCAGGTAGGACGCGAGCGCGTCGGAGATCGCCTGTGACCCTCCGCGCGGCATCGGCCAGCCCACCTCGTGCGCGGCCAGCGCGAAGAGCAGCGCGATGCCGCCGGTGGCCAGGCCGCTGGTGGGGGCGATGGCGTGGGCGGCGAGTCCGGCAAGCAGGCCGCGCGCCTTCTGGCCGCGGAAGCGGCGGGAGAGCATGCTCGCGGGTCGGATCGCGTCGAGGCCGAAGCGGACGAAGCGGTACGGGTCGCGCGGGAGCCCGTCCCAGGGGGTGCGCAGGAAGTCCGCGGCGAGGCTGTCCCAGTGGCCGAGGTACGGGGCGACCAACCGGCGGTACGCCCCGGCATCGGCCGCGCCGAATGACATGGCGGTCGCGCCGACCGAACGGCTGAGCACCGCCGCCGTCCCGTCCGGGAAGGGGTGGGCGAGGGGCAGTTCGGGATGCAGCCAGGTCAGGCCGTGCCGGTCGAGCGGCATGTCGGTGAAGGCGGGCGAGCCGATACCGAGCGGGTGGACGGCGGAACACGGGTCGTGGCGGAAGCCGGGGAGGGTCAGTTCCTCGGTCTTCGCGCCACCGCCGACGGTGTCCGTGGCCTCGTAGACGGCAACCGAGAAGCCGCGGCGGGCCAGTTCGACCGCGGCTGTCAGCCCGTTGGGGCCCGCTCCCACGACGACGGCATCGAGCATCGACGGCACCTTCGGACTCCTTTGTCAGCCGACGGCCAAGAGACACAAGGATATTCCCGGGCAGCGACATCGCGGGGCGGGGTACCTTCCCGTCGCTATGAACAACACGATCGAAGACATGGCGGCACGGCTCACCCGCGTACGCGGGGTCCGTGCGGTCGCGCTCGGCGGCAGCCGGGCGCGTGGGGCGCACAGGCCCGACTCCGACTGGGATCTCGGCGTCTACTACCGGGGGGACCTGGATGTCGCCGCTTTGACGGCGCTGGCGTCCGAGGCGACCGGCGGCCGGGTGGAGGTGGCCGGGCCCGGCGGCTGGGGGCCGTGGGTCAACGGGGGCGCGTGGCTGTCGGTGGACGGCGTGCAGGTGGACTGGATCCTGCGGGACCTGGACCGCGTCGAGCGGGTATGGGCCGAATGCCTGGCGGGGCGGTTCGAGACAGGAATACAGCCGGGGCACCCGCTCGGTTTCTGGTCGCCCGCGTACCCCGGCGAGGTGGCCCTGTGCAAGGTGCTGGCCGACCCGGCGGGCGAGTTGACGAGACTGCGGCAGCAGACGCAGAAGTACCCGGAGCCGCTGCGCCGAGCGCTGGTGGACGCGGCGTGGGAGGCGGAGTTCTCGGTCGTGGCCGCGACCAAGTCGGCGAGAGCGTGTCCGGTGGACACGCTGCACGTGTCGCTGTGCCTGTCGCGGGCGTTCGGTGTGCTGGTGCAGGCGCTCCACGCGCACCACCGGGTGTGGTGCCTCAACGAGAAGGGCGCGCTGGCAGCCGCCGCGGCGTTCCCCGGCGCCCCGGTGGACTTCGCCGCGCGCGTGTCGGCGTCGCTGGCCGGCCTGGACGCGGCCGCGGTGGAGTCGGCGGGTGAACTGGTCCGCGAGGTACGGGCCGGGTTGGACTGAGCCTGCCCGTGGACACGGAAGCCTCCCCGGGCCGGGGCCTGATGGGGGGAGCGCCACCCCGTGCCGGCATTCCGACGGAAGCCTCCCTGGGCCGGGCCCTGGGTGGCAGGTGCCGGCCCCTCCGGCGCGGGAGCCTCCCGTGCCGGGGGGCCACTCCGGCGAAAGCCTTTCCCGCCGGGTCCCTGGTGGCGGGAGCCTCCTGCGCCGAGGGCCACTCGGGCGGAAGCCCCCGGGCCGGTCCCAGGGTGCCGGTTACCTCCCTGGGCGGGGCACATGGTGGCGGGAGCGCCCCGTGCCGGCATTCCAGCGGAAGCCTCTCCGGGCACGGCCACGGGCAACGGGCCCGGGGAGCGGTTGCCTCCCTGGGCCGCGCGCATGGTGGCGGGAGCCTCCCGTGCCGGGGGCCATACCGGCCGAAGCCTTCCCGGCCCGGGTCCCTGGTGGCGGGAGCGCCGCCCCGTGCCGGCATTCCCACGGAAGCCTCCCCCGGGCCGGGCCCAGGGTGCCGATTGCCTCCCCGGGCCGGGCCCGGAGTGGCAGAGCCTCCCGTGCCGGGGGGCATACCGGCGGAAGCCGTCCCGCCCAGGTCCCTGGTGGCAGGACCCTCCTGCGCCGGGGGCCAGTCCAGCGGAAGCCCCCGGCGCGGGCCCGTGGTGGCGGAGCCTCCGCGCCGGGGGCTGCCTCAGCTGAGCAGTTCGCGTATCCGGCGGGCCGTGGCCTCGTCGCGTGCCGCCGTGAACGGGAGGGCGTTGCCGCCGGTGATCCGGAACGGCTCACCCGCGAGCGTCAGATGCGCGCCGCCCGCCTCCGTGACCAGGAGCAGTCCGGCCGCGTGGTCCCAGGGCAGTTCCCAGGAGAACGCGACCGCGTCGAGGTCTCCTCGCGCGACGCCCAGGTACTCCAGGCCCGCCGAGCCGCAGGGCCTGGCGTCGACGCCGGGCACGGCGAGTCCGAGCAGCGCGCGCTTCTGCTCCGGGGTCGTGTAGTCGGGATGGGACATGGCGACCCGGAGCTCCGCGTCCGGGGCGGGCGAACCGGACCGTACCGGCGCGCCGTTCAGCGTGGCGCCCGCCCCCCGAACGGCGACCGCCATCTCCTCCAGCACCGGTGCGTACGTCCAGGAGGCGAGGACCTCGCCGTGCAGGGCGAGCGCGACGAGTGTGCAGAAACCGGCCTCGCCGCGGACGAACTGCCGGGTGCCGTCGACCGGGTCGACGATCCACACCGGTGGGTCGCCGTGCAGCCCGTCGGCGTCGGCCGGGTCCGCGTGCACCCCTTCCTCGCCGACGACGACGGAGCCCGGCAGCAGCGCCGTGAGCGATGCGGCCAGGTGCTCCTCGGCGAGCCGGTCGGCGATCGTGACGAGGTCGTGCGGGCCGGTCTTCTCGTCGACCTCGTGCGCGGCGAGTCGGCGGTGGCGCGGCATGATCTCGGTGGCCGCCGCCTTGCGGACGGCCTCCTCGACGTCGGACAGATCACCGGTCAGAAAATCATCGATCATGTCCCAAGACAATCACGCCCCGCCGACATCGCGGGAGGCGCTCAGCGCCCCACCGCGTAACCCTGCATTCCCCGGGGGTTCGCCGCCGCGGACAGGACGCCGGTGCGCGGGTTCCTGGCGACCGCGCAGAGCCGGCCTTCCGACCAGGGCTCGCCAACGGTGACGTCGTGGCCGCGGTGGCGCAGGTCCGCGACGACTTCGGGGGCCGTGCGCGCCTCGACCGTGACGCTGCCGGGCCGCATGCCGCGCGGGTAGAAGGACCCGGGAAAGGCGTCGTTGTGCCAGTTGGGGGCGTCGATCGCGCCTTGGAGGTCGTAGTCGCCGCGGACCTGCGGGCGCAGGGCGACGGCGAGGAAGAAGTGCAGCTGCCACTGGTCCTGCTGATCGCCGCCGGGCGTGCCGAAGGCCATCACGGGCACACCGTCGCGCAGCGCCAGCGAGGGGCTCAGGGTGGTGCGGGGGCGCCGGCCCGGGGTGAGGGAGTTGGGCAGGCCGGGCGCGAGCCACGCCATCTGCAGGCGGGTGCCCAGCGGGAAGCCGAGGTCGGGCACGACAGGGTTGGACTGCAGCCAGCCGCCACTGGGGGTCGCCGCGACCATGTTGCCCCAGCGGTCGACGATGTCGAGGTGGCAGGTGTCGCCCTGTACCGCGCCGTCCCGCGCCACGGTCGGCTCCCCCGCTCCTGCCGCGCCCAGGGCGGGCGCATCGCCGAGGACGTCGGTGGCGCGGGGGCTGAGGACGGGTGTCCGGCCGCCGGGGCTGCCGGGCCGCAGCTCGTACGAGGCCTTCTCGCCGATGAGCCCTCGGCGGGCGGTGTTGTACGGCTCGGACAGCAGGTCCTCGAGCGGGACCTCGGCCGCGTCGCCGTACCAGGCCTCCCGGTCGGCCATGGCGAGTTTGCAGCCCTCGATCAGCAGGTGGACGTACTCCGCCGAGCCGTAGGCGGGCAGCTCCGGCGGGAGCAGAGCGAGCTGCTGCAGGAACGCCGGCCCCTGGCTCCAGCCGCCTGCCTTGCACAGGGTCCAGCCGTTCCAGTCGTACGTCGCCGGTGCCTCGTACCCGGCGGACCAGCCTGCCAGGTCCTTTTCCGTGAGGGTGCCGGTGTGGCGTGTGCCGCTGGTGTCCATGGTGGGGCGCCCTGACTGGCGGACCAGGGCCTCCGCAATGAAGCCGCTCCGCCACACCTCGCGGGCGGCCTCGATCTGCCCCTCCCGGTCGGGCGCGGCGGCCTCCGCTTCGGCGATGAGCCGTCGCCAGGTGGCGGCGAGGGCCGGGTTGCGCAGCAGTTCGCCCGGTACGGGGGCCCGGCCACCGGGCAGGTACACGTCGGCGGACGAGGTCCACTCGGTCTCGAAGAGGTCCCGCACGGTTTCCACGGTCCGGCCGATCCGCTCGACGGGCGGGTGCCCGTCTTCGGCGTACCCGATGGCGTGAGCGAGCACTTCGGAGAGGGACCGGGTGCCGTAGTCGCGCAGCAGGAGCATCCAGGCGTCGAACGCGCCGGGCACGGCGGCCGCCAACGGGCCGGTCCCGGGGACGAGTTCGAGGCCGAGTGAACGGTAGTGGGCGATGGTCGCCCCGGCGGGCGCGACGCCCTGCCCGCACAGCACCCGCACCTCGCCTCCGGCCGGTGCGACGACGACCGGGACCTCCCCGGCGGGCCCGCACAGATGCGGCTCGACGACATGGAGCACGAACCCGGCGGCGACGGCGGCGTCGTACGCGTTGCCGCCCCGCTCGAGGACGGCCATCGCGGACTGCGAGGCGAGCCAGTGCGTCGACGAGACCATCCCGAAAGTGCCCTGGAGCGTCGGCCGGGTCGTGAACATATGGCCTTCTCACCTCGCTGTTGTGCGCGTCGGCCATCCCGGCCGGCGCCCGGGGCCGGTCTTGGGGGAGAAGGGAGGCTGAGCCAGGGGCTCTCCTTCCGCCAATCCCCCAGCAGGCTACCGATCCTGCTGCACCCCTTCGCCCACGCCGTCGCACCATGCCCCGGCACCGGCACCGGCACCGGCCCCGACCCCGGCCCGAGGGTGGCGTAGTGGCCGAAGGCGCGGGCCGGTCACAGCCGGCCGAGGCGGAACACGGAACGACCCGATGCCCGGGGCGCCGCGCCCGCCAGCCAAAGGCCCCCCTCGGTTGCGTAGACGCCGGTGGTGGCGCAGGCGAGGGTGACCCGGTACGGCGTGGCATCGCCGCCCAGCTCCACATGGAAAGAAGCAGTGGACCTGTCGGCGCTCGCCGTGGCGGCCTCTGTGTTGCACGGCAGTGGAGCCAGTTCGGTGTTCAGCCCGAACACCACACCGGTCACCGTGCGGTACGCCTCGTTCTGCCCGAACAGCTCCGCGAGCGCTGCCGCTGCCGCGTCCGAACCGCTCTCGACGGACTTCAGCCCGAGCACCGTGCCCGCTTCGACGGTGAGCACCATGGGATAGGAGACCAGCGGGGTCAGCCGTTCGTACAAGCGTTGCCGTCCGCGCGGGGCACCACCGACCACGGGTCGCCCCTTGACGGTGACTTTTCCGGTCAGCGGCGTGCCGCAGGTGGTGGAGCGGACCGGCATCCGGCCGATCGGAGCCATCTGCACGCCGCCCGTCACCGTGGCCGACGGCGGTGTGCCGTGCCCGTCCAGTGCCGCCACCGAGCCGGTGAGCGGTTCGTGGAGGGTCAGTCCGCCCGGGTCCCGCAATGCCGAGAGCAGCCGGCGGCCTTGGTGCGCCGTCGCGTCCGGACGGGTGCGCTCCATGGCCGTCAACAGGCGGCGCAGCCGCTCCTGGGCAAGTGGACCCTCGCAGAGCCGTGCGCCCACCACGACCCGGGACCGCCCTACGGCTTCGGGCGGTGCGGACAGCAGACCGTCCTGGGTGGCGAGGACCAGCACGTCGGACTCCGCGGGCACCTCTGTGGCGAGCAGCGCCGCCAGCGAGGCGGACGGCTCCGCGGGAATCAGGGACGGCTCCGCGCCGCCGGGGCCGCGCCCCGCGATCCTGATGCCCCGAGCCCAGGGCTTTTCGACGATGACGGTGAAGTGCTTGCCACCCACCGGGTACGGGGCCAGGACCTCGGGGCGTACGACGATCACTGATGGGCCTTCCACTGTCCGGGTCGGTTGGAGAGGAAAGAGCGAGGACGGATCGGCAGGCCGTTCTCTTCCGTGCGGCCGCTCCGTGCAGCCGCTCCGTGCAGCCGCACCCGGGCGCCTTACGGAAGGGAGCCGCGCCGAGGGACGTTTCAGGGAGCCGACGAGTGGATCACCAGCGCGCTGCCCTGGCCTCCGCCGCCGCACATCGAGGCGACCGCCGTACCGCCGCCTCGGCGACCCAGCGCGTGGGCGAGGTGGAGCACCAGCCGGGCCCCGGATGCGGCCAGCGGGTGGCCCAGCGCGATCGCCCCGCCGTCGGCGTTGACGATGTCGTCGGGGAGTTCGAGCTTGGCCATGGAGACGACGCCGACCGAGGCGAAGGCCTCGTTGATCTCCACCAGGTCGAGGGCACCGACGCCGATGCCCTCCTTGGCGAGAGCGGCGCTGATGGCGTTGGCCGGCTGCTCGTGCAGGCTCGGGTCGGGACCGGCGACCGTGCCGTGCGCGCCGATTTCGGCGATCCACTCCAGTCCGAGCTCCTCGGCCTTGCGCCTGCTGCACACCACGACCGCCGCCGCACCGTCGGACAGGGGTGACGAGGTGCCGGCGGTGATGGTGCCGGACGGGCTGAAGGACGGGCGCAGCTTGCCGAGGATCTCCTCCGTGGTGTCGGGACGCAGCGACTCGTCGTGCTCGAAGAGCACCGGGCCGCCCTTCCGGCGTGTCACGGACACCGGAACGATCTCCTCGGCCAGGGCGCCCGCGTTCACCGCGGCGGCCGCCTTGCGGTGCGAGGCGGCGGCGAAGGCGTCCTGCTCCTTTCGGCTGACGCCGTAGCGGGTGTTGTACCGGTCGGTCGCGCTGCCCATGACGACGTCGTCGAAGGAGCAGAACAGCCCGTCCAGCTCCATGCTGTCGGCCAGCGGCGTCTCGCCGTACTTGATGCCGGCGCGTGCCTTCGGCAGGACGTGCGGGGCCTGCGTCATCGACTCCTGTCCGCCGGCCACGACCAGGTCGAACTCACCGGCGCGGATGAGCTGATCGGCGAGGGCCACCGCCTCCAGCCCGGAGAGGCAGACCTTGTTGACGGTCAGTGCGGGCACTCCCATCGGGATGCCCGCCGACACCGCCGCCTGCCGGGCGGGGTTCTGGCCGGCGCCCGCGGTGATCACCTGGCCCATGATCGTGTACTGCACCTGGTCCGGCCGGACTCCGGACCGCTCCAGGGCCGCGCGGATCGCCACGGCGCCCAGCTGGGCTGCCGAGAAGTCCTTCAGGGAGCCGAGCAGCTTCCCCATGGGGGTCCTTGCTCCCCCCAGAATCACCGAACGTGCCATGTTTTCCTCCGATTGAGGGGTGTGGAGGCTGATTCATCGACTTCGTCGAAGATGCCCATCAGTAACGTCGGCGTCGTGCCATGTGAGCAATGACGCGACGTGGAGTGGCAGGAGCCGAGCGGGCGTACCGGCCGGCAGCGGGCACGGGGAGGCGCGCGGTCACAGCTCCTCCATGACGAAGTCGGCCTTGGCCGCGCCACAGTCGGGGCACTCCCAGTCGTCGGGGATGTCCTCCCAGCGGGTGCCGGGCGGAAATCCCTCCTCGGGAAGCCCCAGTTCCTCGTAGTAGACCCAGCCGCAGAGGAGACACATCCACGCCCGCTTGCCGGACCGGTCGCTCATACGATTCCTTCTCTGTCCCTGTTCATGTGCCCGGCGACGAAGCCGGAGACGGTGGCGATCACGTCCTTCGACATGAGGATGCCCATGTGCCCGGTCCCCGGCTTGCTCACCAGCGTTGCGTCCTTCAGCCCCGCGCTGACGGCCACCGCGTCGGAGTACGGCACCATCGGGTCCTCGGGGTCGTGCACGACCAGCACCGGCCGGTCGAAGGAGGCGCCGAGCCCGACCACGTCCCAGTGGCTGACCGGCACGCCGTTTCGGCGGTGCAGCTCGCCGTGGACGCCCTCCACCACAGCGGGCGTCAGCCGCAGGCCGGCACCGTCCCACCGGTCCAGGACACCGCCCAGCGTGCAGGCCGGAGCGATGAGGACAGCGCAGTCGAGCGGCTTTTCTGCCCGCTCCACGGCCGCACCGATCGCCGCGATGCCGCCCAGTGAGTGCGCCACGACGACGCGTACGTCGCCGAGCGTGTCCAGTACGGCGCCGACCGCCCGGGTGTACTGCGTCATGGTCGCCCGGGTCCCGTCGCGGACCCCGTGGGCAGGGCCGTCGAAGGCCGCCACCCGGAAGCCGAGGTCGCGCAGCGGAGGGACGAGCGAATGCATGCTGCTGCTGTCCGCGGCCCAGCCGTGCACGAGCAGCGCGGTACCCTCGGCCGCCTCGTCGCCGCCCCACAGAAAGCCGCTCGGCACGTCGGCGTTGCCTGCGACGGTGAACCGGTCGGCCCCGAGGGGCAGCACGTTGTCCGGGCGCAGGCCGAGGGTGCGCGTACTGCTGAACACATCGGTGGCCCACCGCACACCCGCTCTCGGAGCCAGCGCCCCGAGAGCGGTGTGGGCGAACCTGCGCAGCAGGGGCGCCGTCACCGGGTTCCTTCGGCGCCCACGGGGGCGGGCTTCTCCGGTGCCACCTTGCTCCGTGACAGATCCGAGTAGTAGCCGGACTCCGTGTCGTAGAAGTGCAGATGACGGACGATGCGCCACATCTGCCCGAACGTGAACCTGCGTTCTCTCACCAGGCCCGGATACTGCTGCTTGAGCATCTCCTGCGCCTTGGGCAGGTTGTAGTACGGCACCACCGGGGCCACATGATGCGCTGTATGGATCGAGATGTTGTGCGTGAGGAACAGCAGCCACTTCGGATAGGCGTAGTCCGTGGTGACCAGCAGCCGGCTGGCGTTGCGCGTCCAGTACTCGGCCGTCAGGTACGGCACGTCGCTGGCACTGTGATGCATGAGCGTGGTGGCGCTGAACCAGGCGTGGGTGGCCAGCCAGGGGGCGACGAAGTAGAGCAACAGTCCCGGGACACCGGCGAAGTACACCAGCGCCGCCAGGTACGGGACGGCGACAGCGGCGACGAACGCCATCGAACGCCGTACCTCGCGCCGCTGCCCTGCCTTCGGGAAGAACCCCGGGCGGAACCCGGACTCCACCCAGTAGTTGACCGTGCCGCCCCAGAACGCCCAGGTACGGGTCGAGATGTACACGGCCTTGCCCCACAGGGACATCCTGTCGAACATGCCGGCCGGAAGGGGGCGCCAGTCCGTGTCGAGTTCAAGGTGGTTGGTGCTGCTGTGATGCATATTGTGAACATGCCGCCAGGCGTGGAACGGATAAATCAGCGGCAGCAGCGAGATGTGCCCGATCGCGTAATTGAGCTTGCGGGAACGTGAGAAGGAACCGTGACCGCAGTCGTGCGCGATGCAGTGCAGTCCCCAGCCGCCCAGGCCGGCCACGATCCACAGAGGCAGCCAGAGCGCCCAGTGGGGAGCCCAGGCCACACCCACGATCGCGCCCGCGTAGAGCAGCCAGCTGACGATGAAGCCGGCCATGCCCCGGCCTACGCGCGGCTCGAAGTACTCCTTCGGTATCGCGCTCGCGAGGCGTTCACCCTCGATCTGCTCGGCCTGGGCAAGAAACGTCCGGAAGTTTTCGTCCGGTGCCGAAGGGAAGTCAAATGCACCCATGTCGTCTCCTTCGTGAGAACGGTCGGTGCCAGTGGTCCAACGAGGGGCACGGGAGGTTCAGGCGGTGATCCTGAGCTCCTTGGCCAGGTACTGGCTCAGGGCGTCGATGGACTGGTACTCGTAGAGCAGGCCGGGCGAGAGGCGGCGCTCGACGATCTTCTCGAGGGCTCCTGACACCTGGACCGCCACCCGGGAGTCGAGTCCGTAGGACTCGAACGTCTTCCGGGTGTCGATGGTGTCCCGCGGGATCTCGGCGTGGACCGCCAGATAGTCGGTGAGCCACTGCTTGAGCGACTCCTCCGTCAGCGGCCCCTGGGGGTGCGGCACTGTCTTCTTCCTCTTGAACACCTTTACGCTCCTGCCTGGTTGGTGCCGAGTGGGCGCGGCTCGGTCAAGCCGCTGCCCGTGCCTGTTTCTTGCGCTTGGCGATGGTCTCCTTGTCGGGTTCCCGCAGACTCCACACGACGCGGAGTTTGCCGAGGCCCGCGAGCAGCCACCCGCTCAGGTCGGGCTCCCACCAGGTGACGCCGTGCCGGTAGGAACCGGGGAATGCGTGGTGGTTGTTCTGCAGCCCTTCACCGAAGGTGAAGACCGCGACAGGCCAGTTGTTGGCGCTGCGGTCCTCGTTGTCGAAGGGGCGTCCGCCGAAGGCGTGGCAGATCGATCCGACGCACCACGCAGCCTGGTTGGCGACGAAGATGCGCGACAGGCCGCCGAAGACCAGACCGGTCAGTGCGGACATCGCGGTCTGCTCGATCGCGAAGCCGATGACGGCCGGGAGCAGCAGGCCGCTGATCACCCACAGCGGGTAGGTGCGGTGGTAGTACATCAGCCGCCGGCTGCGCAGCACGTCGGGGCCGAAGACGGACCACTTGGTGGTCTCCGCGCTGAGCATCCACGGCATGTGCGCGTACCAGAGACCGCGCATGCGGGCCTTGAGGTCCCACCCGTGCAGGTTGGGTGAGTGCGGGTCACCCTCCCGGTCGCTGAACCGGTGGTGCCTGCGGTGTGTGGTGACCCAGAACATCAGCGGGCCCTGGGCTCCCATGGAGCCCGTGATCATCATGATGCCCTCGAACACGGCCGATGTCTTGAACGCCTTGTGAGCGAGATAGCGGTGGAATCCGACCGTGATGCCGAACATGTGGACGAAGTACATCACGCCGAACAACCACAGGTCCGTCGCGGTGAACTGCCCGCTCCACAGGAAGTAGATCGCCGCCGCGGCGCCGATGAGCGGCAGCGTCATGGTGGTCAGCGCGGAGAATCGCTTGATCCGCAGACTGACGGGGTCGAGTGTGACGACGGCGTTCGCGACGGCGCTGGGGGTGGTGGCCGAGATGGCCGATGACATCGCTCAGCTCCTCTTCTCTTCCGCGGGTATGCGCTGCTCATCGCTGCGCATGCGGTCGGGATAGCGCGCGTCGGAGACCAGACCGAGCACCTCGAGGGCGCGGATGACGGCGCCCGTCGGGTCGATCTGCCACAGTCCGTGCCGGTTGTGAGCCAACGCGGGACGCGCATGGTGGTTGTTGTGCCAGGAGCCGCCCACGGACAGCGCAGCGAGCGGTGCAACGTTTCTGCTGTTGTCCCTTGTGCGATACGGACGGTTTCCCAGCGTGTGGCCGATCGAGTTCACTCCCCATGTCACATGGTCGAGGAGGAAGATCCGGGCCAGGCCGCCCCAGAGGAGGCCGCCGACGGCACCGCGCACGGTGCCGCCGCCGAGCAGCCAGCCGAGCATCGCCGGAAGGGCGAGTCCGGCCAGCACCCAGACGAGGTAGTACTGATTGAGCCGCATGACCAGCCGGTCCCGTACGAGGTCCGAGGCGCGCTTGCTCCAGTTCTGGCGGCGCACGGTGAACAGCCAGCCGACATGGCCGTGCCAGAACCCGCGCAGCTTGGAAACCCGCCCCGGCCCGAGCGCCCGGGGCGAATGCGGATCGCCGTCCCGGTCGGTGAAGGCGTGGTGCTGACGGTGGATCGCGACCCAGAAGATGACCGGTCCCTGAGCCGCCATGCTGCCGGTGATTCCCCAGAAGGCGGTCATGGCCGGCCCGGCGGAGAAGGAACGGTGGGAGAAGAACCGGTGGAAGCCGCCCTCGACTCCGAGTGATGTGATCAGGTACATGACCACCAAGAGCAGGCCGTCGTACCAGGTGAACCCGTACCGCAAGGAGAAGACGACGGCCGCCGCCATGCCAAGGGTGGGCACTCCCACGGTGATCCAGGCGAGCCTGCGCGCGGCCAGGTCGACACCGCCCGCCGTCGTCTCCGCCGTGTCCCCGGCGGGCACCGCCCCGGCTCCTGTACCGGCGGCGCTCATGCGACGACCACCTGGTCGGCCACGCGGGACGTCGGGAATGTCTTGAGGCTTCGCGAAAGGTAGGCGTCCCGTGTTGCTCTGCGCCGGATCTTTCCGCTGGTGGTCATCAGGACCGTACCCGGCGGGCCGATGTGGATGCCGGCCGGCCGGACGCCGTGGTCTCCCGTCACCGCCGCGGTCACCAGCTCCCTCAGCCGGCTCTCCTCGGCCGCGAACTCGCGGCCCGTGCCGCGGTACTCGGCAACGACCACGACTTCCTCCTCGTCGTGTGCTGTGCTGCGCACAGAGAACGCGGCCGATCTGCGCAGCCCATCGTGGGCCTGCAGAACCGACGCCTCTATGTCCTGGGGATGGAGGTTGCGGCCACTGATGACGATCAGATCCTTCAGCCGTCCCGTGACGAACAGTTCCCCGTCGAGCAGGAAGCCCAGATCTCCGGTACGCAGGTACTCGGGGCCGTCTCCCCGTCCTTGAGGGCGTGCGCCGAACGTGCTCTTCGTCAGGTCCGGCCGGTTGAGGTAGCCGGTGGCCACGTTGGGTCCGGTGACCCACAGCTCCCCTGCTCCGCCGGGCGGCACCGGACGTCCGGACTCCGGGTCGACGACGATGACGTCGTGGCCGTCCGCGATCACGCCGCAGCTGACCACACCCACCGCCTCGTCGGCGTCCATGCTGCCGCTCCTGCGTACCTCGCCGCGCTCCAGCGCCTCCTTGCTCAGCCACTCGGTCCGGATCGCGGAGCTGCGCTCGGGCTTGCCGGACACGAACAGAGTGGCCTCTGCGAGTCCGTAACAGGGGATGACCGAGGCGACGTCGAAGCCGCAGGCCGGTCCGAAGCGCCCCCGGAACCGCTCGAGGGTCGCGCCGGACACCGGTTCGCTTCCGCAGAAGACCTGGCGCAAGGAGCTCAGGTCGAGCGTTGCGAGCTCCTCGTCGCCGACGGCCGTGGCACACAGGTCGAAGGCGAAGTTCGGTCCGACGGTGATGGTGACCCGGTGGTCGCTGATCGCCTTGAGCCAGCGGTACGGATCCTGGACGAAGTGAACCGGAGACATCATGACGAGCGGCCATCCCCCGTGCACGGCCAGCATGATGGTGCCCATCAGCCCCATGTCGTGGTACGGGGGCAGCCAGGAGCAGCCGATCCGGTCCTCCTCGAAGCCCATGTGGGTGTCGAGGACCCGGCAGTTGCTCACCAGGTTGTCATGGGTGAGAACGATCCCCTTGGGGTCTCCGGTGGAGCCAGAGCTGTACTGGAGCAGGGCCGGATCGACGGCCCGCAACGGTACGCCGACCCGGGTCCGGCTCACGTAGAAGTCCTCATCGGGGAAGATCCACTGCGGCCTCTCCGGAAGGCCGGGCAACTGATCGTGGAACTGGTCCACTTGGCCGGAGAACCGCGCATGGGTCAGCACCGCTCGGGGGGTGCAGTCCTCCACGATGGACAAGAAGCGCGCCATGGCGCGTCGCCCGAAGGGCGGGAAAGAGGGTACGGCGGTGCATCCGGCCCGGAGGATACCGAACAGCCCCGCCACGTAGTCGAGTCCGGGATCGAGAGCCAGCACCACTCGCCCGCTGTCGAGGCCGCTCTCGTGCAGCCGGACGGCGACCGCCTCTACGCGGTCGGCGAGTTCGCGGTAGCTCCAGTCGACGAGGTGCTCGCTCGTTCCGTCGGGGAGGAATCGGAAGGCGAGCCGATCGGGCGTTTCCCGGGCCCGCTGGTCGAGGATGTGCACCAGCGATGCCCCGGAGGAAGGATCCAATGCGGAGAGATCCAACGGTTCCACAGCTAACGGCCTCTCAGGGTTGGTTCTCTGTCGAAACGTGCGCGTCGCCTCAGCCTGCGCGGACCACCCGGAGCTGGTGGGCCGTGGCCAGGTGTGTTCCGTCCGGGCCCCAGGCGTCCAACTGCTCGTCGATCCAGCCACCGGCGGACGCGGCGAGCGTCCTGGCCCGCAGGAGGATCCACGGGGAGGAGGCGGTTGCCAGCCCCGCAGCGGGCCTCACGGTCAGCTCGACGGTGGGCACCAGGACGAGCTGGGAGAGGACGGCCGCGTAGGAGGGAGCGAGCGCGTCCATGAGGAAGACGGAGCGCAGTACGTCCGGCGGGTCGTCGTCCTCCAGGAGGCGTACCCATGCGATGAGTTCCGGCTCCGGTCCGCCGGCGTACGGGCGAGCCGGTCCCACCGGCCGGATTTCCATGCTGGTGGAGATGGGCACGAACTCCGGGGGGATGGCGAACACTTCGCAGTCCTGCGGCGGCGGGGCGACGGGCGCGCTCGGCGCGAAAGGCTGCCAGGCGGCCTCACCCGGCACTCCGTAGACCGCTGATGCCTCGATGTGCGGGCCCTTGGCGCTCCTTGCCGTGGCAGACACGGCGGCGGTGGTCCTGCCTGAGCGGATGAGGGAACTTGCAACGGTGAAACCGGACTCGATCGGACGGTCGAAGCGCCCGGTGATACTCTGCAACTCGAGACCGGGCACATGCGACTGCGTCGCGGAGGCCAGCAGGGCGAGAGCGAGCCCGCCGTGAAATCCACCGAACCCCTGTAGATGATTTTTCGCTTCGATCCAGCCGTCAGCCGGCTTTCCCAGTAATGCTCCCGGTGCGTTTGCGTCGTGGGTACTCAGCATGTACCCAACAGTAGCCTCTCCGGGGCTCATTCGGCAGGCATATCTTCGTGTGACAGGTGCCACAACAGCGGGATCATTGGCCGGTCATGCACTGAATGAAATATTCCGGCGAACGGCGTCTTAACATTCCGAGTTCAGGTGCGGCCAAGACCATGCCGACACCGGTCGGCCGTGACCGACGGGAATCGCGCCCCGGTCAGCCGAAGAATTCGATGAACTCCGATATGACGGCCTCCGGCTGCTCCTCCACCAGATAGTTCCGGGTGTCCTTGACCTCGGCCACACGCACATCGGTCCCCTGAGTGGGCAGCACCTTCTGCATGTACTCGAAGAAGCCGCCGTATGCGAGCCCCAGCATGGGCACGGTCACCTTGCCGTACCCACGGAAGTCGTCGATGTCCTGCTGATACGCCTGGAACCAGGCCTGACTCGCACGGATGGCCTCCGACGAGTCGTACGCGCGGGCGTAGACGTCACGGTCACGTGAGGTGATGGCATCGGGGTTCACCAGACTGAGGCCGAACATGTAGTCGATCATGTGGCGATACCGGCCGGCCAGCACCTTTTCCGGGAATTCGGGCACCAGGTTGAAGGCGAGCCACCAGCGGTGCGGTCCCGGATCGGTGGGCCGAGGCATGATACGGAATTCGTGGTAGTTCTCGTCGATGTGAGTTGTATTCAGCATCGCCAGCTTCACGGTGGCCGACGGATGGTTGACGGCATGACTGAATGCAACCATGGAGCCGATCCCATGACCGGCGACATTAATGCGATCGTAACCGAGATGACCGGCCAGGGCGTGAATGTCCTCGGCCATCGACTTCTTGTCGTACCCGGCGGCGGGCTTGCTGGATCCTCCCATTCCGCGCATGTCGACGGCGATCACATGGAAACGCTCGGCCAGCGCCGGCATGACCTTTCGGTATTCCCACCACGTCTCCGGCCAGCCGGGCAGCAGAACCAAGGGCTCTCCCTGCCCACCGGCCACATAGTGAAGCCGGACCCCGTTGACATCGGCGTGTGCACTCGTGAAGTCTCCGTCCAGGGAGGCCGCGAGTTCCAGGTCGCCGGACGGCGTGTTGGTCGACATATGCATTCCTCTCACTTCGGCGGCCGGCTCCACCGCGGTCCTCCGCTGCGCGTACGCCGCGGCGTGTGCCCCCAGCGGGCCGGCCGTGGAAACAGGCTCGGGTCAGCCGGCCGTGACGAGCAGTCGGTCGTGCCCCCGCTGCACGATCTGGTCGCGGAACGTGGGCGGGCCGACCAGGGCCATGGCGGGCAGTCGGTTCAGCAGCCTTGGCACCGCAGTCTCTGCGGACATCCGGGCCAGCGCCGCCCCGAGGCAGTAATGGGCACCGCCGCTGAAGGTCAGCGGCTGGTTGTCCGGCCGTGACGGGTCGAAGGCGCCGGGGTCGGTGAAGCGTCGCGGGTCGCGGTTGCCCGCGGCGATGAGCAGAGTCAGCGGGACTCCGGCGGCGACCTTCACCCCGAAGAAGTCCATGTCCCTCGCGGCGACCCGGTTGAGCGCCTGCACCGCCGGGTCGAAGCGGAGCGTCTCGTCGACGAATCCGGCGGCCGAGTGCGGGTCCCCGCACAGCCGGGCCCGCTCCACGGGGTGCTCCAGGGCGAGCCGCACCATGTTGCTGAGCAGGTCCTGCGGCGCCTCGGCGGCGGCGACGAGCAGCAGCATCAGGTTGGCGACCAGCTCCTCCTCCGTCAGCTCGCCCTCGGCGTCACGGGCCTTGACGAAAGCGCTGGTCAAGTCGGGGCCGGGGGCCGCGCGACGCCGGACGACCAGGTCGTGGAAGTACCCCGCCAGACGGTCCATGGCGCCGTCGCCCGGGACCAGCTGGGCCAGGTCACCGATGGGCTCCAGGGCCAGCGTGATGTCACCGACGATGCCGCGCAGCCCCGCATGGTCCTTGTCGGGGATGCCGAGCAGTTCGCCGATGACGCCCGTGGCCATGCGGAACGTGAACTCGGGTACCAGGTCCACCGTTTCGCCACCGGCGCCGAGCGCGGCGACGTTGCTCACGGCGTCCTCGGCCCGGCGCTCCACCATCGGCTGCCATGCCGCCACGCTCCGGGCGGAGAAGGCGCTACTGAAGAAGCGCCGGTGGCGTTCGTGGTCCGGGTCGTTGGAGAACAGCATGTTCTTCGTCAACCAGTACCACGAGGAGTGCTCGCGCCAGCCGGGCAACTTCACGTCTTGGACGGCCGCGTCGGTCGACAGCAGATGCGGGTCTCGCAGGGCACGGGCGCACTCGGCGTGGCCGGTGACGAAGACGTGAACACCGCCCACGTCGACCACCGGTCCATGGGCGCGCATCTCCTCGTACAAGGGGTACGGGTCCTGTTTGCCCGCGGGCGCCAGGAGACGGCCCATCACATCGAGCGGATCGGCCAGGGTTTCGGTAGGACTCACTCTCACTCCGGGTGTTCGGTTCGAACCGTTGGGTCCGTGCGAGTGGTACAAGACGCGGGCCAAGGCGCCCTTCTGGAGATCGGCAGGAGGTCCACGGCACAGCGACTCACGGCCGCCCCCCGAGTGGGTCGGATAATCCAACCTTCATGGCGGAGCGACCATAACAACGCCGATTCAGGGCTGGCAACCCCCCTTTCACCAGGCGCAGTTGAGCGTTGCGTCACAGGCACTCCAGGGTGGTTGCGGCGCTCGATCGCCCGTTGCTACGTTCGCCAACCAGGTCAGTTGGAATTCCGAACCCAGTGACGGGAAGAACATGAGCCTCCCCGACGAACAGACCACCGCCGCCCCCACCTCTACGGGACCGCGACCACAGCTCGGCCCGGTCTTCGCCGTCATCGCGGCCGGTGTGGCCATGGCCAACCTCGACGTGTTCATCGTCAACGTGGCCCTCCCCGACATCGGCCGCGAGTTCTCCGGTTCTTCGCTCGCGTCGCTGTCCTGGGTGCTCAACGCGTACGCCGTGGTCTTCGCCGCGCTGCTGGTGCCGGCGGGCAACTTCGCCGACCGCACCAGCCCACGGGTCGCCTATCTCGCGGGCATCGTGGTGTTCACCGTGGCCTCCGCGCTGTGTGCGCTGTCGCCCGGTGTCTGGTTCCTGGTGGCCGCCCGCGTAGTGCAGGCGATCGGCGCGGCCATGCTCATCCCCTCGTCGCTCGGCCTGCTCCTGGCCACCGCTCCGCCCGAGCGCCGGGTCTCCTCCGTCCGCGCCTGGACGGCCATCAGCGGCGTGGCCAGCGCCCTCGGCCCCGTCGCGGGCGGCCTGCTCACCGAGCTGGACTGGCGCTGGGTGTTCCTGGTGAACGTGCCGATCGGCCTCGCCGCTCTGATCGTCGGCGTGCGTGTGCTGCCGCGCGTACCGGCCCGGGATCTGCCGCGGCCGGACCTGCTGGGTGCGGGCGGGCTGACCATCGCCATCGCGGCCCTCGCGCTCGGCCTGGTCAAGGGCGAGGACTGGGGCTGGACCTCTGCGTCGTTCCTCGGATCGATGGCCGTCGCGGTCGTACTGCCGGCGTGGTTCGTTGCGCGCTCCGCACGGCACAGGTCGCCGGTGCTTCCGCTCCCTCTGCTGAGGATCCCGGGGTTCAGCCCGGCCTCGCTCGCCAACGTCCTGTTCGCGGTGGCCTTCGCAGCCATGCTGCTCTCGGCCGTGCTGTGGTGCCAGGACGTCTGGCACTGGTCGGCGCTCAAGACGGGACTGGCGATCTTCCCCGGCACGCTGCTACCGCCCGTACTGGCCGTCAGCATCGGCCCTCTCGCCCGCAAGATCGGCGCCGGTCCGATCGCGGTTGCCGGCTGCGCCGTGTTCGCGGCTGGCATCGGCTGGTGGTACGTGCAGATGGAGCCCGGCGCGGACTATGTGACCGGGATGCTGCCGGGCATGCTGCTCACCGGCGTCGGGGTCGGCCTGACTCTGCCGACCCTGATCACCGCTGCCGTCACGGCGCTGCCACCGCAGAGCTTTTCGACCGGCTCGGGCGTGGTCACGATGGCACGCCAAGTCGGCACGGTGCTCGGCATCGCGCTGCTCGTCGCCGCCATGGGCACGCCGCGCGACACCACCGAGGCTCTGGCCGCCTTCGACAACGGCTGGCTGATGACCCTGCTGGCGACCGGGGCCGCTGCGGTGGCCGGTCTCTTCCTCGGTCTGACGGGCCGTGCACCGCGGACCGCCGCCGGGCAGTCGTGACACCCGACGCAGGCGGCACGCCGCCGTTCCTGCCCCGTTGCGTCTCTACGGGCCGGGCGGGTGCGGTCCCCACTCACCACGTTCCATGTTCCATGTTTCGCCACAGGAGGTTTTCATGCGGGATGCAGTGATCGTCGAGGCGGTTCGCACGCCGATTGGCAAGGGCAAGCCGGGAGGTGCACTGCACGGCGAGCACCCCGTGGACCTGCTCGCCAGGACGCTCGGCGTCCTGGCCGAGCGGACCGGCGTGGACCCCTCCCTGATCGACGACGTCGTCGGCGGATGCGTCAGCCAGGTCGGGGACCAGTCGTTGAACACCGTTCGCAACGCGGTGCTGGCCGCGGGGTTCCCCGAGAGCGTGCCTGCCATGACGGTGGACCGGCAGTGCGGCTCGTCCCAGCAGGCCGCCCACATCGCGGCCCAGGGTGTGC
Organism: Streptomyces sp. NPDC096176; assembly: GCF_044763255.1. Taxonomy (NCBI): domain Bacteria; kingdom Bacillati; phylum Actinomycetota; class Actinomycetes; order Kitasatosporales; family Streptomycetaceae; genus Streptomyces; species Streptomyces sp. NPDC096176. Next base: position 63,531 of record NZ_JBIWFV010000008.1, on the reverse strand, counting down.
TGAGTGGCGCCTATGACGTGGTGGTGGCCTGCGGCGTCGAGTCGATGTCCCGGGTGCCGATGGGGTCCAGTGTGCTGCCCGGCAGCGATCCGTTCGGTCCGAAGCTGGCTGAGCGCTACCCGGAGGGGCTGGTCGGCCAGGGCATCAGCGCCGAACTGATCGCGGCCCGCTGGAAGATCAGCCGCCAGGAGCAGGATGCCTTCGCGCTGCTTTCCCACCAGCGCGCCGCGGCCGCCTGGAAGCGGGGCGAGTTCGAGCGGGAAGTCGCCTGGAGCGGCATGTGGGACGAGACCGTACGGCCGACGACCACCGCTGAGGCGCTGGCCGGCCTCAAGTCCGCCTATTACGACCCGCACATGGAGGAGCGGTTCCCCGAGATCGGCTGGTCCGTCTCCGCGGGGAACAGTTCGCCCCTCAACGACGGCGCGGCAGCCCTGCTGATCATGGGCTCGGACGTCGCCGAGCGGCTCGGTCTGCGGCCCCGGGCCCGCTTCCGGGCCTTCGCCGTGGCCGGGGACGACCCTCTGATGATGCTCACGGCCATCATGCCCGCCACCGAGAAGGTACTGGCCAAGGCAGGGCTCGCCGTGGACGACATCGACCTGTTCGAGGTCAACGAGGCCTTCGCCTCCGTGGTCCTGGCCTGGCAGCGGGCGACCGGCGTCGACATCGACAGGCTCAACGTGCGCGGCGGCTCCATCGCCATCGGTCACCCCCTGGGCGGGAGCGGCGCCCGGATCATGACCACGCTGCTGCACAATCTGGAGGACCGGGGCGCCCGCTACGGCCTGCAGACCATGTGCGAGGCCGGTGGACTGGCCAACGCCACCATCATCGAGCGCCTCTGAGACGCGCCCACGTGCCGGGAGCGGGCGGGCGGGAGACGTACCACGTGCGCCCCGTCCGCCGCCTCCGGTCCCTTCAGGTTCGAAAAGCAGATTCACTGACCTAAAGTGGGCCCATGGCGAAGTCAACAGCCCCTCGGGAGTGCTCCATCGCGGACGCCCTTGAGCTGGTGGGGGAACGCTGGTCCCTGCTCGCCGTCCGCGAAATCCTGCACGGTGTGCACCGTTTCGACCAGATCGTCCGCAACACCGGGACTCCCCGCGACATCCTGACCACACGGCTGCGCAAACTGGAGTCCTTCGGCATCGTCTGGCGCAAGCAGTACAGCGAGCGTCCACCCCGATACGAGTACCACCTCAGCCCGGCAGGCATGGAGTTGGGGGACGTGCTGGTGACACTCATGCGGTGGGGCGACCGGCATCTGAACGCCGGCGACCCGCCCGTCCGCTGGCGGCACGCGTGCGGCGAGGTCCTCGAACCGGTGGTGGTCTGCGAGCACTGCGGCGACACCGTACGCAACAACGTTCACTCCCCCACCGGTCGTGGGGTGCTCGCCGCCGACGACGCAGGTCTGCGGAAGTAGCTTCGGGGTCGCGTCGACAGCCTCAGGCCCGAGGCACGTCCGTCGGCTCCCGCGGAATCACCGGCTCACCGGCTCGCCGTGCTCGGCACGCTACCGGCACATGTCCACGGGCGCGCGGGCGGAGTGCCGACCGCCGCCGGGCAACGCCGGTCCTAGGTGCCGTCGGCCGAGAAGTGCTGGTAGTCGGGCGGGGACCAGTGGCCGCCCCATTCCCAACCGGCCTCGTTCATCGCGGTGGTGACGACGTCGCCGGGCCTGAGCATGCCTTTGACGTGCCGGTCGCGGTCCAGGTGCTGCTCGCCGGCCGGGGGTGGATGTCGCCGGCGCGGTCCACGTACGGGTTCTCCACGGGGTTGATATCGATGGCGTCGCCATAGGAGTGCCGTGACAGGTGGCTCGAATCACCGATGACGCGGCGGCAGTTGAAGGCGGAGGTGTTGTCGTCCGCCATGGCCTTCGTGTCGCTGCCGCCGTACTCGGCCATGCTGCGCATGCGGTGGATCGGGAAGCGTGCCTCGAAGGCCTTGCCGAAGACGCGCAGCACGGGCCGGACCACGTCCTGGTGCACGATCAGCTCGCCTCGATGGATGCGGCCGTCGAAGCCCCAGTGGTTCATCTCGATCAGCCGCAGGCGGGACGGCGGCACCGGGCAGCCGGCTTCATGGCTCGCACCGAGCCGGGCCGCGGACACCTCGCTGATGGTGGCCGACAGCCGCGGGACGGCGGTCGCGGAGGCCTGCGCGGGCAGCAGACCCAGCGGCAGCCCCGCGGCCAGCACATACAGGAAGCTCCGGCGAGCGATATGCACCCTTTCAGGGTAATTTTGGGGTGGCGGGCGCGCATCAAGGGCCGCCGCTTCGAGGGCCTGCGCCACCGACGCCCGCGCGGCGGGGCTGCTCACCCCGACCGGGCTGGTCGCACGGCTCGACCAGTCCCGATTCGTAGACGAAGACGACCAGTTGGGCCCGGTCCCTGGCGCCGAGCTTCGCCATCGCGCGGCTGATGTGCGTCTTGGCGGTGAACGGGCTGATCACCATGTGGGCGGCGATCTCCTCATTGCTCGACCCCCTCGCCGCCAACGCCGTGACCTCGCGTTCACGGCGGGTGAGCGCCTCCATACCGGGCGCGCTCGAGCGGTCCGGTGGGCGGGCGACGAACTCGCCGATCAGCCGGCGGGTGATGGCCGGCGACAGCAGCGCGTCACCGCGGGCGGCGACCCGCACGGCCTGCAACAGTGCCTCGGGCTCCACGTCCTAGAGCAGGAATCCCGCCGCCCCGGCGCGCAGCGCGTCGAAAGGGCGAGGGTGTGGCTGGTCACTGCCCGGTGGGCAGGTTGAGCGCCTCGGGGCCGACCGCGCCACGCGCGAGCAGCAGCAGCGCGTCCACCAGGTCCTCCGCCGGCCCGCCGGTGGCGAGCCGGCGCAGCTGAAGGCCCATCACGAGGGCGACCGTGGTCGTGGCGAGCCGCTCCGCGCCGGGGACGCCGAGGCCGGTCAGGATCTCCACGGCCAGCCGGTCGTAGGCCGCGAAGGCTTCGGCGGCGGCCTCCCGCAGGCGCTCGTCGCGGCCGGCCTCGACGTACAGCTCGAACGTCGCGATGTGACCGTTGTCGAAGCCGATTCCGCCCGCGACCTGGCCGGCGAGGGCAGCAGCGCCCGCGATGTCGATGCCCTCGCGTCGGCATCCGTCGGCCAGCTCGGTGAAGCGGCGGGTCTCGTCGCGCACGAAGTGCAGAAGGCTCTCGCGCAGCAGTTCGTGCTGCGTCTCGAAGTGGTAAGTGACCGAGCCGAGCGAGACTCCTGCCTCTTTGGCTATGCGCCGGTTGGTCACTGCCGCCACACCGTCCCTGCCGATGATGAGCAGGACGGCTTCTATGATGCGCTGCCTGGTGGGCGCGGAACGGGCGGCGGTGGACATGCCGTCATTGTCCCATCGGAACGCTTTCGCTGGTCGCGGGGGTGGGCGGGCGCTTCTCGTGCCATCGCAGCTCCGCCTCGAGCTGGGCGGCGAGGGAGATGAGCCGCTCCTCGCCGGCTTCCGGCCCGAGCAACTGGGCCCCGACGGGAAGGCCGTCGTGGGTGAAGCCGGCCGGCACGTTCACACCGGGCCAGCCGAGGACGTTCCATGGCCATGCGTAGGGGCAGGCGGCGGCGATGCCGACGTCCGTGCGCTGCGCGGACAGTCCGTCGAAGGCGCCGACGCGCGGGGGCGGGGTGGCCGTGCTGGGGGTGAGCAGGACGTCGTAGTGGTCGAAGAACCCGCCGATCCTCCGGTGTTGAGCCGCCTCTCGTGCGCGGGCCGCTCGCACGGCACGGCCGCCGAGCCGGTGCCCGGAGCGGGTGGAGGACCGGGTGCGGGCGTCGAGGAGCGAAGGGTCGGGGTGCCGGTCGGCGTACTCGGCGATGCCGGTGGCGGCGCGCGGCAGGAAGCTGAGGCCGATGAGCCCGTAGCGGGGGCGGGCCTCCTCGACCTGGTGGCCGAGACGGGCGAGGGTCTCCGCGAGGTCGGTGACCGCCCGCCGTACCTCCGGGTGCGGGCGGGCACCGGTGAGGGTGAGCGGCGGGCGCAGGGCGAGCGCGATGCGCAGTCGGCCGGGGTCGCGGCGGGCGGCGGCCGAGGCGTCGATGGCGTCGGGGTGGTACGGCTCGTCGGGATGCGCGCCGGACGCCGCGTCGAGCAGCAGAGCCGCGTCGGCGACGGTTCGGGCGAGGGGCCCGTTGACGGTGAGGCCCTGGAAGCAGTCGGTGTACGGGTGGACGGAGACGCGGCCGCGCTGCGGCTTGATGCCGACGAGGTGGGTCCAGGCGGCCGGGATGCGGATCGAGCCGGCGCCGTCGGACCCGAGGGCCGCGGGCACGAGACCCGCGGCGACGGCTGCGGCGGACCCGCCCGACGAACCGCCGGGGGTGTGGCCGGTGGACCAGGGGTTGCGGGTGGCGCCGAAGGCGGGGCCCTCGGTGAAGGGCCACTGGCCGAGTTCGCAGGAGTTGGTCTTGCCGACGACGACGGCGCCGGCGGCGCGCAGCCTGCGGACGGCCTCGCCGTCGGCCGTGGCCTCCGGGATGTCACCGGCGCAGCCGAAGTAGGTGGGCGTGCCGGCGACGTCGGTGTCGTCCTTGACGGCGATCGGTACGCCGAGCAGCGGCAGCCGCTCCCCTGCCAGGAGCCGTCGGTCGGCGTCCCGCGCCTCTTCGAGTGACCGCTCGAATCGGACGGTGCGGAAGGCGTTGATGGTGCCCTGCGTCGCCTGGATTCGGGTGAGTACGCCCATGACGAGCGCCTCCGACGTTGTCTCGCCGGCCGCCAAGGCCCTGATGTGTTCCGCCAGTCCGCCGAATTCGTCTGTGGACACGCTGCGACCGCCTCCCTATTGTTCGTTCGAACGAACAGAACTGGAGGGTAACCAGATGCGGATCACCGGAGCAACCGTTCTGCTCACCGGAGTGACAGGCGGTATCGGCGGCGCGCTCGCCGCCGAACTGTCCGCGCGGGGAGCCAAGTTGATCGTCAGCGGCCGCCGCGCCGAGGCCCTCGAACCGCTCGCGGAGCGACACGGCGCCCGCGCGGTCGTCGCCGATCTGGCCGAAGCGGCCGATGTGGAACGACTCGCCGAGGAGGCCGCCGGTACGGACATCCTGATCGCCAACGCCGCACTGCCCTCCAGCGGCGATCTGCTCGACTACACCCCCGAGCAGGTCGACCGTGCCTTCGCCGTCAACCTGCGCGCCCCCGCCGTGCTCGCGCGCCTGCTTGCGCCTGCCATGGTCGAGGCCGGCAGCGGTCATCTCGCCTTCGTCGGTTCCATCTCGGGCAAGGCCGCGACGAAGTCGGCGTCCCTCTACAGCGGGACGAAGTTCGGACTGCGCGGCTTCGCGCTCGGGCTGCGCCAGGACCTGCACGGCACGGGCGTCGGCGTGTCGATCGTCCAGCCCGGTTTCGTGCGGGACGTCGGCATGTTCGCCGCGACCGGCGCGAAGCCCCCGGCGGGCATGCGGACCGTGTCGCCGCGGCAGGTCGTCGCCGGGGTGGTACGGGCCGTGGAGCGCGACGTCGCCGAAATCAACGTCGCGCCGGTGGAGTTGCGGCTGCTGAGCGCGATCGCCGGTCAGTTCCCGGGCTTCGCCGAGCGCGTCCAGCGCGGCGGTGCCGGCGACCGCACCCTGCGGCAGGTGGTGGCGGCCCAGCGCGCCCGGCGCTGAGCCGCTCCCGCTCGTGCATGGTCACCCAGCGCCGAGCTGCTCTCACACCTGCACGGTCACCCGGCGCCGAGCCGCTCTCACGCCGGGGTCGTCGGGCTGCTCCACCCGGCGCCGAGCCGGCCTCACGCCGGCGTCGTCCGGCTCCGCCCGGCCCCCATCAGCGCCACGTACAGCACCAGGGACGCCGCGAGGCCCACCGCCCAGCCGTAGTCGGCGAGTGGCCTCAGGAAGGGGATCAGTCCGTCCTCGGGAAAGGGACCCTTGCCCGGGGCGGAGTGGGAGCCGCCGACCGCGAGCACCCCGCCCACCACGAAGGCGGCTACCGCGCGCAGGTTCCAGCCGGCGGTGTACCAGTAGCGGCCGCCGGGCGTGTACAGCGCCGGCAGGTCCAGGACGGTACGGCGCAGCAGCCAGTAGTCGGCGATGAGGATGCCCGCGACCGTGCCGAGCAGCCCGCCGACCAGCCCGAGCCAGGTGAAGATGTAGAGCTCGGGCGTCTCGGTCAGCTTCCAGGGCATGATCAGCACTCCGACGACGCCCGTGATGAGCGCTCCGGTGCGGAAGTTGACGAACCTGGGCGCCAGGTTGGCCAGGTCGTACGCCGGCGAGACGACGTTCGCCGCGATGTTCACCGAGATAGTGGCGATGAGCACGGTCACCAGGGCGAACAACAGTCCGAAGACGTTGTCGGTCTTGGCGGCCAGTGCGACGGGGTCCCAGACCGCCGCGCCGTACACCGCCTGCGAGCCGGAGGTGACGAACACCGACAGCAGCGCGAACAGCGTCATGGTGGTGGGCAGGCCGAGCGTCTGGCCCCACACCTGGGCACGTTGACCGGCGCCGAAGCGGGTGAAGTCGGGAATGTTCAGGGAGAGCGTGGCCCAGAAGGCGATCATGCCCATCAGGGACGGGAAGAAGACCGGCCAGAATTCGGCGCCCCAGCCCAGCCGGGACGGCTGGTCGAGCAGCGGACCGAGGCCGCCCGCCTTGGCGGCGATCCACCCGAGCAGCACCAGCGCACCCACGATCACGAACGGCGCAGCCCAGTTCTCGAAGCGGCGAAGGGTTTCCATGCCCCGGTAGATGATGGCGAGTTCGAGCGCCCAGAAGAGGAGAAAGCAGACCCACAGCGTCCACGGCTGGCCGCCCACCTTCGACACCTCGGCCCAGCCGCCGAAGATCTTGCCGAGCAGGACGAAGATTCCCTGGCCGCCGATCCAGGTCTGGATCCCGAACCAGGCGCAGGCCACCCCGGCCCGGATCATCGCGGGCAGATTCGCACCGCGCAGCCCGAAGGAGGCGCGGGCGAGGACCGGGAAGGGGATGCCGTATTTGGGGCCGGCGTGCCCGGTCAGCAGCATCGGCAGCAGCACGATGACATTGGCCAGGGCGATGGTGAAGACGGCCTGCTTCCAGTCCATGCCGAGCGCGACCAGGCCGGAGGCGAGCAGCCAGGAGGGGATGTTGTGGGCCATGCCGACCCACAGGGCCGCGAAGTTGTAGGTGGTCCAGCGGCGGCGGGCGACGGGCACCGGCAGCAGGTCGTCATTGACGAAGCGGCCGTCGGGGAAGCTGGTACCCGGTGGCAGCTCGACGCGTCCCGACGGCTCGGACAGGGATCCAGACGGGGGCACGGGCGGGACGGTCGCGGTCATGACGGGCAGGACCCCCTCAATCGGATCAGGCCGGATCAGCGGTTCAGGGCCGGTTTCAGGACCGGGTGATCTCCCCATCGTGCGCGTCGATCACCAGGCTTGCTTCGCGTCGTGCATGGTGGGAACGGCGAACTGGTCGACGCCCAGGTCACGCAGTGCCTCGCGCCGGTGGGCGTGCGCCTGGGCCGGTCCGAGCAGACAGAACCGGTCGGCGCTCTCGTCGGGGGCGAAGCCCGTGGAGGGGTTGCCGGCGCGGCGGCTGTCATCGTAGCGGCGCGGTGGCCGGATGTAAGCGGTGTTCGCGTCGGAAAACATTCGCGGATCCTCGTCCTTGGGGGCACATTCCGCGCGTGCACACCCCGCGGATCGTTCACATCCGCATGGACAGGGCTATCAAGTAAGGTTAGCCTTACTTCGCTCAATGGGGTTGTGGCTCACGCCGGAAGAACACCGAGCCGATACCGGCACACGACCTCCTGCATTCCGCTTTCCGGACCACCACCGGGACGAGGCGGGCCACCACCCCGACCGCCCTGCCCCGCTCCGCCGGAGAGCGGCTGGGCACCCTGCGCCGCCGTCCCTTGGAGGCGCACCGATCCAACCCGTACCGCATGGAGTCCAGTGAGCACCGCAGCCGAGACACCGCCGACCGAGCCGACCCAGCCGACCGCGGCGGAACAGGTCCGCTCCGTCGTCGCCCGCGCCGTCTCCTTGTCCCTCACCACGCAAGGCCAGGCGTACGACCTGATCGGCATGCACTCCGTGAGCCGCAGGGGGCGGATCACGCTGCACCCGCAGGTCGACAGCCCGCTCGCCTCCCAGATGGAGCACGCACCGCGCGGCAGTCTCGCCGCCCTGCTGGAGTTCACGGACATCACGCCGACCGCGACACGCGCCCGCGTGCGGGCCCGGGTCAGGGTCTCGGGGTGGCTGACACCGGACAGGCGCGGGGACGCCACAACACTGCGCCTCGACACCGCGCGCGTCACGTTGAGCACACCGGCCGAGACGGTCGAGGTGGGGCTCGACGAGATGACGTCGGCCTCCCCCGATCCGCTCGCGATCGAGGAAGCGGAGATGCTCACTCATCTCGCCGACGCACACGAGGACATGCTGGCCGGACTCGTGGCGCTCGCCGGGCCCCGCGTCCCGCAGGGCTTCACCCGGGCCGTGCCGCTGGCCCTCGATCGCCACGGCATCACACTGCGCTGCGAATACCCCATCGGTCACTGCGACCTGCGCCTGCTGTTCGCGGCACCGGCCCGTAACGCCGCGGAAGCGGGCGAGCAGATCAGCCGACTCCTCGTGCCTCAACTCGGATAAGGCGCAACCGTTCACAGCGCAACCGGTCATCACGAACGTGTGGGGAGACAGAGTGGGACACGGCCGGCAGGTCACCGTCCCCAAGCTCATGCGGGGCAAGGACTTCACCTTCACCGTCCGATCGAACGCGCGGCTTTCGGAGCGGCTTCACCGCCTGTCCTTCAGGACGCCCGACGCCGCGGCCATCATCGCCCCGCCGGCCCCGCGCCCCGGCGAACACCTGATGGCGAACGTGCGTCACAACGCCTTCCTCCGGAGCCATCTGGGCAGACTGCTGCGTGTGGAGGGGCGGGACCAACTGATCATCTGCGGTGTGCACGCGCACCTCGGCGTCCTCCTGACGGCCGCCGACGCCTTCATGAACGACATTCAGCCCTTCGTGGTCGCGGATGCCGTGGCCGACTTCTCCGCGGAGAAACACACCATGGCCCTGCGGTGGGCGCCTGGAAGCCGCGTGGCCTGCACGACGGACACACTGCTGCGCGACCTGCTGCTCCAGAAGGCGACGCGGAACGCGTAAGAGCCCGCTTCGTCGGCCTCCCCGGACACGAGCTCCCCCCATACAGAGAGCTCCTTCTCACACAAGGAAAGACGGAACGAAGATGACCGTACGGGTCGCGGTGGCCGGGGCCAGTGGCTACGCCGGCGGTGAACTGCTGCGCCTCCTGGCCGCCCATCCCTGCGTGGACATCGGCGCCGTGACGGCCCACAGCAGTGCGGGGCGCCGGGTCGGGGACACGCATCCGCATCTGGGCTCGCTCGCCGACCGTACGCTGGAGCCGACCTCTGCCGAGGTCCTGCGCGGACACGACGTCGTGTTCCTCGCCCTCCCGCACGGTGAATCCGCGCCGCTCGCGCGTTCCCTCGGGGACGACACCCTCGTCGTGGACTGCGCCGCGGACTTCCGGCTGCGGAGCGCCGCCGAGTGGAAACGCTTCTACGGCTCCGAGCACGCGGGGACGTGGCCGTACGGGCTTCCTGAACTTCCCGGCGTACGTGAGGAGTTGTCGGGCAGTCGCCGGGTCGCCGTGCCCGGCTGCTACCCGACGGCGGTCACGCTGGCACTGTTCCCCGCCTACGGCGCCCGCCTCGTGGAGCCGGAGGCCGTGATCGTCGCGGCCAGTGGAACGTCGGGCGCCGGACGTGCGCTCAAGCCGCAGCTGCTCGGCGCCGAGGTGATGGGCTCCATGAGCCCGTACGGAGTCGGCGGCGGCCACCGGCACACGCCCGAGCTGACGCAGAACCTCTCCCTGGTGGCGGGCGAACACGTCACGGTCTCCTTCACCCCGACCCTCGCTCCCATGCCCCGGGGCATCCTCGCCACCTGCTCGGCGCGCCTGCGGGCGGACGCTGCCGCGGCCGCGGAGGACCAGGTGCGCGCGGCCTACGAAGCGGTGTACGCCGACGAGCCGTTCGTGCGGCTGCTGCCGCCCGGACAGTGGCCTTCGACCGCAGCCGTGGCGGGCTCCAACACCGCGCAGGTGCAGATCGCCGTGGACCCGGACTCCGGCCGGCTGATCTGCGTGAGCGCCATCGACAACCTGACGAAGGGCACCGCCGGTGGAGCGGTGCAGTGCATGAATGTCGCCCTCGGCCTGCCGGAACGGCTGGGCCTGCCCACGAATGGAGTCGCTCCGTGAGCGTGACCGCTGCCCGCGGATTCCTTGCCGCCGGTGTAGCCGCCGGCATCAAGGAGTCCGGTGACCGTGATCTGGCCCTCGTGGTGAACCGAGGGCCGTCGCGCGCCGCCGCCGGCGTCTTCACCTCCAATCGTGTGCAGGCCGCGCCCGTGCGCTGGTCCCGGCTCGCGCTGGCCGACGGCCGTATTTCGGCCGTCGTCCTCAACTCCGGTGGCGCCAACGCCTGTACAGGGCCGGTGGGCGCCGCCGACGCGCAGTTGATGGCCGAGCGCACGGCGGGCGCCTTGGATGTGGATCCGAACGACGTCGCGGTGTGCTCCACCGGTCTCATCGGCGTCCCGTTGCCGATGGACCGGGTCACGGCGGGCATCGACACCGCCGCGGAGCGGGTGTCGGCCGACGGCGGGCAGGACGCGGCCGTCGCCATCAAGACGACGGACTCCGTGCACAAGACCGCCGTGGTGACCCGGAACGGCTGGACCGTGGGCGGTATGGCCAAGGGCGCGGGCATGCTCGCTCCCGGTCTCGCCACCATGCTGGTCGTCCTCACCACGGACGCCGACCTCGGCGCGGCCGCTCTGGACTCGACGCTCCGCGAGGCGGTCCGCACCACCTTCGACCGGGTGGACTCCGACGGCTGCATGTCCACCAACGACACCGTGCTGCTGCTCGCGTCGGGCACCTCGGGAGTCGCACCCGGTCCCTCGGAGTTCGCAGAGGCCGTGCACACGGTGTGCCTGGATCTGGCTCAGCAGCTGGTGGCCGACGCCGAGGGTGCGTCCAAGGAGATCGAGGTGGCCGTCGTCGGCGCGGCCTCGGAGGCTGACGCCGTGGAGGTGGGCAGGTCGGTGGCACGGAACAACCTCCTCAAGTGCGCGCTGCACGGGGAGGACCCGAACTGGGGGCGGGTCCTGTCCGCGATCGGCACCACGTCGGCCGCCTACGATCCCGACAGCCTGGGCGTGGCGATCAACGACGTCCGGGTGTGCCGGAACGGCGCGGCGGGCGAGTCCAGGGACAAGGTCGACCTGTCGGGCCGCCGGATCACGATCACGGTGGATCTGTGCGCCGGCGACGCCTCCGCGGTGACCTGGACCAACGACCTCACCGCCGAGTACGTCCACGAGAACAGCGCGTACAGCTCATGAACGGGCAGGGGACGACACGGATGAGATCGCTCCCGGCCGGCCGACCCGCCGCGGCCGCCGACCTGCCGTGGCTGGAGGAGCTCCAGGGCCGCACCGTGGTCGTCAAGTTCGGCGGCAACGCCATGGTGGACCCCGCGCTGCACCGGACGTTCGCTCAGGACGTCGTGGAGCTGTGGCACGCGGGACTGCGTCCGGTCGTCGTACACGGCGGCGGACCGCAGATCAGCGCGATGCTCGACCGGCTCGACCTGGAGGTCCGGTTCGAGGCGGGGCTGCGTGTGACCACGCCCGAGACCATGGACGTGGTCCGCATGGTGCTGACCGGTCAGGTCCAGCGGGAGCTGGTCGGCGCCCTCAACGCTCATGGCCCCTTCGCCGTGGGCATGTCGGGCGAGGACGCGCACACCATGACGGCCGTACGACGCCCGGCGTTGGTGGACGGACAGCCGGTCGACATCGGGCTCGTCGGAGAGGTCGTGGCCGTGGAGCCCGCCACGGTACGCACCCTGCTCGATGAGGGCCGCATCCCCGTCGTCTCACCCATCGCGCGCGGTGCGGACGGGGAGGTCTACAACGTCAACGCCGATCTCGCGGCGTCGGCACTGGCCGTCGCGCTCCGCGCGGAAAGACTGGTGGTGCTGACCGACGTCGAGGGGCTGTACGCGGACTGGCCGCACAGCACCGAGGTGATCGGCCGGCTCACGGCCGGTGAACTGGACGCGCTGCTGCCGGGGCTGGCGAGCGGCATGCTCCCGAAGATGGAGAGCTGTCTACGGGCAGTGCGTGCGGGCGTCCGCAAAGCCCATGTGCTGGACGGCCGGGTGCCGCACGCCCTGCTGCGCGGCGTCTTCGCCGAGGAGGGCCCGGGCACGACGGTCCTCCCGGACGAGGCCCCCGAGTCCAAGGAGGACCTCACATGACCGCCGACAACAGCGCTGCGTCACTCGCGGACCGCTGGAGCGCGGTCATGATGGACACGTATGGCGCTCCCCGGCCGGCGCTCGTCCGCGGTGAAGGCAGCACGGTCTGGGACGAATCGGGCCGTGCCTACACGGACTTCACCGGCGGGATCGCGGTCAACACACTCGGGCACGCGCATCCGGCTGTGGTCGAAGCGGTCACCGCCCAGGTGTCCCGGCTGGGGCATGTGTCGAACCTCTTCGTCTCGGAGCCGGCCGTTGCCCTGGCGGAGCGGCTGGTTGCCCTGTTCGGGCGGCCGGGCAGGGTGTTCTTCGCCAACTCCGGTACGGAGGCGGTGGAAGCGGCGTTCAAGATCGCCCGGCGGACCGGGCGCACCCACATGGTCGCCGCCGAGCAGGGGTTCCACGGACGCACCATGGGCGCTCTGGCCCTCACCGGGCAGGCCGCCAAACGCGACCCGTTCCTGCCGCTGCCCGGTGAGGTCACGCACGTACCCTTCGGAGACGTCGAGGCCCTGCGCGGCGCCGTCACCGAGGACACCGCAGCCGTCGTCCTGGAGCCTGTCCAGGGCGAGGCGGGGGTCGTGCCGGCGCCGCCGGGGTATCTTCGGGCGGCGCGGGAGATCACACACGCCACGGGGACGCTGCTGGTCCTGGACGAGGTGCAGACGGGCATCGGCCGGACGGGGCACTGGTTCGCCCATCAGTCCGTGCCCGGCCTGGCTCCCGACGTGGTGACCCTCGCGAAGGGCCTCGGCGGCGGGCTGCCGATCGGCGCCACCTTGGCGTTCGGGAGGGCGGCCGATCTGCTGGGCCCCGGGGACCACGGGTCGACCTTCGGCGGCAACCCCGTGGCGTGCGCGGCAGGGTTCGCCGTACTGGAGACCGTCGAGGCTGAGGACCTGCTTTCGCAGGTCGTCAGCAAGGGCGCGGAACTGCGGCGGGGTATTGAGGAGTTGGGGCGCCCCCTCCTGCGGGAGGTGCGGGGCGCGGGCCTGCTCCTGGGTGTCGGCCTCGCCGAACCGGTGGCGGCACGCGTGCAGCGGTCTGCTCAGGATGCCGGGTTCCTGATCACCGCGACCGGCACGTCGACCGTACGGCTGGCTCCGGCCCTGACGGTCACGGAGGAGGAAATCGCCGCGCTGGTGAAGGAGTTGCCCTGCATTCTGGGCGCCTGACGCCCCACGTCTCAACGGGCAGGGCCCGAGCCGTCCGGCTCGGGCCCTGCCCGTTGTTGTGCCTGCCGTGCGCACGCAGCCTCACGGTCGGGTAAGCGGGCCGGTCGGCCGCCGTTCGCCCAAATCCCTTTCCACCCGCCCCGTCGGCAGGCAGGAGCGGGCCGTGTCGTACAGCCGCTGGAAGCGGAACCAGCCCCGCTCGTCCGTGGCGCGCAGCTTGGGCGGCTGGCCGCCGGTGAGCACCTCCGGAAGGTGCACGCCGTACGTGCCGGCGCCGAGGTCGTGTTCACAAGGCGCAGGCGAAGACCTTGGCGTTGCGTCGCGGGTCCAGCGACCGCGCCCAGGTCTTCGGGGCGAGATGGGGGGAGACCTCGACGAAGCCGTGGTGGAGGAAGAGCCGGCCGCTGCCGGTCGTCGCGGTGAACAGCACGTCAAGTGCCCGCGCGCGGCCTTCGGCCAGCGCGGCGGACAGGAGCTGTGCGCCCAGCCCGCTGCCCTGCCTGTACTGCACGACGCAGAAGTTGTACAGGACCCCGGTCACCCGCGCGTCGCGCGTCGGGTCGGGGTGGTGACGGAGCGCCAGGCAGCCGTCGATCGTTCCGTCGGGAGCCTCGGCCACCAGGAAGTCCGTGGCGTGCCAGGCGTAGACCTGGAACGGCCGGGCTCGCAGTGCACCGGAGCGGACGAACGGCTCGGAGAGAGCAGCGAGTGCCGCGGCGTCCTGCGGTCGGGCGGAGCGCACCGGCAGAATGGGGACGGAGGATGTCGGGTGGGGCGCGTCGGGCAGCAGCGTGGCGGGGCCCGGCGTGGCCGTGATCAAGGCGTTCCTTCCTCGGCTCCACCGTGCGGGACGCCGTCTTGGTGCGCCGTGCCGTCCCGGTGAAACACAGTCAAGCAAGGTTAGCCTTACCTAACCAGGTTGCTCAAGTCGCCTCCGCCGTACGGACGGCGCAGGCGGCGGCGTAGCCCGGCGGGCACGCCACGTCGGCCACGGTCCACGCCGGCACATCCCCCGGTACCCGGCCCGTGCCCACGTACGTCACTGACGGCAGCTCACCGAGACCGATGCCGACGCCCTTCAGATACGCCTCCTTGCGGGACCAGCAGCGGCCCACCGCCGCGCGGAACTCCGACCGTGGCAGCGCGGCCAGTTCGGCCCGCTCGGCCGGATGCAGCACGGCCGCCACCTCGGCCGCCGCGTCGGCGGTCGGTACCTCCTCGACGTCCACGCCGACCGGTACGCCCGCGAAGGCGAGCAGAACGGCGTCACCGGCGTGGGAGAGCGAGAAGTGCAGGGGCGCGCCGGGCACGGCGGGCCGGCCGTGCGGCTCTCCGCACCCGGGGCACGGCTCGCGGACGAAGCGTACGGCCGCCGGATTCCGGTCCAGATAGGCCCCGAGCAGCCGGCGCAGCGCCACATGCGCGACGCGGTACCGGACCCTGTCGGCATCCCGCACGAAGGCTTGGCACCTGGCCCGTTCGCCGGGGTCGAGCAGCCCGTCCCCCGCCAGGGCGTCGGCCGCGTACGCGCCGACCCGCACGGCCCACAGGTGTGCGCCGGTCTGCCCGGGCTCCCAGGGCGCGGGCAGCCCGGTCGTTCCCAGCTGAGCGGGATGCGTCCCTACCAGCACGGTCGTCCCGCATGCTCCATGCCGCCTCACAGCTTCCGGCCCTCCGTCGCCTCGCGGCCGTCCACGAAGGTCGCGACGACCTCGATGTCGCCGATCCCGGACGGATCGACGTGGTGCGGGTCGTCGCCGAGGACGACGAAGTCGGCGCGCTTGCCGAGGGTGAGGGTGCCGGCACTGTCGTCCCATCGTGAGGCGTACGCCCCGGCGACCGTGTAGGCGCGCAGTGCCTCGTCGACGGTGATCGTCTCCTCGGGCCCGATGAGCTGCCCGGAGAGGGAGGCCCGCTCGACCATGAACTGGACGGCCCGCAGCGGAGATCCGTCGGTGACCGGCCGGTCGGAACTGCCGACAAGTGTGACGCCGTGGTCGAGGAACGCCCGGCCGCGGTACATCCAGGGCGCCCGCTCCGAGCCCATGATCGCCGCGTAGTCGTCGCCGAAGTAGCGCAGGAAGTTGGGCTGGATCACGGCGCTGAGCCCGAGCCGGGCGAAGCGGGGCAGCTGGTCGGGCCGGATGAGCCCGGCGTGCTCGATGCGATGACGCGCGTCGGGCCGGGGCCGCAGCGTCTGGGCCCGTTCCAGGGCGTCCAGGGCGAGGTCCGCGGCGCGGTCGCCGATCGCGTGGACGGCGAGCTGCCATCCGGCGAGGTGGCCGTCGACGATGAGGGAGGTGAGGCGCTCGGGGTCGTCCTGGAGCTGGCCCGTGTGGGTCATGCCCTCGTAGGGCGAGGTGAGAGCGGCCGTACGGGCCATCATGCCGCCGTCGGTGTAGATCTTGAGAGCGCCGACCGACAGCCAGTCGTCGCCGAACCCCGTGCGCAGGCCCAGGTCGAGCGCGCGCGGGATGCCGTCGTGGTCGTGCGCGCCGAGCGGTCGAAGGGTGTCGCCGCCCGGCATGAGCTGGATCCTCAGGGGCAGACGGCCCTGGTCGCGCAGGAGTTGGTAGGCGCCGAGCTCGACGGGGCTGTGGCCCAGCAGGCCGCCGCCGATGCCGGCCTCGGCGCAGGCCGTGATGCCTTCGGCGAGGCACACGCGTGCGGCGTGCTCGATGGCGTCGGCGAGCTCCACCTGGGAGTACGGCAGGCGCAGGTTCCGTACGGCGCCCATCGCGCTCTCCACGAGGACGCCGTCGTCGTGGGGGACGCCGGCCGGCAGCAGGTCGAGCACGGCGCTGTTGACCACGCAGGCATGGCCGGAGTCGTGCATCACGAACACGCGGCGGCCGTGGCTGACTCGGTCGAGTTCCGCCGCGGTCAGGTGCCGGCCGAGGACCCGCTGGTCGTAGCCGCCGATGCTCACCCACGCGCCGGGGGCGCGTGTGCGCAGGGCGGCGTCCGCCACGGCGTCGAGGACGTCCTCGACGCGTTCGAGGCCGGCGATGCTCGGGGAGCTCGCCTTGAGGCCCGTCCACGCCAGGTGGACGTGGCTGTCGATGAATCCCGGCAGGACGGTGGCGCCCTGGAGGTCGATCACCTCGCGGGCGGGCAGTGCGGTCACGGCCTCGTCCAGGCCCACGATCCGGCCCCGCCAGATGCCCAGGTCGTGGGCGACCGGGTGGTCCGGATCCATGGTGAGGATGCGCGCGTTCGTCAGCCTCGTGCACAGCATCATGCGCAGTCCGTCCGTCCCTAGGGGGTTTCGGCGAGCACGGCGTCGGCGGCCGGGTCCGCGCTGCCGCACGTTCCGGCCTCCGGCTCGAACCGCCTGGGGGCGGCCGGAATCATCAGGGGGGTGCCGGTCTCGGGGTCGTCGATGATCCGGCAGGGCAGGCCGAACACGTCCTCGACGAGCTCGGCGGTCATGACGGTGGCCGGGTCGCCCTGCGCGGCGATGACTCCGCCGGGCCGCATCACGACGAGGTGAGTGGCGTAGCGGCACGCCTGGTTGAGGTCGTGCAGGACCGCCACGACGGTGTGACCCTTGCGGGCGTGCAGCTCGGCGCACAGGTCGAGCACCTCGACCTGGTGGGCGATGTCGAGGTATGTGGTCGGTTCGTCCAGCAGCAGGATGGAGGTCTGCTGCGCCAGCACCATCGACAGCCAGACGCGCTGCCGTTGGCCCCCGGAGAGGTCGTCCACGGGTCGGTCGGCGAGTTCGAGTACCCCGGTCTGCCGCATTGCCTCGACGACGGCCGACTCGTCCTCCACGGACCACTGCTTCAGCAGCCGCTGGTGCGGGTACCGGCCGCGGGCCACGAGGTCGCCGACCGTGATGCCGCCGGGCGCGCTGGAGGACTGCGGGAGCAGGCCGAGTCGGCGGGCGACTTCACGCGAGCGGTACGAGGAGATGGCGGCGCCGTCGAGGTAGACCTTCCCGGCCTTGGGCTTGAGCATCCGCGCCAGCGCCGTGAGCAGCGTGGACTTGCCGCAGGCGTTCGGACCGATGATCACCGTGAAGGAATGGTCGGGGATGTCGACGCTCAGGGAGGTGGCCACCGTCCGCTGGTCGTAGGACAGCGTGAGGTCGTCGGCACGCAGCCGGGGCTGCGGGGAGTTCGTTGCAGTCATGCGCGGCTCTTTCGCGACTCGGTGATCAGCAGCCAGATGAGGTACAGCCCGCCGATGGCGCCGGTCGCCGTGCCCACAGGGAGGAGTGCGGGTGCGAAGACCCGCTGCACGACGAGGTCGCTCACGGCGAGCAGGACGGCACCCATGAGGGCGGACGGCAGCAGCGCGGGTCCTGACGATCCGGTGAGTCTGCGGACCACTTGGGGAGCGGCCAGGGCGATGAACCAGATGGGGCCGGTGACGGCGGTGGCGAACGCGGCGAGGGCGACGCTGATGACGAGGAGGACCGTTCGGGTGCGCCCCACGTTGATGCCGAGCGCCATGGCGGTGGTGTCCCCCATCTCCACCATGGAGAGGCGGCGGGACAGGAGAAAGGCGGGCGGCAGCAGGACGGCGAGGGCGAGACCGATGGCGTTGGCGTGCATCCACAGCCGGTTCCCCAGGCTGCCGATCAGCCATGCCTGGGCCTCCTGTGCCTCCTGGAAGGTCGCCCGGGTGATCA
This sequence comes from Streptomyces sp. NPDC096176, assembly GCF_044763255.1. Lineage (NCBI taxonomy): Bacteria > Bacillati > Actinomycetota > Actinomycetes > Kitasatosporales > Streptomycetaceae > Streptomyces > Streptomyces sp. NPDC096176. The sequence continues at coordinate 45,400 of NZ_JBIWFV010000008.1, read as the reverse complement.
GGTACGAGTTGGCGGCGAGCAGCAGGGCGCTGACGCCGATTCCGATGACGACCAGCCGGAAACCCTGCAGCCCGCGGCCGATCAGAAGCAGGTGAACGGCGAGGGCCGTGAGGAGGCCGCCGATCAGCGCGCCGAGCGCGATCTGGGTCATGCTGCCGTGCAGCACGATGATGACGACGAGCGCGCCCACGGCGGAGCCGTTGGTGAAGCCGATGATGTCGGGGCTGCCGAGCGAGTTGCGGGTGAGGCTCTGCAGGATCGCTCCGCTCACCGCGAGGGCCGCGCCGACGAACACCGCGGTCAGGATCCGCGGCATGCGCAGGGTGTTGACGACGAAGTCGGCGGCTCCGGAGCCGTTGCCGGTCAGGGCCCGGACGACCTCTGCGACCGTGAGCGGGAAGTCGCCGGTGGTCAGGGTGACGCCCATGACGAGGACGAGCGAGACGAGCAGCCCGACGGTCACGGCGACGGTCCGGCCCTGCACGCGCAGCGAGACGCCGCCCGCGCCGGTGCGCAGGACGCGGCCGCTGATGACACGGGGGGCAGGGGTGTGCGCGGGTCCGGGCACGGAGGTCTTCCCCTCCTGTACGGCGCTCACAGCATGACCAGCTTTCGACGGCGGCACAGCGCGAGGAACAGGGGCGCGCCGATGAACGCGGTGACGATGCCGACCTGCACCTCGCCCGGAGCGCCGAGCACACGGCCCAGCACGTCCGAGCCGATGAGCAGGACGGGCGCGAGCAGCATCGAGTACGCGAACACCCAACGCTGGTCGGCTCCAGCGACGAACCGGGCGACGTGCGGAACGGCCAGGCCCACGAAGCTGATCGGTCCGACGGCGGCGGTCGCGGCGCCGCACAGCAGCATCACGGCGACTGCCGCCAGCACGCGGGTGCGGCCCACGTTCACACCCAGGGCCCGCCCCATCTGGTCGCCCATGGCAAGGGCGTTGAGGGACGGGGCGAGCAGGAAGGCGACGATCAGACCGAAGGCGACGAACGGCAGGACGAGGAGCACGATGTCGTAGTACCGGCCCGCGAGAGAGCCCACTGTCCAGAAGCGGAACTGGTCGAACGCTTCCGGATCGAACAGCAGCACGCCCCAGTTGAAGGCGTACAGCACCGCGGTCACCGCCGCTCCCGCGACGACGAGCCGGTCGGGTGTGGCCAGTTTCCGCCCGGAGGAGCCGAGGAGATAGACGCCGACCGACGCGGCGGCGGCACCGGCGAGGGCGAACCACACGTAGCCGAGGGGCGCGGCGACGCCCAGGAAGGCGATGGCCACGACGACGCCCGAGGAGGCGCCCAGGTTCACTCCGAGCAGTCCGGGGTCGGCGAGCGGATTGCGTGTCAGGGCCTGCATCAGGGCGCCCGCCAGTCCGAGGGCCATGCCGACGAGAAGGCCGAGGAGGGTGCGGGGGATCCGGTAGTCGTGGACGATGACGGAGGCTTCCGACCCGTCGGACTGCCACAGGAGGTCCCATGTCGCGGCGAACGGAATCCCCCTGGTGCCCACCCAGACACTGACCAGGCCGACGAGGGCGAGCGCGCCGAGCGTGACGAGAAGCCCGAGACCGCGCAGGGCCACCACGGACGGGCGCGCCGTGGACACGACGGGCTCGACGGGGCCACGGGTCTCGTTTGCGGATGCCGCCTGGGCTTCGACGGACAACGACCACTCCCCTGGCGGCGGTTTCGAGTGCCCCGCGCACCGCGCGAAGCGTTGAACACTGGTATGCGGCAAGCGACATGACAGACGAGCAAGTGAACTTAGGTGAGCCTAACCGCACGGCCACGGCGGGGTCAACGCGGCGATGCGACCTGCGTCGACACCCGCCGAGCGGGCCGCCGCCAGGACCCCACGCGCACCCTTGGCACAAGCCCCGATTAAGGTAGGCTTACCTAACCATCCAGCCCTTTCTTGTGGAGGCGCCGCATGCCCGCTGGAGGACCAACGGGGGGCCATGTCCTCCGCAGAGCGCTCGCCGATCAGCGCCGCCGTGTCGCCGGGGCGTCGGCCCTCGGCATGGCGCACCAGGCGTGCGAGGCCCTCGTCCCCGTCGTCATCGGTCTGGTCATCGACGAGGCGGTGGCGACCGGTTCCTCCGGCGCTCTTCTGCGCTGGCTGCTGGTACTCGCCGTTGTCTTCCTGGTGCTGTCCACGTGTTACCGGAACTCCGCACGGCTCACCGAAGGCGCGGCCGAAAGCGCCGCGCACCGGATCAGACAGGACCTCGCCGCCCGGGTGCTCGACCCGCGGGGCGGCGCCGACACCGGACGGCTGCCCGGCGCGCTGACCGCCGTCGCGACCGGCGACGCCCGACGCGTCGGCTCGGTCGCCTCCGCACTGCCGTACGCACTGGCCGCGATCGCCGGACTGGCCATCAGCGCGGTGGCGCTGCTCCGTATCTCCGTGCCGCTCGGTCTGACCGTCCTCCTCGGCGTCCCGCCCATGCTGTTGATCGGCCACCTCATCAGCCGCCCGCTCGAGCGGCGCAGCGAGGCCGAGCAGGAGCACGCGGCCCACGCCTCCGGGGTCGCCGCGGACCTGGTCGCCGGCCTGCGTGTCCTGAAGGGCATCGGCGCCGAACACGCGGCGGTCTCCCGGTACCGGGAGACGAGCCGGAGCTCTCTCGCTGCCGCCCTCCGAGCGGCCGGCAGCCGGGCCTGGCACGACGGCGCGATCCTCGCCCTGACGGGCATCTTCATCGCGGTCATCGGACTCGTCGGTGCCCACTTGGCGATGCGCGGCACCATCAGCGTGGGTGACCTGGTGGCGGCCGTCGGCCTCGCCCAGTACCTCCTCGGCCCCTTCCAGCTCCTCACCTATGTCAACGGCGAGTTCGCCCAGGGCCGTGCCTCGGCCGATCGGATCGCCGAGGTCCTCGCCTCGCCTCCCGCCGTCGCCGCCGGGACGGCCACTCTTCCCGACCCGCTCGTCGGGCGGCTGCGGCTGCGGGGCGTCACACAGGGCGCGCTGCGGGGTGTCGACCTCGACATCGCCCCCGGCAGCGTCGTCGGCGTGGTCACCCGAGACCCGGCCGCCGCGAACGACCTGCTGCTGTGCCTGGGCCGCGAAGTCGACCCGGCCGCAGGCACCGTCGAGCTCGACGGCGTACCGCTGAGCGACCTCGACCCCGGCGACGCCCGCCGCACGATCCTGGTCGCCCACCACGACGCCGACCTGTTCGAGGACAGCCTGCTCGCCAACGTACGTGCCGGAGCGGACAACGACGGGGCGGACGTGAATCCGGCGCTGGCCGCCTCAGCGGCGGACGACGTCGCACAGGCGCTGCCCAAGGGAGTGGACACCGTCCTCACCGAACGCGGCCGGTCGCTGTCCGGCGGCCAGCGCCAACGCGTCGCGCTCGCCCGGGCCCTGGCCGCCGACCCGCCTGTCCTCGTCGTCCACGACCCGACCACCGCCGTCGACACCGTCACCGAGGCCCGCATCGCGGCCCGGCTGCGCGACCTGCGCCGGGGCCGCACGACGGTCCTGGTGACCACCAGCCCCGCCCTGCTCGCCGGCACCGACGTCGTGGTCATGCTCGACGACGGCCGCGTGGCCGCCGAGGGCAGCCACCCCGAGCTGGTCGGCGCCCACGAGAGCTACCGCTCGGCGGTACTGGCATGACGACGGCCCAGAACCAAGACCCGCAGGACCGACACGAGAAGGACGACGGACGGACGATGAGCGGACCCGGCACGCCCGAACGCGAGCTCCTGCCCACCGCCACCGGCGCCCAGACCCTCTCCGTCGTCCGGAAGCTGCTGCGCCGTCACCGGCTGCTGACGGTGGGCGCGGTGACCGTACTGGTCGTCGGCACGGGCATCGGCCTGCTGACCGCCCCGCTGCTCGGCCGCATCGTGGACCTCGTCGTGGACCAGCGCGGCGCGGCCGCGCTGACCGTGCCCATGGTGCTCCTCCTCGCGGTCGCCGTCGCCAGGGGCGTCGCGACCGCGATCGGCAAGTCCCTGGTCGCCAGGCTCGGCGAGACGGTCCTCGCGGACCTGCGTGAACGGTTCATCGCGCGGGCGCTGCGGCTGCCGCTCGAACGGGTGGAGCAGGCCGGTTCTGGCGACCTGACGTCGCGGGTGACGGGCGACGTCACCCTGATCGCGAAGGCGGTACGGCAGGCACTGCCCGAGTTCGCCGGCGCCTTCCTCACCATCGTGCTCACGCTGGTGGGTCTCACCGTGCTCGACTGGCGTTTCCTGCTCGCCATCCTGGTCGCCGTCCCGGTCCACGTCCTCACAGTGCGGTGGTACATCCCGCGCGCCGCGAGCATCTACGCCGCGCACCGGGTGGCGACCGGCGCCCTGCAGCACCAATTGCTGGACAGCGTCGGCGGCGTCCGCACGGTGCGGGCGTTCCGGCTGAACGGCCGGCACGCAGGACTGCTGGAACAGCGGTCGCAGACGGCCGTCGACCTGGCGGCACGAGGAATGCGCCTCGTCTCGGGCTTCTTCTCCCGCCTGAACATCGCCGAGTTCATCGGCATGACGTCGATCCTCGTCACCGGATTCCTCCTCGTCGACAGCAACTCGGTGAGCATCGGTACGGCAACGGCTGCGGCCCTCTACTTCCACGGCCTGTTCAACCCGATCAACGCGGCGCTCTTCCTCATCGACGACGCCCAGTCAGCGGGGGCGAGCCTGGCCCGCCTCGTCGGGGTGTCGAGCCTCCCGGCCGAACGGGAGCCCGACGGGCGGGCCGCCGCGCCCGTGGACGGCTCGGTCAAGGTGAAGGACCTCGGCCACGCGTACGTGGACGGCCACCCCGTGCTTCGGGCGGTGGATCTGGAGGTGCGCGACGGCGAACGCGTGGCCCTGGTCGGCGCCAGCGGCGCGGGAAAGACCACACTGGCGAAGCTGATCGCGGGCGTCCACGACCCGGCCACCGGAACCATCGCCCTGGGCGGCGTGGACTCCCGGGAGCTGGGCCCGGCCGGGGTCCGGCAGGCGGTCACCCTCATCAGCCAGGAAGTCCACGTCTTCGCCGGCCCCCTCTCCGAGGACCTGCGACTGGCTCGCCCCGAGGCGACGGACGAGGAGCTGCGCGCCGCGCTGGCCCACGTCGACGCCCTCCACTGGGTCGACGCGCTGCCCGACGGCCTGGCCACGGTCGTGGGCGAGGGCGGCCATCGCCTCACGGTCACCCAGGCCCAGCACTTGGCCCTCGCCCGTCTTGTCCTCGCCGACCCGCCCATCGCGATCCTGGACGAGGCCACCGCGGACGCCGGCAGCGCGGGTGCCCGCGTGTTGGAGACCGCCGCCCTGCGCGCTTTGGAGGGCCGCACGGGCCTGATGGTCGCGCACCGCCTCCCGCAGGCGGCGACCGCGGACCGCGTTGTCGTCCTGGACCAGGGCCGCGTCGTCGAGACGGGCACCCACGACGAACTCGTCGCGGCGGGCGGCCGCTACGCCGAACTCTGGTCGGCCTGGTCCGACAGCCGCCGCGAACCGGCGGTCCCGGCATAGGCCTCGCCCTTCGTCCCGCCAAGGCTGCCGCCCATGCATCCGTGGGCGGGAGCCTTACGGTGCTCAGCGCCGCCTTGCATGCCTGAGTGGTACCCAAAACCCGTACGAGGCTGGTACCATTTAGTCGTACGACTTTGGAGAGAGGTGCCGCTCATGACCATAAGCGCCAGTGAGGCCCGCAAGGACCTCTTCCCGCTCATCAAGCGCGTCAACGACGATCACGTCCCGGTGCGTATCAGCTCCAAGGGCGGCGACGCCGTTCTGATGTCGGCCGAGGACTACGACTCCTGGCAGGAGACCGTCTACCTGCTGAAATCCCCTGCCAACGCTCAACGTCTCATGGAAGCCGTCGCCCGCGACAGAGCCGGTGAGGCCACCATCGCCAAGACTGTGGAAGAGCTTGAAGCCCTGGCAGGTGACGGGTGAGGAGCGTCCACTTCGACCCGGCCGGATGGGAGGACCTCCTGTTCTGGCTGAGCTCGGATCGCAGCACAGCCCGCAGGATCACCCGGCTGATCAGCGAGATCCAGCGCACCCCGTTCACAGGTATCGGCAAACCCGAGCCGCTGAAGGGCGACCTGTCCGGCTACTGGTCGCGCCGCATCAACGACGAGCACCGGCTCGTGTACCGGGTGGACGACAAGGAAGTCAAGATCCTCAAGGCCCGCTACCACTACTGACCGCCCAGAACACCGCCGCCCGTGGAGAAGGTTCTCCACGGGCGGCGGCGTCGTGCCGGGCGCGTCAGCCCTGCTGGGCGACCAGGCTGGCCGGACGCAGGTCCGTCCAGCGCTCCTCGACGTAGGCGAGGCACGCCTCGCGGGTGTCCTCGCCGAAGGCGGTCCGCCAACCGGCGGGAACCTCGGCGAAGGACGGCCACAGCGAGTGCTGGTTCTCGTCGTTGACCAGGACCAGGAAGCGGCCCTGCGGGTCCTCGAACGGGTTGGTGGTCATCGGTGTCACTTCCTGGTCGACAGTGCGGTCATGGCGGTGAACAGCTCGGAGAGCGGCTGCTCGGGGTCGGCTGCCACGGAGCGCAGCAGCCTCTGGAGTTCGTCGGCGAGCCGCCGTGCCTTGGCGGTGCCGAGCAGATCGGGCGCGTGGATCAGGCCGCAGTGGACCGGGCCTTCGCCGCGCGGTTCGTAGAAGCTGAGGGTCAGCTGCGCCCGCGTCGAGCCGGTCGGTACGGCGTCGAGGGAGCCGACCCCGCCCTCCAGCTGCTCCAGGTCCGCCTGTTCATGGTGGATCACCATGACCTGCGGGCCCTCCGGCGGCAGTCCGGTCGCCCGGACGACCTCCTCGAACGGGACGTCCTGCCGGTCGAGCGCGCCGAGCGTGGTCTCCCGTACGCGGGACAGCAGCTCCGCGAACGTCGGGTCGCCGGCGGTGTCGGTGCGCAGCACGACCGTGTTGAAGAAGCAGCCCACCAGGTCGGCCAGTTGGTCGTCCGTACGGCCGGCGACCATCGTACCGATGGGCAGGTCCGTGCCCGCGCCGTGGGCGGTGAGCAGCGCCGCCAGGGCGGAGTGCAGCACCATGAACATGCTGGTGCCGGTCGCCCGGGCCAGATCGTCCATGGCCGCGTGCAGCTCCTCGTCGAGCACGAAGCCCACATGGTCCGCGCCGGGCGAGGGCGAGCGGGGGCCGTCCGCCGGGAGTGCCGGCTCGGCCGGTACGTCCTTCAACGTCTCGCGCCAGTAGGCGAGCTGCCGGCCGCCGCGGCTGTTCGGGTCGTCCAGTTCGCCGAGGACCTCACGGGCCCAGTGGGCGTAGTCCGTGTACGAGACCGGCAGCGGCTGCCACTCGGGCGCCCGGCCTTCCGTACGGGCCGCGTACGCCGTCGTCAGGTCGCGGAAGAGGGGCACGACGGACCATTCGTCGACCGCCAGGTAGTGCATGGTCAGCAGCAGTGCCTGCCGGCCCGTGGCCTCGGTCAGCAGGTGCGCCCCGAGGGGTGCCTCCCGGTCCGGCTTCGGTGCCCCGGCCGCGAGTTCCGCCAGCCGGGCCTCCAGTTCCTCGCACTTCTCCAGCGTCAGAGCCGGGGCAGCGGCGGGCCGGTGGTACAGCACGCCGTCCCGTTCCGCGAACGCCGTGCGGAGCGGCTCGTGACGAGCAGCCACGTCGGCGAGCGCGGCGGACAGGGCGTCCGCGTCCAGACCGCCGGGAGAGCGCAGGACGAGCGCGTGGTCGAAGCCCGCGTGACGGCGGTAGGTGTCCCACTGCCAGCGCTGGACCGGGGCCGCCGCCGACGGCTCCTGGCGGTCCTCCGCCGGGAGCAGTGCGGGGCGGGCGGTCGCCGCGCCCTTCAGTTTGCCCTCGATACCGGCGACCGTCAGTGCGTCGAAGACGTCCCGGATGCTCAGCTCGACCCCGAACTCGGCGCGGATACGGCCCAGGAGCCGCATCGAGGCCATGGAGTGGCCGCCGAGCGCGAAGAAGTTGTCGTGGATGCCGACCTTCTCCAGCTTGAGGATCTCGCAGAACAGCTCGGCGAGCCTGGCCTGCGTCTCGGTGGCCGGGAGCGCGTCGCCGGTCATCGCGGCCCAGTCCGGCGTGGGCAGCGCCTTGCGGTCCAGCTTGCCGTTGGGTGTCAGCGGCAGCGGACCGTCCAGGGGCACGACGAGCGCCGGGACCATGTACTCGGGCAGGACACCGGCGACATGGGTGCGCAGCTCCTGCGGGTCGAGTTCGCCGGCTTCCGGAACGGCGTAGCCGACCAGCCGGACGATGTCGCCGTCGCGGTCGGGCACCACGGCGGCCTGCGCGACCGACGGGTGTCCGGCGAGGGCCGCCTCGATCTCGCCCAGTTCGATGCGGAAGCCGCGCACCTTCACCTGGGTGTCGACCCGCCCGAGGAAGTCGAGGTTGCCGTCCGCGCGCCAGCGGGCGCGGTCACCGGTGCGGTACATCCGGCTGCCGGGCGGGCCGAACGGGTCGGCGACGAACCGCTCGGAGGTCAGTGCGGCCTTGCCGAGGTAGCCGCGTGCGAGGCCGCGTCCGGAGACGTACAGCTCGCCCGCGACACCGGGCGGGACCGGCCGCAGGTTCTCGTCCAGGACGTAGGCGCGGGTGTTGGGGTCGGGCCGGCCGATGGGCACCCGGCCGGACGGGAGTCGGCCGTACTGGCGGGCGGGCCACAGCGTGGAGTTGACCGTCGCCTCGGTGAGCCCGTAGGCGCAGATCAGGTGGGCCGTGGCGCCGAAGCGCTCGAACAGGTCCGGCGGCACGGTTTCCGTGCCGACCAGGACGGTCGACCCCTCGGGCAGCTCGCAGCCCGGCGGCAGGGCCGACACGAGCGACGGCGGAAGGATCATGTGGGTGATCCGCTGGTCCGCGAGGAAGTCGGTGAGCGCCGGGCCGGCGACCCGCGCCTCGTCCGTGATGAGGACGAGCCGGCCGCCATGGCACAGCGCCATCGACAGTTCGAAGGCGAAGACGTCGAAGCCGATCGACGCGAACTGCAGGACACGACTGTCGCGTTCCAGGCCCATCCGGTCGACGGCTGTGGCCACCAGGCTGGCGATGCCCTCGTGCGGGACCACCACGCCCTTGGGGCGGCCCGTCGAGCCGGATGTGTAGATGACGTACGCGGCCTGGTCCAGGTCGACCCGGTCGCTCTCGGGCAAGGTCTCCGGCAGGGCGTCCAGCTCGGCGGCCACTGAAGGCTCGTCGAGCAGCACCACCGCTACGCCCGCCACCGCCGGGATCTTCCCCGCGACCGGCTCGGTGCCGACCACGAGCGCCGCCCGCGAGTCCTCGATCATGTAGGTGAGACGGTCGGCCGGGTGGACCAGGTCGAGGGGCAGGAACGCGGCGCCCAGCTTCAGCGCGGCGAGCACGGTGGCGACCATGTCGACCGAGCGCGGAACGGCGACACCGACGACGCTCTCTGCGCCGACGCCGCGCGCGGCCAGCAGCCTGGCGACACGGTTGGCCCGGGCGTCGAGCTGCGCGTACGTCACGGAGCGGGTGCGGTCGACGACGGCGACCGCGTCGGGACGCTCGGCGAGGCGCCGCGCGAACAGCGCCGGGAACGACGCCTCTTCGACTTCGCGCGACGTGGCGTTGAAGCCCTGAAGGACCAGCTGCCGCTCGTCGTCGCCGAGGATCTCCGCCTGCGAGACGGGCCGATCGGGCGCGGCGACGAGGGCCGCGACGAGGGCCGTGAGGCGGTCGCCGAGCCGTTCGGCGGTGTCGTGGTCGAACAGCTCCGTGGCGAACTCCAAGCGGCAGTTCAGGGAGCCCTCACCGCCGTCGGCCGGTGTGTGCTCGGTGAAGCTGAACACCAGGTCGAACTTGGCGGAGCGGATGCGGAACGGCACATGGTCGGCGTGGAGGTCGGGCAGTTCGAGTCCGTCGCCCGTGCGTGCGTGGTAGCCGACCATCACCTGGAACAGCGGGTTCCGGGACAGTGAGCGCGTCGGGTTGAGCTTCTCCACCACCGACTCGAACGGCACGTCCGCGTGCGAGAACGCGGCAAGGTCGGTCTCCCGGACCCGGGCGAGGAGCTCGGTGAAGCTCGGGTCGCCGCTCAGGTCGGTGCGCAGCACCAGTGTGTTGACGAAAAAGCCGACCAGGTCGTCCAGCGCTTCGTCGCCGCGGCCCGCGATGGGCGAGCCGAGGGGAATGTCCGTCCCGGCGCCCATGCGGTGCAGCAGGGCGGCCACGGCCGCGTGCACCACCATGAACATGCTGGCCCCGGTCTCGCGTGCGAGTCGCTTCAGACCCTCGTGGACATCGGCGCCGAAGGCGACGTCCAGTTCGTCGCCGGAGAACGCCGGCCGTGCCGGGCGCGGCCGGTCCGTCGGCAACTCCAGCTCCTCGGGGGCGCCGTCCAGCGTCGTGCGCCAGTACTCCAGCTGCCGGGCGGCCAGGCTGTCCGCGTCCGTCGGGTCGCCGAGGAGGCGCTGCTGCCACAGCGCGTAGTCGGCGTACTGGACGGGCAGCGGCTCCCAGTCGGGTGCCGATCCTGAGATCCGGGCGGAGTACGCGGCGGCGAGGTCGCGGAGGAACGGGCGGTCCGACCACTCGTCGGTGGTGATGTGGTGCAGCAGCAGGACGACGACGTGGTCCTCCGGTGCCAGCTCCACGATCGTGGCGCGCAGCGGCAGTTCCGCGACGAGGTCGAACGGCCGGTTGATCGCCGCGTCGACGAGGGCGGGCACCTCGTCCTCGGTGGCGCGAAGCCGCTCCACGACGGGCCGTGCCTCTCCGGCGGGCAGTACGCGCTGGATCGCCTGTCCTTCGGGCCCGACGAACAGCGTCCGCAAGGCTTCATGACGGCTCGTCACATCGACGAGTGCCGCCTCCCAGGCGTCGACATCGAGGGCGCCGCGCAACCGCATGACCAGCGGGAAGTTGTACGCGGCCGAGGTGCACTCGATCTGCTGGATGACCCACAACCGCTGCTGGGCGTGCGAGAGCGGCAGCTCGGCGGGCCGCTCACCGGCGGTCAGTGCCGGCCGGGCGGCACCGCCGGAACGGGCCGTGCGCTCGACCAGCTCCGCGACGGTCGGCGCCTCGAACAGGTCGCGGATCGCGAGTTCGGCGTCGAGAGCGGTACGGGCACGGCTGACGAGGCGGGTGGCGAGCAGCGAGTGGCCGCCCAGCTCGAAGAAGTCGCTGTCGATGCCGACGCTGCCCTCCGGCAGGCCGAGTACCTCCGCGAAGAGTGCGCAGAGCGTCTCCTCCTGCGGGGTGCGGGGTGTGCGGCTCGCACCCGTTCCGGCGAAGTCCGGGGCGGGCAGGGCGCGTACGTCCAGCTTGCCGTTGACGGTGAGCGGCAAGGTGTCCACGGCGACGAGCGCGGACGGGACCATGTAGTCGGGCAGCCCCGCCTTCAGGTGGTCGCGCAGCCGCTGGAGAAGCTCCTCCCCGGTCTCCGTGCCGTCCTCCGGCGCGAAGTAGCCGACCAGGCGCTTCGTGCCGGTGCTCTCGTTCACGACGACCGCCGCGTGGGCGACCTCGGGGTGCGAGGACAGGGCCGCCTCGATCTCGCCCAGTTCGATCCGGTAGCCACGGATCTTCACCTGGTCGTCGGTGCGGCCGAGGAAGTCGAGCAGGCCGTCCGGGCGCTGCCGTACGAGGTCGCCGGTGCGGTACATCCGCTCTCCCGGCTCGCCGAACGGGTCGGCGACGAACCGCTCGGCGCTCAGCGCGGGACGGTCGTGGTAGCCGCGGGCCAGGCCGGTGCCGGCGATGTACAGCTCACCGGGGCAGCCCGGCGGAACGGGGCGCAGCATCGCGTCCAGGACATAGCCGCGGGTGTTGCGGATGGGCATGCCGACCGTGGAGGTCGCGCTGTCCGTCGTCGAGCCGCCGAGCGTGTTGATCGTGTACTCGGTCGGCCCGTACAGGTTGTAGCCGTAGGTGCCTTCGGTGCGACGCAGCTTCGTCCACACCGTGTCGGAGACGGCTTCGCCGCCGAGCAGGACCAGCGCCGGACGGTGCTTCCCCGCCCTCTCGTCCCGCTCGAGAAGGCCCTCCTCGATGAGGAGCTGCGCGTAGGTGGGGGTCACGTTGACCACGTCGACCTGGTGCCGGTCGCAGTAGGCGACCAGCGCCTCGGCGTCGCGGCGCAGCTCCTCGTCGCAGACATGGACCTCGTGGCCCTCGACGAGCCAGAGCAGCTCCTCCCACGACATGTCGAAGGCGAAGGACACGGTGTGCGCGATGCGCAGCCGCCGCCCGCCGGCCGAGCCGATGGCCGGGTCGAAAATCTTCTTCTGGTGGTTGAGCTGCATGTTCGTCAGTCCCCGGTAGGGGGTGACGACGCCCTTGGGCCGGCCGGTGGAGCCGGAGGTGTAGATGACGTACGCCGGGTACTCCAGGCGGTCCGGGACGTCGTGGGCGAACGCGGGCCGCTCGGCGTCGGTGATCTCCCCGCCGGGCAGGGCGGCCAGCTCAGCGGCCACGGCCTCGTCGTCCAGGAGCAGTTCGGGCGCCACCGCGCCGTCGTCGCCGCGCAGGGTCGGCGCGACGGCCGTGGTGGACACCAGGCACAGGGGCTCGGTGTCCTCCACCATCAGCCGCAGCCGGTCGGCGGGGTGGTCCAGATCCAGCGGCAGGTACGCGGCGCCGGTCCGCAGGACGGCGAACAGCGCGGCCACCATGTCGATGGACCGGGGCAGCGCCAGTGCCACGACCTTCTCCGGTCCCGCGCCCCGGGCGAGGAGCAGGCGGCCGATCCGGTTGATGTGCGCGTCCAGTTCGGCGTACGTCAGGGCGCGCTCGCCGAAGACCAGCGCCACCGCGTCCGGGGTACGGGCGACCTGGGCCGTCAGCATGTCGGCGATGGTCTCGTTCGGCACGGGCTCGCGGCTGCCGGCCCATTCGGCGCGCAGGGCGGCGCGCTCCGGCGGCAGGAGCAGGTCCACGCAGACGGTCCGGGCCGAGGCCGCGTCCGGGGCGGCGAGCATCTCCCCGAGTCGCTCGAGGACGGTCGTGAACCGGCCGAGGATCGTGTTCGCGGCCTCCGCGTCGAACAGGTCGGGCCGGGCCGCCAGGGTCACCCGCAGCCGGTTCTCGGGCGTGACGATCAGGGTCAGCGGGAAGTGGGTGCCGTCCACGTTCGACACGTCGGTGATGCCGTGCCGCTGCCGGAGCGCCGCGGCGCGGTCCTCTCCGTCGGCGGAGCGGAGCACGAAGAGCGTGTCGAACAGGCGGCGGTGGCCGGTCTCCTGCTGGAGCGTGCCGAGGCCGACGTACTCGTACGGCATGACCGCGGCCCGCTCGGACTGCATACGGCGCAGCAGGTCGATCAGCGGCTCGTCCGGGGTGAACGCGACGCGTGCCGGGATGGTGTTGAGGAACATGCCGATGATGCCGGCGACGTTCGGCACGTCGGCCGGCCGTCCGGCGACGGCGGTGCCGAAGGCGACGTCGCCCCGGCCGGTCATCGCGGAGAGGACCAAGCCCCAGGCGGCGTTGAGCAGCGTGTTCAGGGTGAGGCCGTGCTGCCGGGCGAGGGCGCGCAGCCGGTCGCTGGTCTCCCGTGTCAGGACCGCGTCGTAGTCGGCCGGGATGACCGGGCCGGCGTCACGGCCCGTCGGGGCGACGAGGGTCGGCTCGTCGAAACCGGCGAGCGCGCCGCGCCAGGCGCCGACGCCCTCGGCCGTGTCCTGCTCGTCCAGCCATGCCAGGAAGTCGCGGTACGAGCCGGGGGCCGGCAGACCGGTGGTGTCGCCGGCCCGCTCGTACAGCGTGAAGAGCTCCTCCAGGAACAGCCACGCGGACCAGCCGTCCCACAGGATGAGGTGGTGGGTGACGACGAGCCGGTCGCGGCCCTCGCCGAGCCGGATCAGCTGGAGGCGGCACAGGGGCGGCGCCGACAGGTCGAAGCGGCGTCGGCGGTCGGCGTCGAGGAGCTCGTCGAGGCGGGCGCGCTGCTCGTCGGCGGGGAGCCCGGACAGGTCGGTCTCGACCAGGGGGATCTCGGCGCCGTCCGCGATGAACTGCACGGGCCGGGGCAGGCCGTCGCTGGTGAACCCGGCGCGCAGGCCGGCGTTGCGTTCCAGGAGCGCCCGGCAGGCGGTGCGCAGCCGGTCGGCGTCCAGGCGGTGGTCGAGCTCCAGGGTTTCCTGCGACAGGTAGACGTCGAGCGCGTCACCCGCGTCGTAGGTGGCGTGGAAGTACATGCCCTCCTGGAGCGGGGAGAGCGGCCAGATGTCGGCGACCGGCAGCCCGGCGGCGGTCTCGACGCGGGCGGTCTCCTCCGGGGACAGGTCGAGGCCGCCCAGCGGGCCGGCGGGGGCCTGCGGCTCCTGCTGCGTGCCCGCGGCGGCGGTCAGCTGGTTCAGCAGCGCCTGGAGGGCGGGGTCGATCGCCCCACCGGACTGGCTCTGCTGAACGAGCATCGCCTGGAGCGCGGCGGCGGCCTGCCCGGCGTCCGTGGCCGAGACGGTCACGGACGGGGCGTCGACGGGGGCCGGGGCGCTGTTCTGAGGGCGCGGAGCCTCCTGGGCCGTCGCGGCGAGCGCGGCAGGCGTACGGTGCTCGAACACGTCACGCGGGCTGATCGTCAGTCCCCTTTCCCGGGCCTGGGTGGCGACGGCGATCGACGTGAGGCTGTCGCCGCCGAGCATGAAGAAGTCGTCGTCGGCGCCGATCCCCGGCATGCCGAGGACGGCGGCGAATATCTCGCACAGGGCCCGCTCGCGCTCGTCGCCGGGCGCGCGTCCGCCTTCCCTGGGGGCGACGGACGGCGAGGGCAGTGCGTTCTGGTCGAGCTTGCCGCTGGGTGACAGGGGCAGTTCGCCGAGGGCCATGACGGCCGTCGGCACCATGGCGGCGGGCAGCGCCTCGGTGAGCGCCCCGTGGAGGGCTTCGGTGTCCAGGGCGGCACCGGTGCCGGGGACCGCGTAGCCGAGGAGCGCCCCGTCACGGACGATCACGGCGGCGCGGGCGACACCCGGCAGGGCAGCGAGGGCGGCCTCGATCTCGCCCAACTCGACGCGGTTGCCACGGACCTTGACCTGTCGGTCGGTGCGCCCGAGGTACTCGACGGCGCCGTCGGCGCGACGCCTCACCAGGTCGCCGGTCCGGTACATGCGTGTGCCCGGCTCGCCGAACGGGTCGGCGACGAACCGCTCGGCGGTCAGGCCGTGCCGGTCGTGGTAGCCGCGGGCCAGCTGGACGCCGGCGAGGTACAGCTCGCCCGGAACGCCGTCCGGGACGGGTCGCAGGAAGGCGTCGAGCACGTACAGGCGGGTGTTCCACACGGGACGGCCGATCGGCACGGCGAGCTCGGTCGCACCCTCGTACGGGAAGTGCGTGACGTCGACGGCCGCCTCGGTGGGCCCGTACAGGTTGTGCAGCGGCACGGGGCGGCGGCCGTGACGGGACGTCAGGTCCGACCAGCGGCGTGCGTCCGGTCCGGTGAGCGCCTCGCCGCTGCAGAACACCCGGCGCAGGCTCGCGGCCCAGTCCGGGGCGTCGGCGGTGCCGTCCATCGCCTGGACGAACGCGGCCAGCATCGACGGCACGAAGTGCATCGTGGTGATGCGCCGGCTGTGGATCAGGTCGGCGAGGTAGGAGGGGTCGCGGTGGCCGTCGGGCCGGGCGAGGACGACCGTCGCGCCCTCGACGAGGGCCCAGAAGAACTCCCAGACCGACACGTCGAAGCTGGACGGGGTCTTCTGCAGCACCCGGTCGGCGGAATCGAGCCCGTACTCGCCCTGCATCCAGGCGAGCCGGTTGACGATCGCCCGGTGGGTGACGGCGACGCCCTTGGGGCGCCCGGTGGAGCCGGAGGTGTAGATCAGGTACGCGGGGTGGTCCGGTCCCGCCGCCACGCTCGGCGCGTCGGGGGCCTCCTCGTCGTGGTCCACGACGACGTGTTCGAGACCCGGCACGTCGGGCAGCCGCCCGGCCGAGTCGCCGGTGGTCACGACGGTACGCGCGCCCGAATCGGCGAGCATGAACGCCACCCGGTCGGCGGGGTAGTCGAGGTCGACGGGCAGGTAGGCGGCGCCGGCCTTGTGCACGCCGAGCAGCGCGACCATCAGCTCCGCCGAGCGAGGCACCGCGACCGCGACGAAACGCTCCGGGCCGGCGCCGCGTGCCCGCAGCCGCCGGGCCAGTGCCTCCGCGCGCCGGTCGAGCTCGGCATAGCTCAGGGTGGTGTCCTCGAACACGACGGCCGGGGCGTCGGGGGTCCGTGCCACCTGTGCGGCGAAGAGCGAGGCGAGGGTGGCGTCTGCGTCGGGCAGCGGGTGTGTGGTGGCGTTCAGCGCGTCGAGGTGCTCCTGCTCGCCGTCGGACAGCATCCCGAGCCGGGCGACCGGGCGGGCCGGGTCGGACACGAGGGTCCGCAGCAGCGCCTCGAACCGATGGGCGGTCACCGCCACGGACAGCGCTTCGAGCCGGGCCGCGTCGTACTTGAACCGCAGCGACAGATGCGCGCCGCCGGGCTCGACGATCAGCGCGAGCGGGTAGTGCACGGCGTCGAACACCTCGGCGCCGGTGACGCGCAGCGCGTCCTGGTCGTGTCCGGGGGACAGATCGCCGGAGGGGAAGTTCTCGAACACCACGAGTGTGTCGAAGAGTTCGCCGCCGCCCGCGATCCGCTGGATCTCGGCGAGCCCGAGGTGCTGGTGGTCCAGGAGGGCCGCGTGCTCGTCCTGGACGCGCCGCAGCAGCTCGGCGAGCGATTCGCCCGGCTGGAGGGTGACCCGGGCCGGGACGGTGTTGATGAACAGGCCCACGGCCGAGTCCAGGCCCTCGACCTCGGTGGTGCGTCCCGAGACGGTGGTGCCGAAGACGACGTCCTGGCTGCCGGTCAGGCCGCCGAGGAGCACGGCCCAGGCGCCGTGCACGACGGTGCTGAGCGTGAGGCCGTGGCTGCGGGCGCAGGTGATCAGGTCGGCGGTGAGCGACTCGGGCAGCCGGACGTCCACGTGCTCGGGCCTGGCGACCGGTGCGGTCCGGCCGTCGCCCGCGCTGGCGGCGGACAGCCGGGTGGGGCCTTCCAGACCGGCCAGCGCCTGCCGCCACGCGTCGCGGGCGGCGTCGCGGTCCCGGCCGGCCAGCCAGGACAGGTACGGCTGCGGGGCGGGCGGCTCGGGCAGGGTCTCGCCCTGGTAGGCGGCCGTCAGTTCGCGCAGCAGGACGGAGACCGACCAGCCGTCGGCGATGATGTGGTGGAGGGTGAGCAGCAGCCGGTGGCGCTGCCCGTCCCGGATCAGGGTGGCCCGCATCAGTGGCGGCCGGGCGAGGTCGAAGCCCTCTGCGCGGTCCTGCCGCAGCACGTCCCTGAGCGCGGTGCGGGCGGTGTCCGCCTCGCGCCACGGCAGGTCCGTGCGGTCGGCGATGCGCTGGACGACCTCGCCGCCGGGCATCTGGCGGAACGAGGCGCGCAGCAGCGGGTGCCGGTCGAGCAGCAGTTGGAGCGCCCGGCGCAGCCGGTCAGGGTCGACGGCGCCCGCGAGGTCGAGAAGTTCCTGGACGACGTACAGGTCGCCGGCTTCCTGGTCGAACTCCGCGTGGAAGAAGAAACCTTCCTGGAGCGGGGAGACGGGCAGGGCGTCCTCGTCGAGGTGCACCTCGCGTGCGATCGTCCGGGCGAGCGCCGACGCCTCGTCGGCGCCGGCCCGGCCCGCCGTCCGGGCGAGCGCCGCCACGGTCCGCTGCCGGAACAGCTCACGCGGGGTGATCGCGAGCCCGGCCGCGCGGGCGCGGTTCACCAGCTGGATCGCGACGATGCTGTCGCCGCCCAGCTCGAAGAAGCTGTCGTGGACGCCGACCGACGGCAGCCCGAGCACCTCGGCGAACAGGGCGGCGAGCGCGGTCTCGGCGGGGGTGGTGGGCGCGTCGCCGCCTGCCGTCGCGGTCCACTGCGGCTCAGGAAGGGCGCGGCTGTCGAGCTTGCCGTTGGGCGTCAGTGGCAGGGGCCCGTCCAGGCGTACGACGGCGGAGGGAACCATGTATTCGGGCAGCGCCTCGGCGATCCGGGCACGCGCCTCGGCCACGGAGGCGTCGGTGTCCGTGCCGGTGTCGGCCACGAGGTAGGCGACGAGCCGCTTGGCGCTCCGGTGGTCCTCGCGGACGAGGACGGCGGCCTGGGCGATGCCCGGGCAGGCCATGAAGGCGCTCTCGATCTCGCCGGGTTCGATGCGGTGACCGCGGATCTTGATCTGGCCGTCGGCGCGTCCCAGGAACTCCAGGTTGCCGTCTTCGGTCCAGCGGACGCGGTCGCCCGTGCGGTACATCCGGGCGCCCGGCTCGGCGGCGTACGGGTCGGCGACGAAGCGCTCGGAGGTGAGCCCCGGCCTGCCCAGGTAGCCGCGGGCGAGGCCGCGTCCGGCGACGTACAGCTCGCCCTCGGTGCCGAGCGGCACGGGGCGGAGCGCGGAGTCGAGCACATAGGCACGCGTGTTGGGGTCGGGCTCGCCGATGGGGGCGGGCCCGGGCCTGTCGGCGGTGGCGATCCACAGGGTGGAGTTGACGGTGGCCTCGGTGAGGCCGTACGCGACGACGACCTGGAGCCGGCCGGCCCAGCGGGCGATGAGCTCGCTGGGCACCGCCTCGGTGCCGACGATCAGCACGGCGCCGTCGGGCAGGTCGCAGTCCTGCGGCAGCGCCGAGACGAGGGACGGCGGCAGGATCATGTGCGTGGCGCGGTGGCGTGCGATGTAGTCCGTGAGGGCGGGCCCGGCGACGCGCCGCTCCGCGGGAACGACGATGACACGGCCGCCGACGCACAGCGACATGATCAGGTCCCAGACCGTCACGTCGAAGCCCACGGAGGCGAACTGGACGACGCGACTGTCGGACGTGATGCCGATGCGGTCGGTGGCGGTGGCGATGAGGCTGCCGACACCGTCGTGGGAGACCACGACGCCCTTGGGCCGGCCGGTGGACCCGGAGGTGTAGATGACGTACGCGGCCTGGCCGAGGGTGGCGGGCAGGCCGAGGTCCGAGGCGTCGAAGGCCGCGCACTCGGAGGTCACGGACGGGGAGTCGAGCAGCAGCCGGCCGACACCGGCGGCCTCCGGCAGTGCGTCGGACAGCTCGCGGGTGGTGACGAGGGTGCGGGCCCCGGCGTCTTCCAGCATGTAGGCGATGCGGTCCTGCGGGTGGTCGGCGTCCAGCGGCAGGTAGGCGGCTCCCGCCTTCATGACCGCGAGCAGGGAGACCACGAGTTCGGGGGAGCGCGGCACGGCCACACCGACGATGTCCTCGGTACCGACGCCACGGGCGGCGAGGAGGCGTGCCAACCGGTTGGCCGCCGCGTTCAGTTCGGCGTACGTCAGCTCCCGGTCCTCGCAGACGAGGGCGACGGAGTCCGGGGTGCGGCGCACCTGGCGCTCGAAGGCGGCGGGCCAGGAGAGCTCGGCCGTCTCACGCGGGGACACGCCGAACTCGCCGAGGAGCCGGGCCCGTTCCGCACCGGAGATCAGCTCGATGTGACCGACGGGACGGTGCAGGTCCTCGGCGAGGGCGTCCAGCAGCGCCAGGAAGCGGGTCTCGTGGGCGCGCAGGGTCTCCTCGTCGCACACGTCCGCGTCGGCGTCGACGTGGACACGCATGCCGAGACCGCCCTGGGTGTCGATGAAGCTGAGGGCCAGGTCGCTGACCGGGCCGAGCCAGACGGGGTCGAGTTCGGTCTCGTGGTCCGAGAACCGCAGGTCTTCGGGGCGGGGCAGGACGTTGACCGTCGGGCCGACCAGCTCGGACACCCCGTCGGCCAGGCCCAGTTCCCTGGCCAGGTCCTCGGCACGGTAGCGCCCGTGGGCGACCGCCTCGGCGACCGCGGCGCTGACGTCGGTCATGAGTTCGGCGCCGGTCGTGCCGGGGCGGACGGACAGCCGCAGGGGAACGATGTTGGACACCATGCCGGGGATGCCGGCCGACACGGCGTCCTGGCGGGCGGCGATCGGCAGGCCGAGGACGAGGTCCTGCTCACCGCTGACCCGGTGCAGGTAGACGGCCACGGCCGCGATCAGCAGACGCGAGATCCGCATGCCCGCGCTGCCGGCCGTGGCCCGCAGCCGCTCGACGGATTCGGCGGACAGCTCCGACGTGCGTCGCAGCCGCCGCGTCATGGGCGAGGGTGCGCGCTCCACGAGGCGTACCGGCTCGGGACGATCGGCCATGCGGGCCAGCCAGTAGGCGCGGTCCTCCTGGGGGCGATCCGAGGCGCGGTACGCCTGGTCGGCGTCCACCAGGGCGGAGATCCGCCAGTCGGGGGCGGCCGGTGCCTGCTCGCCGGCGGTGTAGATCTCCCCCGCCCGCCGAGTGATCAGGGCGACGCCCATGCCGTCGGTGACGATGTGGTGGTAGCGCTGGTACCACGCGACATGGTCGTCCGTCAGACGCAGCAGGGCGTGGGCGAAGAGGGGGGCCGTGCCGAGATCGGCGGGGCGGTCGCGCTCGGCGTCCATCCACTCGTCGGCGGCCCGCTCGGGGTCGGCGGCGCTTCGCAGGTCGACGACGGGGACGTCGATGGGAACGCGAGCCGGCGTCTGCCGGGGGCCGCCGTCGCCGGCGCCGACGCGCACGTGCAGGCTCTCGGCCTCCCCCACGGCCTGCCGTACGGAGGAGGCGAGGCGGTCGAGGTCGACATCGCCTCGCAGGTCCAGGACGAACAGGATGTTGTAGGCGGAGCTGTCCGGGTCGATCTGCTGGGCAAGCCAGATGCCGGTCTGCCCGCCCGTGACGGATATGCCGGAAGCGGACGTCCGGTCCGACTCGACGTCAAACATCGTTCGAATGGGCCTTTCCCTGGTGATGCGTCAGTGAGTTGTGCCGCGGCGCGGGCCCCGCTCCCGGCCGCGCGGAAAGGGCCGCCGTACGGGCGGGCGACAGGACGCGGGCGAAGGAGGAACGGGGCGCAGACGGCGGGGCCCGCCCGTCCGCGTCTTTCTCGGCGGACGGGCGGGAGCCGGCGGACCGGCGCCTACTTGATGGCCGCGATCAGCGGCTCGACCTCGTCGATGGCGTACGGGATCGACAGGACGGTGTTGAAGGAGAAGGCCGCGCCGATGTCCGGGTCCTGGTAGGGCACGAACAGGTCGCGCTTCTCCTGGTTGACCTTCAGCTTCTTGTAGAGCGGCTCGGCCTTGATCCGGTTGTTGGCCTCGGTGCTGGAGGTGACCCAGACCAGGCGGTCGACGTCGAGCACGTTCAGCTTCTCGGCGCTCAGTTCGGCGACGTTCCAGCCCGGCTTGGCCATCTTGTCGATCTCGGGCTTCAGCTTGAAGCCGAGCTCGGAGAAGAAGATCGCCTTCGGGTCGGTCTTGGTGAAGGCCGAGTACGTGCCGGCCTCGAAGCTGTCGGCGACGGCGAGGGTCTTCTCGGCGAACTCGGGGTGCTTCTCACGGACGGCCTTGAAGCGGGCGTCGATGCCGGCGATCAGCTTCTCGGTCTCCGCGTCCTTGCCGAGGGACTTGCCGATCTGGCGCGTCATCATCTGCCAGGACGCTCCGTAGTCCGGGAGGCCCTTGGGCTGGGCGACGACCTTGGTGAACTTCGAGAGCGTGTCGTACTGCTCCTTCTTCATCCCCGAGTACTGGGCGATGACGAGGTCCGGCTTCAGCGCCGCGATCTTCTCGATGTTGTACTCGTCGCGCTCGCCGACGATCTCGGGCTTCGTGGTCCCCCACTTGTCCTTCGCCCACGGCCACTTGCCGTACGGCGTCTCCTTGAACCAGTCGACCGCTCCGACCGGCTTGACGCCGAGCGCCAGAACCGCGTCCTGGTCCGACAGTCCCAGGGTGACGACCCTCTTCGGCTCCGCCTCGATCGTCGTGCTGCCGTACTTGTGCTCCACGGTCACCGGGAAGGCGGCCGACTTGCTGCTCGCCTCACCCGAAGGCTTGGACTCCGTCTTCTCGGTCCCGCCCCCACAGGCGGACAGAGCAAGCGCGGCGACGGTGGCGACGGCCACACGGGGGAGGTGTCTGACGAACCGCGTCAGAGCAGGGCGTGTACCAGTGGACACGGATTTTCCTTTCACGGGGCTTTCACAGTGCATGCCACACCCGCCACATACGACGGCGCTACGAGGCGAGGGAAGCGAGTGGGGGGGCTCGACCGGCAAGCGGTCGTGGGAACGAGGGAGTCCTAGCGGACCGAGCCGATACCGTCGGCGACCGGCAGGGAGTCGCTGTGTGCAGGCTCCAGACCGCGGTTGCGGATGGAGTCCAGGATCTCGCCGACCCGGATCGCGGTGTTGGAGAGCAGCGACGACGTGATGCCGTGGGTGTGCTCGGTGCCGCCCTGGAGGTAGATGCCGCAGCGCAGTTCGGGGTCCGTCGTGATGCGGTAGTCACGCTCGACCCGGACACGGCCCTGACCGTCGCGGTGGCAGCGGTCCCCGACCTCGCCGAGGAGTCCGATGGGATCCGCCTGGCTGTAGCCGGTGGCGAGGACCACGACATCGGCGTCCAGCACCTGCTCGTCGCCGGTGACCAGGGACGTGACGGTGGCACGGACCTTGTCCCCGCTCTCCTCGACGCCGGTCAGCCGGGAGATGTTGACGAAGCGCAGCCGCTCGGTTCCCAGGACCTTCTCCTGGTACGACTGCCGGTACAGGTCGTCGATCAGGTCGATGTCCACCACGGAGTAGTTGGTGTTGCCGTGGTAGTCCATCAGCCTGCGCTTGATGTCGTCCGGTGCCGCGAAGTACTCGTCGACCGCCTCGGGGTCGAAGATGCGGTTGGCGAAGCTGCTGTCGTCGGCGGGGCTGTAGCCGTACCGGGAGAAGACGGCGCAGACCTCGGCCTTGGGGAACCGGCGGTGCAGGTACGCCACGTTCTCGGCCGCGCTCTGGCCGGCGCCTACCACGATGAAGCGGGCGGGGTCGGTGCCCTCGAGGCCGTCGACCTTCGAGAGCAGGTCGGAGTTGTGCCAGACACGCTCGCTCCGCTCGACACCCTCCGGCATCAGCGGCCGCAGTCCGGTACCGATCACGAGGTTGCGGGCACGGTGGACCACCGTCTCCGACTCCGAACGAGCCGTCACGTCGAGGTACTCCACCACTCCGTCGCGGACGACGGGCTCGACGGAGATGACCTCGTGGCCGTAGGAGACCATGTCGTCGACCTTCGCCGCGGCCCACTCGAAGTAGTCGTGGAACTCGACGCGGAGCGGGAAGAGGTTCTTGTGGTTGACGAAGTCGATCAGCCGGCCCTTGCTCTGCAGATAGCGCAGGAAGGTGTACTCGCTGGACGGGTTGCGCAGTGTCACCAGGTCCTTGAGGAAGGACACCTGCATCGTCGCGTCGTCGATCAGCATGCCGCGGTGCCAGCCGAAGCTGGGCTGACGCTCGAAGAAGTGAGCAGTGATCGCCTCCTGCCTGCCCACGCTCGCGTTGTGCTCGCTGAGCGCGATCGCCATGGCCACATTGGACGGCCCGAAGCCGATTCCTATGAGGTCGTGGATCAGAGGTGCGTCGCCAGGAAGAACCTGTGACATGTCACTCCCATCGTGCGGGACAGCCGCCTGTCAGGCGTGGATGAAAAGAACGAGACGCTGAGCCCGCCGTTGACGCCGGCCAGCCGAACTTAGGTAAAGCTAACCTGACCTGAACCGACCTGTCGACCGGGCAAAACGGACATGCGATAGGCCTCGGCGCCGAACGGGCGCCAAACCGGGGCCTGTTGCACAGTTAGGTAAGCCTTGCTTTACTTGGGCGGTCAATCGCGCTTCTGAGGAGGAACACCCATGCGGGTCGTCATGTTCGGTTACCAGACCTGGGGGCACCGCACCCTGCAAGCTCTCCTGGACTCCGAGCACGACGTGGTGATGGTCGTGACACACCCCAAGAGCGAGCACGCCTACGAGAAGATCTGGAGCGACTCGGTCGCCGACCTCGCCGAGGAGCACGGCGTCCCCGTCGTCATCCGCAACCGGCCGGACGACGAGGAACTGTTCCAGCGCCTCAAGGAGTCCGACCCGGACATCATCGTGGCCAACAACTGGCGCACGTGGATCCCGCCGCGGATCTACACCCTGCCCCGCCACGGCACGCTGAACATCCACGACTCGCTGCTGCCGAAGTACGCCGGATTCTCGCCGCTGATCTGGGCCCTCATCAACGGAGAGCCGGAAGTCGGCGTCACGGCCCACATGATGGACGAGGTGCTCGACGCGGGCGACATCGTGGACCAGCGCGCGGTGACGGTGGAGCCCACGGACACCACGACCGACCTGTTCCACAAGACCGTCGACCTCATCGCTCCCGTCACGGTCGGCGCCCTGGCCCTGATCGCCTCCGGGCAGACCGAGTTCACCAAGCAGGACCGCTCCCAGGCCACCTTCTTCCACAAGCGTTCCGAAGAGGACATCCGGATCAACTGGGACTGGCCCGCAGAGGACCTGTCGCGCCTGGTCCGCGCCCAGTCCGCCCCGTACCCGGCAGCGTTCACCTTCCACAAGGGCAAGCGCCTCGAAGTCCTCTCCGCCGTGGTGTCCGAGGGCCGTTACGGCGGCACCCCCGGCCGCATCTTCTACCGTGAGGGCGAAGGCGTCGCCATCGTCGCGGGAGCCGACGCCCGCACGGGCCGCAACCACGGCCTGGCCATCACACGCGTCCGTACCGAGGACGGCCAGGAGCTGTCCGCGGCCGAGTACTTCACTTCCATGGGCGGCTACCTCACCAGCCGTCCCTGACGACCGGTCGGCCGCAACGGCCGCCCCGCATCGCGGTCGGTTTCGACGGCCTCCCCGCGCACCGGCGCCACCCAGACGGTTCTGGGTGGCGTCGGCGTCATTCTGTTCCGTTTCACCGGGAAAATCCCTCTGGCTACTCCTGGATCGCGGGGATGATCTCGGAGCCGTAGGCGTCGATGGTGGACTCCCTGGCGTCGTGCATGGCGTAGACGGCGAACTGGTCCACGCCCAGGTCCCGCAGCCGCCGCAGCTTCTCGACGTGGGCCTCGGCCGGGCCGAGCAGGCAGAAGCGGTCGACGATCTCGTCCGGCACGAAGTCGGTGGAGGGATTGTCGGCCCGGCCGTGGTGGCTGTAGTCGTAGCCCTGCCGGTCCTTGATGTAAGCGGTCAGTGCGTCGGGAACCATCCCGGAGTGCTCGCCGTAGCGGGAGACGAGGTCCGCGACGTGGTTGCCGACCATCCCGCCGAACCAGCGGCACTGGTCGCGTGCATGCGCCAGGTCGTCCCCGACGTAGGCGGGCGCCGCCACGCACATGGTGAGCGTGTCCGGGTCGCGGCCCGCGTCGGCGGCGGCCTGCCGGACGGCCTTGATCATCCACTCGGTGAGGAACGGGTCGGCGAGCTGCAGGATGAAGCCGTCCGCCTTCTGCCCGGCGAGAGCCAGCGCCTTGGGGCCGTAGGCCGCCATCCAGACCGGCAGCTTCCCGCCCCGCACCCAGGGGATCCGGATCGGGTTTCCGTCGACGACCGCCTCGCGCCCTTCGGCGAGGTCCCGGATGACGTCGATGGCCTCGCCCAGCCTGGCCAGGGTGTTGGGCTTGCGGCCGGCGACGCGCATCGCCGAGTCGCCGCGGCCGATGCCGCACACGGTCCGGTTGCCGTACATCTCGTTGAGCGTGGCGAAGGTGGAGGCGGTGACCTCCCAGGTCCTGGTGCCCGGGTTGGTGACCATGGGGCCGACGGTGAGTTTTGTGGTGTGTTCCAGGATGCGGCTGTAGATGACGAACGGCTCCTGCCACAGCACCGCGGAGTCGAAGGTCCAGCCGTAGCGGAAACCGTTGCGTTCCGCGCGCCGCATCAGTCCGACGACCGCCGATGCGGGCGGGTCGGTCTGCAGGACGAGTCCGAAGTCCACGTCGAGGCCTCCTGGTTCAGGCTAGGTCAGGTACTGGCAGGTGGAGCGGGGGGTGTAGACGCCGTGGCCCGCGCGGCCGGTGAAGGTCCGCTGGTCGATGACCACTTCGCCGCGCGACAGGACGGTCTCCACCCGGCCGGTGACGCGCCGGCCCTCGTACGCCGAGTAGTCGACGTTCATGTGGTGGGTCTCGGCCGACAGGGTCTGCTCGGCGTGCGGGTCGTAGACGACGACATCGGCGTCGGCGCCGGGCGCGATGGTTCCCTTCTTCGGGTAGAGGCCGAACATCCTGGCCGGGGTCGCGCAGGCGATCTCGATCCAGCGGCGCCTGCTGATGTGCCCGTCGACGACGGCCTGGTGGAGGAGGTCCATCCGGTTCTCCACTCCCGGCAGGCCGTTGGGGATCTTGGAGAAGTCGCCGCGTCCCAGCTCCTTCTGGCCGGTGAAGCAGAACGGGCAGTGGTCGGTGGAGACGACCTGGAGGTCGTTGGTGCGCAGCCCCCGCCACAGGGCCGCCTGGTGCTCGCGCGGCCGCAGCGGTGTGGAGCAGACGTACTTGGCGCCCTCGAAGTCCGGCTCCGCGAGGTTGTCGGTGGACAGGAAGAGGTACTGGGGACAGGTCTCGCCGAAGACGTTGAGCCCCTTGTCGCGGGCTTGGACGAGCTCGGCGACGGCCTCCTCGGCCGAGACGTGCACGACGTACAGCGGGGCGCCGGCGACCCGGGCGAGCTGGATGGCCCGGTGGGTGGCCTCGGCCTCGAGCAGCACCTTGCGGACCTCGCCGTGGAAGCGGGGGTCGGTGCGGCCCTCGGCGAGGGCCTGCTCGACGAGGACGTCGATGGCGATGCCGTTCTCCGCGTGCATCATGATCAGGCCGCCGTTGACGGCGGAGCGCTGCATCGCGCGCAGGATTTGGCCGTCGTCGCTGTAGAAGACGCCGGGGTAGGCCATGAAGAGCTTGAAGGAGGTGACGCCCTCCTCCACCAGCCGGTCCATCTCCTTCAGCGAGGTCTCGTTGACGTCGGAGAGGATCATGTGGAAGCCGTAGTCGACGGCGCACTTGCCGTCGGCCTTGGCGTACCAGGCGTCCAGGCCCTCGCGCAGCGACCGGCCGACCGACTGCACGGCGAAGTCCACGATGGTGGTGGTACCGCCCCAGGCGGCCGCACGGGTACCGGTCTCGAAGGTGTCGGAGGCGAAGGTCCCGCCGAACGGAAGCTCCATGTGGGTGTGCGCGTCGACGCCGCCCGGGATGACGTACTTGTTGGTCGCGTCGATCGTGCGGTCCGCCGTCCATGCCTGCGCGGCGGGCGAGTGGTGTGCGGCGAGCGCGGCGATCCGGCCGTCCTCGACGAGTACGTCGGCGTGCATCTCGTCGGCGGCGGTGACGACAAGTCCGCCACGGATCAGGGTGCGGTTGCTCATGGTCTCCTCGTGTGACTAGAGGTTGCGCAGGGCCTGTTCGAGGACCGAGGCACCTCGTTCGGCTTCCGCGACGGTCAGTGAGAGGGGCGGGGCGATGCGCAGGACGCTGGTGTCGTGGCCGCCGCCCTTGCCGATGAGCAGCCCGCCCTCGCGGGCGGCCTCGAGGACGGTCGCGGCCGCCTGCGGGTCTGCCTCGTCCGTGCCGGGCTTCACCAGCTCGATGCCGATCATGAGTCCGCGGCCCCGTACCTCACGCACCGCCGGTACGCCGGCGGCGATACCGCGCAGCCGCTCGATCAGCAGGCCGCCGACCCGTCGGGCGTTGCCCTGGAGGTCGTGCTCCAGGAGATAGGAGAGGTTCGCGACGCCGGCGGCCATGGTGATCGGGCTGCCGCCGAAGGTGGAGATGGAGTTGGCGTCGAGACAGTTCATGATCTCGGCGCGGGCGACGACTCCGCCGATGGACATGCCGTTGCCGATGCCCTTGGCGAACGTGAGGATGTCCGGCGGGCCGTTCCCGTCGTGGGCCTGCCAGCCCCAGAAGTGCTCACCGGTGCGTCCCCAGCCGGTCTGCACCTCGTCGGAGATCCACAGGATGCCGTGCCGGTCGAGCACCTCCCGGAAGGCCGCGTACAGGCCGTCCGGCGGTGAGGTGAAGCCGCCGACGCCCTGAACGGGCTCCGCGATCAGCGCGGCCACGTCGTGGGTGTGGCCGAGCAGGTCCTCGAGGTCGGCGACGCACGCCTCGACGAACCGCGCGTCGGACAGGTGGGCGAAGGGGCCGCGGGTGCGGACACCGCCGTGCACGTACAGCGTCTGCAGCGGCGACAGGCTCGTCGGGGACCAGGCGTGGTTGCCGGTGATGGAGACCGCGGAGAACGACCGGCCGTGGTAGCTGTTGCGCATCGCCAGGATCTGGTTGGAGCGGCGGTGGCCGGTGGCGAGCAGGAGGGCGGTGTCGTTGGCCTCGGTGCCGGAGGTGGTGAAGAAGACGCGGGCCTCGGGGATGCCGGACAGGGCGGCGATCCGCTCCGCGAGCTCCACCATGGGGCGGTTGAGGTAGAGCGTGGAGGAGTGGATGATCCGCCCGGCCTGTTCGGTCACCGCTTTGGTGACCTCGGGCAGCGCGTGCGCGGTCATGGTGGTGAGGATGCCGCCGAAGAAGTCGAGGTAGCGGTTGCCGCCCGCGTCCCAGACGTGCCTGCCCTCGCCGTGCGTGATCTCGATCGGCTTCCTGTAGTAGAGCGCCACCCAGTCCGGGATGACGGCCCTGTGCCGCTCGTACAGGTCGGTCACGGCTGCACCAGCCCCTCGTACGCGTCGGGGCGGCGGTCGCGGTAGAACGCCCACTGCTGCCGTACGGACTCGATCAGGTCGAAGTCGAGGTCCCTGACGACCAGTTCCTCCTCCTTGTCGCTGGCAAGGTCGCCGACGAACTGGCCGCGGGGGTCGACGAAGTAGCTGGTGCCGTAGAAGTCGTTGTCGCCGTACTCCTCGATGCCGACGCGGTTGATGGCGGCGACGAAGTACTCGTTGGCGACGGCGGCGGCGGGCTGTTCCAGCTGCCAGAGGTGGGACGAGAGGCCGCGGTGGGTGGCCGAGGGGTTGTAGACCAACTGGGCTCCTTCAAGGCCTAGTTGGCGCCAGCCCTCGGGGAAGTGGCGGTCGTAGCAGATGTACACGCCGACCCTGCCGACGGCGGTCTCGAAAACCGGCCAGCCGAGGTTGCCGGGCCTGAAGTAGTACTTCTCCCAGAAACCCTTGACCTGGGGGATGTGGTGCTTGCGGTACTTGCCGAGGTAACTGCCGTCGGCGTCGATCACGGCCGCGGTGTTGTAGTAGAAGCCCGCGCCCTCGACCTCGAAGACCGGGACCACGATCACCATGCCGGTCTCCCTGGCGAGGTCCTGCATCCGCCGGACCGTCGGACCGTCCGGGACGGGCTCCGCCCAGCGGTAGTGCTCCGGCTCCTGGACCTGGCAGAAGTAGGGAGCGTTGAACACCTCTTGGAAACCGATGACCTTGGCGCCCTGCCGGGCCGCCTCGCGGGCGTGCTCCTCGTGTTTGGCGATCATGGATTCGGTGTCGCCGGTCCAGGTCGCCTGGACGAGTGCGGCGCGTACGACAGTGGCCATGAGCTGCTCCTTCGACGGGACGTCAGAGAGCTTCTACGCACGTAGACGCAGTGCGTAGGAGGAGAACGTAAGCCTCGTCACACACTGGGGCAAGACCATCGTCGTGAACCCGCTGAGTCGATCTTGTTTCGCACCCGAGCGGTCGACATCGGACAGTTTCAGCCGCTGAGATGTCCGGCCACGCGCAGCGCGTGGATGATGTCGCGCTCCTGCGACGCCGCGAGTCCCCGGGCGGTGGCGAGCAGCAGAGGCACAAGGCGGGCGGGTTCCCGCCCGGCGACGGCAGCGGCATCCTCGGCGGTGCGGACCTGCACGAACACGGACAGCAAGGAGTGTGCGCGACGGGACATCCCCTCGTCCTCGAGAACGAGGACCGCGTCCGCTATCTCGTCGGCGGAGCGGAACACGCCCTGCCGCAGCAGCTGCCTGCCGTCGTCGTCACGGCCCGCCGCGATGAGCGCGTCGGCGGCCGCGGCGAGCCGTAGGGCCGGCTGCGACGCCGCCTCCCAGAGCAGGGTGGCCCAGTCGGCGTCGAGCCCGAAGCGGTGCAGTTCGTCGGCGAGCGCCGGAAGCCAGGCCGCGGGGCGGGCGGCGGCCTCGCAGATCACGGCATGGGCCTCGCCGCCGCGGCCCTGGACGCGCAGCCGTCCGAGAGCGGCGACGGTGTCCTTGGCGGCGAGCTCCGCCCCCTCTGGCGTGGGCGCGGGGTCCGCGGGGGGCGGCGGTTCGGCGCCGCCGCCGTAGCGGGCGCCTCGGGGCGTGTCCCCGCCGACGGGCAGGAGGGGCACGGCGACGGCATCCTCCCCCGCGTCCTCGACCCCGGCGAACCGGGCGCCGCCCCGCTTGCGGGGCTTCTTCTTGCGGGCCGAGGTCTTTGGCGCAGGTCCGGTTGACGCACGGCCGGGTTCGGCTGACGCGTGGTCGGGTCGCGTAACGGGGGGATGCGCCACGGAGGGCTGCGTCTCGCCGGGGCCTTCGGGCCGATCCACGCCGGAGGGCGCGGCCGGGTCGAGCGCAGGCAGAGCCGACAGGCGGGACTGCAGTTCCGCTGTGCGGCGGACCGCGCGGGCGTGGTCGTCACGTACCCAGGCGAGTTCGTGGCTGAGGCGTTCCGCCTCCGGCGACATTTCCGCACGGCCCGGCAGGAGCCGCAGCAGTTCCTCCGCCCTGGCCTGGGCGCGCAGTCGTTCGCGGCGCATGAACTCGATGCGCTCTTCCAGCGTTTCGCGCCCGCCCGGCAGCCGGTCGTGTGCCGCCGCGGCCGAAGCGTGCAGCGCCCTCGCCTGCGCGGGCTCTGCCCCCTGCCCGCCGGACAGGTCCTGGAGAAGGGACTCGACCACGTCCCAGGGCGGGATCTCCGCGCCGTCCAGACAGGCCCGCATCCCCTCGGGGTCACGCTGCCGAAAGACGGCGTACCAGCCGTCGTCGGGGTCGAGTCGCGCCACCAGCTCCCCGAGGTACCGCCCGAACGTTACCGCCTCGAACGGGAGTTGATGCTCCATCATCGCCGCCCCTGACTCACCGCCGACTGGAGCCCTCCGTTCCGAGGGCACCGCAGGCATTGGATCGCAGTGGTGTTACGGGGCTGCTACGGCGTGTTTTCAGAAAGTGACCGCGATACCCGCGTGCGGGCGCTTGCCGAGGCGCGCCACCATCGCGGGCCAGTCGACGACCCAGAACTGCCAGGTGTACTTGCGGGAGAGCAACTTGCGTACCCCGCCGGTCTCGGCGGCGTCGAGCAGCCGGGCGGTGCCCTCCGCCGTGGGCGCGCCGTCCTCGATCCTGCCGCGCACGTCGCAGACGGTGACCACGACACGGCTGTCGTTGCGGAGGCGCTTGACCTTCCAGGAGTCGGACCGGGTCCAGACGAACAACTCACCGCCGTCCACGGCGAACCACACGGGCGTGGCCACCCCGGTCCCGTTCTTGCGGAACGTGGTCAGACTGACGTACTTGGCGTCGGCGAACTTGTCGGCACTCACGTCCGCGAGACTACGCGGTACCCGCCGCCACCGAACAGGGGCCACCCGCCGGCCCCACTCCGCCGGCACACGGGCGCAGCGCGCAAGCCGGTCTCACGCCGCCGGCGCGAGCGCGCAGCGCCCGACGAGTTCGCCCAGGGAACGGCCCAGCGTCGCGGCGAGCGCGGCGACGGTGAAGAACGCGGGCGTCGGGGCGCGGCCGGTCTCGATCTTGCGCAGTGTCTCCGCGGAGAGTCCCGCAGCCGCGGCGACGTCGGCCATGCTGCGGTCGCCGCGCGCCTGGCGCAGGAGCCGGCCGAGTCGCTCGCCGCGTTCGCGCTCTTCGGGGGTGAGAGGTGTGCGGACCATGCCGGTATTGCCATACCGCATCAACGGTATGGCAGTCGGCATGGTGGAGATCAAGAGCGATACATCGATCGAGGCGATGCGCGAGGCGGGCCGTATCGTGGCCAGGCACTTGCGGCCGCACGGGGGCCGCCGACGTGGGCGTGAGGCTCCGCGACCTGGACGGGGCGGCCCGCGCGGCCCTCGAGGAGGCTCGGGCCGGTTCCCCCCTTCCTCGGCCACCACCCGGACTGTGTGCCCCTCCTCTTCCCCGCCGTGCTGTGCGTTGCCGTCAACGACGCGGTCGTCCAGGGCATCCCGGGCGAGGGCGAGTACGAGCTCCGCAACGGCGATCTGGTCAGTCTCGACTGCGGCGCCGTCCTGGACGGCTGGGTCGGCGACGCGGCCGTCAGTTTCACCGTCGGACGCGCCAGGCCGAAGGACCTGCGGCTGAGCGGCACGGCGAAGGAGGCCCTCGACGCGCGCATCGCGGCGGCCGTCGTCGGCAATCGCATCGGCGACATCGCCCACGCCGTGGGCCGGGGGTGCCGCTCCGCGCGTTACGGCATCCCGGACGGGCTCGACGGCCACGGCGTGGGCAGGACCATGCACGAGGAGCCGGGGGTGCCGAACGAGGCGGCGGCCCGGCAGGGGGACCCCTGCGTCACGGCATGGCCCTGGCGATCGAGACGACGGTGATCGCGGGCGGCCACGACGACACGTGCACGGCACGGCACAGGACGGCACAGGACGGGACGGGACGGCTGGACCGTGCGCACGGTGGACGGCAGCCGCGCCACCCATGCCGAGCACACGTTCGCGATCACGGACGACGGTCCGCGGATCCTCACGGCGCTGTAGTGCCGCACGGCTGCCGTCGAGGATGCTCGGTGAGCAACTCCCCTGCCCGAGGGCGGTTGCCCCCGGCCAGATGTTGCACCGCCCCCGCTCAGTCTCCGTACACGAAGCGCTCGGCCAGGTCCTCGCCGAGCGATTCGGCGGCGGACCGGCTCTCGATCGGCGAGACCCGGGAGTCCTTGAACACGATGTAGGTGACGCCCGAGGGGACGCCGCCCGTCGCGGGGTCCGGGTCGATTCCGAGCGCCTTCGCCGCGCTGTACGACGCCTCTCCGATGATGTCCGCCGGCCCGGTGTCCCCCACGACCGCGTACTGGACCCTGCCCCTGTAGACGATCGCCGCGAGCGAGCCGCCGCGTATGCCGGACCGTCGGTAGTCCCAGGTCGAGCTCGGCATCGGTACGACGATGAACGGCAGCTTCGCCGAGTTCAGGTACCTTCCGTCGGACTGGGTGAAGGATGTCGTCGGCAGGTACGACGGATCGGTGTCCTCGTTGCAGCGCTCGGTGCGCCGACCGTCGCAGTCGATGTCCATGTCGGCCTTCCAGGACACCGCGGGGCCGTGGTCGCAGACGGGTATGTTCTCCGGCCTGCCGCTGTCGGTGCTGTACCTGCCGTCGGATATCTGGTCGCAGCGTCCGAGCGAGTCCAGCAGGTCGTCCGCGTCGACTCCGTAGCCTGCGGCGCGCTGGTCGCCCGGTGCGGGCGGCGGCGGCACGGCGCCGGCGTACGCGGCTGCGGGCAGTGCTGTCGTTCCGAGCACAACTGTGCTCATGGCAAGGGCGAGAGTGATGTTTCGAATGTGCACGGGGAACCCTTTCTGTCGAAAGCCTTCCTACCTCCGCGGACACCGACCGGCCCGAATCAAAGCGCTGTTCGGGTGACATTGAGCGCGGATGCGCGTTCGAGCATCCGTCCCTCGGAGTGCCTGATGCCGGTCGCCGGGCCGGTCTGCCCGGCGACCGACATCAGGGCGCCTCTGCCGGCGGCCGCTCAGCGGGACGGGCGCACCACCATCGCGGAGCCGCCGCCGCGCCGCGTCTTCTCCGCCGCCGCGAGCCAGCGCCCGTCAGGAAGCCGCTGGATGCCGGTGGCCGCGCCGATCTCCGGGTTCAGCCGGAAGGAGTGCCCGATGGCCTCCAGCCGCTTCCGCAGCAGGCTGTCGTTCCACAACTCCGGCTCCAGCTCCGTCGTCGGCTGGTTGCGCTGGCTCGCCCTGGGGGCGGCGATCGCGTCCACGAGCCGCAGGCCCCGGTCGAGATGGCCCGTCAGTGTCTGGAGCACCGTCGTGATGATGGTCGCGCCGCCGGGTGATCCGAGCGCCAGCACGGGACGGCCGTGGTGGTCCAGCACGATCGTCGGCGACATGGAGGAACGCGGCCGCTTGCCGGGGCCCGGCAGGTTCGGGTCGTGGACGGCGGGGTCGGCCGGGGCGAACGAGAAGTCCGTCAGCTCGTTGTTGAGCAGGAAGCCGCGTCCCGGGACGGTGATGCCGCTGCCGCCCGTCTGCTCGATGGTCAGGGTGTAGGCGACGACGTTGCCCCACTTGTCGGCGGTCGTCAGATGGGTGGTGTTCTCGCCCTCGTACGTCGTCGGGGCGGCCCGACCCGTGTCCTTGCACGGTGCGGGCCGACGCGGGTCGCCGGGTGCGAGCGGGCTCGCGAGCACCGCGTCGTCCTGGATCAGGCACTCGCGGGAATCGGCGAACCTCTGCGACAGCAGCCCATCGACCGGCACGTCCTCGAACGCCGGGTCGCCGACCCACCGCCCGCGGTCGGCGAACGCGATACGGCTCGCCTCGATGAGCCGGTGCAGATACTGCTCCTTCGAGACCTCCGACAGATCGGTGCGCTCCAGGATGTTGAGCGCCTCGCCGACGCTGGTGCCGCCGGAGGACGACGGTGCCATGCCGTACACGTTCAGGCCGCGGTACGCCACCTTCGTCGGTGTGCGGCGCACCGTCTTGTACGTCGCGAGGTCGCGCTCGGTCAGGTCGCCCGGCCGGACCACCCGCGCGGCGCCCGCGGCCACCGGCGGGGTGCGCACGGTTCGCACGATGTCCTCGGCGATCCGGCCCTCGTAGAGCGCTCCGACGCCCTCGCGACGGAGTTCCTTGTAGGTACGGGCCAGATCCGGGTTCCGGATGACCGAGCCGACGACCGGGAGCCGGCCGCCGGGCAGGAACAGCTCCGCGGAGTCGGGGAAGTCACGGAAGCGCGTCTCGTTGGCCGCGGTCTGCGAGCGGAAGGTCTCGTCGACGGTGAAGCCGTGCTTCGCCAGCCGCTCCGCCGGCTTGAGCAGTTCGCCGAGCGGCCTGCTGCCCCATGCGTCGAGCGCGGCGTCCCACGTGGCGGGCGTGCCCGGGGTGCCGACGCCGAGGCCGCTGGTCATGGCCTCCGCGAACGGGATGGGACGGCCGTTCTCCAGGAAGAGGGAGGCGTCGGCCGAGCGCGGCGCGGTCTCACGGCCGTCGATGGTGTGCACGGCGCGGGTCCTGGCGTCGTAGTGGACGAAGTATCCGCCACCGCCGATGCCCGCCGAGTACGGCTCCGTCACACCGAGTGCCGCGGCGGTGGCCACCGCCGCGTCCACGGCGTTGCCTCCGTTGCGCAGCACCTCGATGCCGGCGGCGGAGGCGTCCGGATCGACGCTCGCGACCGCTCCGCCGTGGCCGACGGCGACGGGCGACTTGGCAGGGGGCGAGGTCGGCGGCGAGTGATGCGCGGGCGGGGCTGCCGCACCGATCGTGACGACAGTCGCGGCAAGGGCCACGATCGATGCTTTCCGTGCGGCGGAGCGACGCATTCGTACCTCCAGTCAGCCGGTATCGCCGCAGCGTAACTTTCCTCGGCGCCCGCTGACAGGACCGGCTCGAACAACGGTGCGCAGCACCGCTAACATGCGCGCCCATGACTGACGACGTGCGCAACATCGTGCTCGGGGTGGTGGCAGCGGGGATCAGTGCCGCGCTCGGCTGGCTCGCCCGCACCTACTTGTGGCGGCGCCGGCTGCGACGCAAACAGGCGTTCTTCGGGCTGCCGCCGAACTCCGAGTCGCTGCTCGTCGTCAACCGCGAGGCCGGGCGCGACGGTTCGGTGCACCGCTTCGACGTCTTCGCGCTGCTGGAGCTGGCCGCGCTCATCAAGGACTGCGGGGCGAAGGCCCAGATCGTCTGGCACGACACGGCGCAGCAGGGCTTCGGTGAACGAACCGAGTTCTGCGTGGGCGGCCCCGGGTCGAATCGCCGCATGGCGGCGCATCTGCAGAGCATGCTGCCGGGCGTGAAGGTGAACCTCGAGGCCGAACCGGGGCCCGACCAGGTCTCGTTCCAGATCGGCTCCGAGCGGTACCGCATGGAGCCGGGTTCGTCCGAGTACGTGCTGCTGGCGCGGCTGACCGCCGGGCAGGACTCGCGGCCGGTGTTCCTGTTCTGCGGCCAGCGCGCCATAACCAACCAGGCGGCCGGCCGCTATCTGGCCCGCCACCATGTGAAGCTCGCCCGCAAGCACGGCAACGGCTCCTTCTGTCTGCTGCTCAAGGTGATCAACTCGCAGGCGTACGGCCCCGATGTGGTCGAACTGGTCGCCGATGTGACGCGGGCCGCGCAGGCGCCCGCCCCTGCGGCCCGCACCTCTCACCGGGCGGCGAGCTGACCGCCGGACCTCATACGGTGGTCAGCGGCAGTGACGTGATTCCGTTGATGAAGTTGGACACCAGCCGACGGTGCGGTCCCGCCTGCCGGTACGGCGGGAGCACGTCCCGTGCCTCCTCGTGGAGCACCCGCAGCTGGAGGCGGGCGAAGTGCGCGCCCAGGCAGACGTGCGGGCCGTCACCGAACGACACGTGCGGGTTGGGGCTCCGGGACACATCGAGGCGTTGCGGCTCGTCGAAGACCCGCTCGTCGTAGTTGGCGGAGACGTGGAAGACGACGACTTTGTCGCCGGCCCGGATCTGCTGTCCTGCCAGCAGGGTGTCCTCCGTCGCGGTCCGTCGGAAGCTGAGGACCGGAGGGTGGTGACGCAGCAGTTCCTCGACGGCGGTGCCGGCGTCCGCCTCGCCCGCGCGCAGTCTGCGCTGCTCGGACGGGTGCTCCGCCAGGGCGAGAAAGCCGCCGGGGGCGGCGCTGCGGACGGTGTCGTTGCCGGCGACGGTGAGCAGGAAGAAGAACATCTCCAGTTCGGCGCCCTGGAGTTCACCTGTGGCCAGCGAGGTCATGACGTCGTCGGCGGGGTGCCGGCGTTTGTGCGCCGCGAGCTGCTGGGCGTAGTCGAACATCTCCTGGAGCATGGCCGGTGAACGGGGGTTGACGGGTCTGCCGTCGGGCCCGAGGACGGGCGGCTCGTCGGGATCCTGATAGGCGATCACCCGTTCCGTCCACTCGAGCAGCAGCCCGCGGTCGCTCTCCGGGACGCCGAGCAGGTCGGCCAGGTTGAGCAGCGCGTAGTCGTCGGTGACGGTGCGGACCAGATCGAAGGTGTCCCCCGACTGCCGTGCTGCCATGAGGAGTCGGCGGGCGCGGGTGCGGGCGGACGCGGTGAAGCGGTCGATGCGGCCGGGGGTGAACGCCCGGCTGACCAGGCGCCGCAGCCTCCCGTGGTCGGGAGGGTCCTGGTTGAGCATCATGCGCCGGATGAAGGGCAGGTCGGCGGGGTCGGGGTCGCGGATCTGGGTGGCCCCGAGGTGTGACGAGAAGGTCGCCCCGTCCTTGAGGACGCGGACGACGTCCGCGTGCCGGGTGACCGCCCAGAATCCGGGCCCCGGCGGCCAGCCGAGGACCTCGCACTCCTCCTGCCAGGCCACCGGGTGGTGGTCGCGCAGCTCGCGGTAGGACGCGTGCGGCACTCCTGCGGCGTAGATCCGCGGGTCGAAGACATCGGGCACCGTCATGCCGGAAGATCTTCCCCGCTCTCGTCGGCCCGCAGGAAGTCCTCGATCGTGCGGATGAGTTGAAGCGGGGTCTCGTCCATCGCGTAGTGGCCGGCGCAAGGCAGTTCGACGAGGGCCGCTCCGGCGTAGTGGCGCAGCCAGGTCTCGTGCAGGAAGTCCGTGGTGATCACCGGATCGAGCGCCCCGGCCACGGCGAGCGCCGGGAGGGTGGCGCCTGCCACCTCGGTGTGGAAGTCGTCGCCCGCCCAGGAGTCGAGCCAGGCGCGGAACGCCTTGGCGTCGCTGCGAGCCAGTGAGCGTTCGACCATGCGGTCCAGCCAGGCGTCGGGCCGGACGGAACCGGTGGTGAAGTCGATGATCACCCGGCGGCTCGCGGGCTGTTTCGCCGCGGAGGTGAACAGCTCCCACTGTTCCGGGGACAATTCCAGACCGGAGGCGGGCACGGGTGAGATCCCGACGATCCGGCGCACCCGCTCCGGCGCGGCCGCCAGCACACGCTGCACGACGGAGCCGCCCATTGAATGGCCGACGAGGGAGAACGTCTCCCAGCCGAGCCGGTCGGCGAGTCCGAGCAGGTCGGCGGCGCCCTCGGAGGTCGTGTACGCACCCTGTGCGTCCCGCGCCTCCCCGTAGCCGCGCAGGTCGGGGAGAGCGTAGGTGAAGGTCCGCCCGTCGATGTCGGGGAGGAGGCTGTCGTAGTCGGAGCGGTCGGCGAACCAGCCGTGGACGGCGAGCACGCCGTGCGGGCCGGAACCGTGCAGGGAGTGGGGCAGCGGGATGGGGGCCACGGCGCCTCCGTTCAGCGGCTCTTGCGGAACACCACAACAGTGCTGGTCCACGGCTGTCCGGGCAATACCCCGGACGGCGTATGGGACCCCGGGGCCTTCCGGCCACCGGCACGGCCCCGCTCGACGGGGCGCCTGGGGCCCGGCTTCTCGCTGCGCAGCCCGCTGACACGACGTCCAATAATTGTTACGCTGGCGTAACTTACTGGGGAGTTACCTCCAGTGGCTCCTCCCGTTACCGTCGGGTCACTTCGTAGGGACAGATGAGTCAGGAGTGACCTGTGGGACTTCCTCGCAATACTCTGCGCACCACTGCCATCGGTACGGTCTCCGCCGCACTGCTCGCCGGTTCCGCCACCGCCGCGGCCCCCGCCGCCCTCACGGCCGCCCCGGCCCTGGCCCAGCAGGACAGCGCCACCGCCTTTCCCGGCCTCCGGTTCGTCGACATCACGGGCGACGGAGGAACGGTGCTCAAGGCCAACGTCACCACGCCCGCGAGCTGGGACGGCCGGCAGACCTATCCCGTCATCGTGCTCCCCACCAGCTGGGCGATGCCGCAGGTCGAGTACCTCGCCCAAGCGAGGAGGCTCGCCGACTCCGGCTATGTGGTGGTGAGTTACAACTCCCGCGGCTTCTGGCAGTCCGGCGGCGAGATCGAGACCGCCGGGCCCCCCGACATCGCTGACGCGTCCAAGGTGATCGACTGGGCGCTGGCCAACACGCCGGCCGATCCGGACAGAGTCGGCATGGCGGGCGTCTCCTACGGCGCGGGCATCAGCCTGCTCGCCTCCGCGAAGGACAAGCGCATCAAGGCCGTCGTCGCGCTCAGCGGCTGGGCCGACCTCATCGACTCCATCTACAGCGGCCGCACCCAGCACCTCCAGGCCGCCGCCCTGCTCAGCGGCGCCGGTTATCTCACCGGCCGCCCCAGCGACGAACTCCAGCAGGTCATGTCCGACTTCCTGACCTCCGATCTGACCAAGGAGCAGGACATGATCGCGTGGGGACGCAAACGCTCCCCCGGCGCATACCTCGACGAGATCAACGCCAACGGCGCCGCGATCATGCTGGGCAACGCGTGGGGCGACTCGCTCTTCCCGCCCAACCAGTACGCCGACTTCTACGAGCGGCTCAGCGTCCCCAAGCGTCTCGAGTTCCGCCCGGGCGACCACGCCACCGCGGAGGCCACCGGCCTGCTCGGCCTGCCCAACGACACCTGGACCAGCGCCCACCGCTGGTTCGACCACCACCTCAAGGGCGTCGACAACGGAGTCGACCGCGAGCAGCCCGTCCGCATCAAGACCCGCTCCACCGGCGCGTACGAGACGTATCCCCACTGGAAGTCGGTGGGTGCCGACCGGCACAAGATCGAGCTGGGCGGCTCGCCGCGGATCCGCGCCAACGTCGACTCCGGGGCAAACGGCGGGGTCATCTTCCTGTCCAGCCTCCTCGACCAGTTCGTCAAGGTGCCGCCCATGGCGTCGATCCCGCTGCTGCCGCGCTCGTACGCCGCCGTATGGCAGTCGCCGCGCTACCGCAGCACCCAGCAGGTCCGGGGCACGGCGAAGCTGCACACCACGGTGACGAGCACCAAGGAGAGCGGCACCCTCGTCGCCTACCTCTACGACGTGGGCCCGCTCGGCCTCGGCAAGCTGGTCTCCAACGCGCCGTACACCTTCCACGACAAGACGCCCGGTCAGCCGTTCGCCGTCGACCTGGAGTTGTTCTCCACCGCCTACGACGTACCGGCCGGCCACCGTCTGGCCGTGGTCGTCGACACCGTCGACCCGCTCTACATCGAGCACAACCCGACCGGCGCGCAGCTGACCTTCTCCTCGCCAACGGCCGACCCCTCGTATCTGTCGGTCCCGCTGCGCCAGGAGTGATCACCGGCTGCTGCCGGCTGGGTCCCCTGCCTCACACAGGGGAGAGGGTGGTGCCCCATGAACCACTGCCGCTTCCCGCTCCCGCTGTCAGGGCAGGGGGATCCCACGGCAGTCAGTGCTCGAAGGCAGTCAGTGCTTGAGGATCTTGGAGAGGAAGTCCTTGGCACGGTCGGTCCGAGGATCGGTGAAGAACGCCTCGGGCGTGCGGTCCTCGATGATGCGGCCGTCGGCCATGAAGACGACGCGATTGGCGGCGGAGCGGGCGAAGCCCATCTCATGGGTGACGACGACCATGGTCATTCCCTCCTGGGCGAGTTGCTGCATCACCTCCAGCACCTCGTTGATCATCTCGGGGTCGAGGGCAGAGGTCGGCTCGTCGAAGAGCATGACCTTGGGGTCCATGGCCAGGGCGCGGGCGATGGCCACGCGCTGCTGCTGGCCGCCGGAGAGCTGGGCGGGGAACTTGTCCGCCTGATCGGCGAGACCGACGCGCTCGAGCAGTTCACGGGAGCGGCGCTCGGCGTCTTCCTTCTTGCGCCCTCGGACCTTGACGGGACCGAGGGAGATGTTCGCCAGCACGGTCTTGTGCGCGAAGAGATTGAACGATTGGAAGACCATGCCGACGTCGGCGCGGAGATTCGCGAGGGCCTTG
Organism: Streptomyces sp. NPDC096176; assembly: GCF_044763255.1. Taxonomy (NCBI): domain Bacteria; kingdom Bacillati; phylum Actinomycetota; class Actinomycetes; order Kitasatosporales; family Streptomycetaceae; genus Streptomyces; species Streptomyces sp. NPDC096176. The sequence continues at coordinate 4,738 of NZ_JBIWFV010000008.1, read as the reverse complement.
CCCTCCTCCGGGAGCGGCTGCCCGTCGAGGGTGATGTGGCCCGACTCGATGGTCTCGAGTCTGTTGATGGCCCGGCACAGCGTCGATTTTCCCGAGCCCGACGGTCCGATGACCACGACCACCTCCCCCCGGCCGACGGTGAGGTTGACGTCCCGGAGAACGTGTAACTGCCCGAAGTGCTTGTTGACATCACGCAGCTCGATCAACGGATCGACGGCCATACGCTGCCCTACCCACTCTCAGCTGTGTGTCGAGGTCAGCGCAAACTATCCAGCGCTCCAAGGGACTTCACACCCGACACGCATAAGTAGGGCATAAGCCGTATTAATATAGAACCTCATGAACACGGTATAGGTGCGGCCTTGGGGGTACGGTCAGGCTTCCGCCGCCTCGCCGTAGACCTGCGACAGCTGGGGCGCCCCGTTGAACGCCCATTCCACCCCCGCCTCGACCACACTGATCTCCCGGCCGGAGGCGAGCCGCACCACGGGATGGCCGCCCGGCCAGATGTGCCAGGCCGCACCGGGCACCGTACGGACGATCACGGTGCCGAGGTAGAGGCCCGCGTCGTTGCCCAGCCACGGCAGTTCCTCCGGATCGTCGCGCCAACGCGGCGGCAGTTGATCCAGCGCGGCCAATGAGCCGGGAGAGTCGTCCAGTTCGAGCCCGGACTGCCCCGCCCGGGCGCGCAGGAGCTCACACTCGGACAGCAGCTCGGTGATGGCTGCCGCGCGCTCCGGATCGTGTTCGGCGGCGGCCGACTCGCCCTTGTCCCGTTCATCGCTGTGGCGCCCCAGCCAGTGGTCCAAGAAAGGGATGTTCATATGGCAAAGAGTCGCATCCCGGCGCCCGAGCGCACCACTGGGCGCGCGTCAACCAACCTCACGTGTCCAGATCGACAACAACAGGTGCGTGGTCCGACGCGCCCTTGCCCTTGCGCTCCTCACGGTCGACATAGCTGTCCTTGACGGCCTTCGCGAAGGGCTCGTTGCCGTAGACCAGGTCGATGCGCATGCCGCGGTTCTTGGGGAAGCACAGCTGGCGGTAGTCCCAGTACGTGAACGGGTGCTCGTACTTCAGCGGGCGCGGCACGACATCGGACAGACCCCGCTTGCGCAGCGCCTCCAGGGCCGCCCGCTCCGGCGGCGTCACATGCGTCATGCCCTCGAAGAAGGACGGGTCCCACACGTCGTCGTCGGTCGGCGCGATGTTGAAGTCGCCGAGCACGGCGAACGGACGCCCACCCGCGGCGTCGTCGGTCACCGCGACGGACAGGGCTTCCAGCCAGCGCAGCTTGTAGCCGTAGTGGTCATGGGCGACCTCCCGGCCGTTCGGCACGTAGACCGACCAGACGCGGACCGGGCCGCAGGTCGCGGAAATCGCCCGTGGCTCCTGCAGGCCCTCGTAGTCCGGGGCGCCGGGCAGACCGCGGACGACGTCGTCCAGACCGACCCGGGAGATCAGCGCCACACCGTTCCACCTGCCGGTGGCGTGGACCGCGGACTCGTAGCCGAGCTCGCGCAGCTCGTCGGCGGGGAACTGCTCCTCGGTGCACTTGGTCTCCTGGACGCACAGCACATCGGTGCCGCTGCTCTCCAGCCAGGCCAGCAGCCGGGGCAGCCGGGCGGTGATCGAGTTGACGTTCCACGTGGCGATACGCATGGTCCAAAGCCTAACGGCGGGGTACGACAGTCACCGGTCCGCCCGCCGCGTCTCACACGTCCCGCGACTCCCCGGGAGCCAGCCGGCCGTGCTCCGCGCCGCCGAGTTCGCCGATCTGCCGGTCGTAGATCGGCCGGGCGAGGTCCGTGAGCAGGGCGTCGTGGACGTCGACGGCGCGGCGCGGCCGCACCTCGCGTACGTAGTCGATGACCTCGGAGATCTTGTTCCACGGTGCGTGCACGGGCAGCATCAGCGTGTCCACCGGATGGTCGGGGACGGTCAGCGCGTCGCCGGGGTGAAAGACGGAGCCGTCCACGAGGAATCCGACGTTGGTGATCCGCGGAATGTCCGGGTGGATCACGGCGTGGAGCTCGCCGTGCACCTGCACGTCGAAGCCGGCCGCGGTGAACGAGTCACCGTGGCCCACCGTGTGGACGCGGCCGGGAAACGCCGCGGAGAGCTGGTCGGCAACGCTGCGCAGCGTCCACAGCGCGGCCGCCGGATTCGTCTCCAGGGCCGCCCGCAGCCGACCCTCGTCGAAATGGTCGGGGTGCTCATGGGTCACGAGGAGCACGTCGGCGCCCGCGGCGGCGTCCTGCTCGCTGAAGCCTCCCGGGTCGACGACCAGACACCGCCCGTCCTTCTCCAGTCGCACGCAGGCATGGGTCTTCTTGGTGAGCCTCATGTCCCCATCCTGCTATGCCCGCGGCGTCGTCTCCTCCTGAATCACGGCCTGCGCGACCTTGAACGCGGAGTTCGCCGCCGGGACACCGCAGTACACGGCCGTGTGGATCAGTACCTCCCGGATCTCCGCGGGAGTCAGACCGTTGCGCAGCGCGGCCCTGGTGTGGAAGGCCAGCTCGTCCAGGTGTCCGCCGGCGACCAGGGCGGTCAGCGTCACACAGCTGCGGGTGCGCCGGTCCAGGCCCTCGCGGGTCCACACCTCGCCCCACGCGTAGCGGGTGATCAGCTCCTGGAAGTCGCCGGTGAAGTCGTCCTCGTCGGCCATGACCGCGTCGACGTGCGCGTCGCCGAGCACCGCGCGGCGCATCTTCATCCCGGCCTGGTACGGGTCGGTCCTGCCGGTGTGCGCCTGCGGCTGCTCCGGGGAGGCGGGGCCGATCTCCGCCACCGGGGCGACCGGGGCGGAGATCACCGGCGCGGGCGGCGCAGGGAAGGCCGTGAGGGTGTCGTGCCAGGCGGTGGCGAAGTGGTGGGCGAGCAGATCCGTGACGGCGGCGGGCTGCTCGACGGGGGCGAGATGGGAGGCGCCGGGCACGAGAGCCAGCCGGGCGTCCGGTATCCCCGCGACCAGAGTGCGGGCCTCCGCGGGGCCGGTGACCTGGTCCTCTGAGCCCACCAGGACGAGTGTGGGGACGCCGACCCGGCCGAGTTCGGCGCGGACGTCGAAGGCCGCGAGCGCCTCGCAGGCGGCGATGTAGCAGCCGGGGTCGGTGGTGCGGACCATCTGGACGGCCCACTCGACGATCGCCGGCTGGGCGGCGGCGAAGGCCTGGGTGAACCAGCGCTCGGGCGCGCTGCGTGCCATCGGGTCCAGGCCGTTGGTGCGGACGACCACGCCGCGCTGGCGGAACTCGTCGGCCGTGCCGAACCGCGGAGACGCCGCGACCAGTGCCAGCGTCGCCACGCGGTGCGGATGGCGCAGCGCCAGCTCGATGCCGACCGCGCCGCCGATGGAGCAGCCCGCGTAGCCGAACCGCTGCACCCCCAGCTGGTCCAGGGTGGCGAGCAGCCGCTCGGCGAGGGCGGTGACGGAGGTGGCGGGGTGCGCGGGCGCGCCGCCGTGGCCGGGCAGGTCGAACCGGAGCACCCGCCAGCGCTCGGACAGCTCGGCGATCTGCCGGTCCCACATGTGCCATGTAGTACCCAGGGACGGGCCCAAGATCAGGACTGGGGCGTCTTCTGGCCCGTCAAAGCGGTATTGCAGCATATTGATCTTGGTCTCGCTCACGGGTTCACACCTTCATCTGTCACGATCTGTCACACACGCCCCGCGAGACCTCCCCATGCCTCCGCTGCTGGAAGCAGGTCCGCCACGTCTGGCTTCACGTACCACTTCTTGGTCGTCTTCACGTTCGTGTGCCCGGCCCACATGGCGAGCAGGTGATCCGGCACCCCGTCTATTCGCCAGGAAGGTCAAGCACGACGCCCGAGCATCGTACAGACGGACCCTGCGAAGGCCGTTCTCGTCCATCACCTTGTAGGCCGGCACTCGCAACTGCCGACCGTTCAACGCCGCGCCGAGTCCGTCCACGAGCACGTACCCGCCGCCCTCGTACCCTTCGCCCGCCGCTTTCGCCTGCGTCGCGCGGAACGTCTTCAGCGCCTCGCGCACGAGCGCCGGGAGCGGCAGCACACGTTCGCCCGCCATGCTTCGTCCTGGGAAGTCTCGGCTCGCTGCTCGGTCAGAAGCTGTCCGACGCACGCACCCTCCGGCGTGACCGGCTGCTCGCCCAGGAAGAAGCGAAGATCCGTCTGGCCGCAGAGCGGGCGACTCTCCAGCGGGAAGCAATCGTGACTCCTCCGCCCCCTGAAGGGGGTGGCTTCTCGCTATGCCGGTTGGGCTTCGCGACGGACCAGCCCGGCCCGTAGAACGTTGATCGCCCCCACCGTGTCCGCGTGCGCGTGGTGGCCGCAGGCGACGCAGTGGAACTTCTCCTGTGTGGGCCGGTTCTCCTTGACGGTGTGCCCGCATTCGGGGCACCGTCGGGAGGTGTTGCGGGGGTCCACAGCGATCACTTCCCGTCCGGCGCTTTCAGCCTTGGCGTGCAGGCTCGTCAGGAACACCCCCCATCCGGCATCAGCGATCGAGCGGTTCAGCCCGGCCTTGGACGCTGCCCCGTTGGGCAGGAACGCGCCCGGCTTGTCGGGATCGGGCTTCGGGGCGGGCGCCTTGCCCATGTTGCGGATCTTGAGGTCTTCGTGCGCGATGAAATCATGCTCACGGACCAGCGTGAGGGCGGTCCTTGGCCTTGCGGCGCGGGAATCGGGCCAGGGCTTGTTGCGCGGCTTCGAGCTTCGCGGATGCCTGCCGCCCGTGACGCGGATTGGATAC